>CALVVO010000005.1 GCA_944363885.1 uncultured Bacilli bacterium | reverse complement strand
AAATAAATTTAGTTCAAGGTTTTCATTCCTATGTGTGCCTTGAACGTAGTGAAAGGAATGAAACTTTATATGAAAGATAATAAAATTTATTATTTAAAATTAATTATAGTTAATCTTTTAACTTCTGTAAGGTTGATTGGCTCAGTAATCTTGCCTTTCATTTATTACTATAAAGGACCAGTTGTTGTTTCAATATGGGTTTTAATTATTTTTTCGACTGATGCAATTGATGGCCGCCTTGCTAGACATTGGAAAGTTGAAACGTTTTTTGGCAGTTTATTGGATGGTATGTGTGACAAATTATTTAGTATTGTAAGCTTAAGCATTCTTTCCTACATAAGAGTAGTTATGATCGTGCCACTACTTCTTGAACTTGCAATTGTTGTAGTTAATACTATTGCTTACAAAGAAAATAAAAACGTTCAATCTAGTAAACTTGGTAAAAGAAAAACAGTTTTATTAGCAGCAACTATCATATTAAGTTTTGTTTTACTAGCTTCTCCACTTTACATTGACTTATTACCTATCACTTTGCGAGGTATATTTGTAACCTACGATTCCATAACTTTATATGTCCTTGCAGGTATAATTATAGGTATGCAATTACTTGTACTTAGTGATTACTCAAAAAAAGCTTTTAGTAAAGAATATATTAAAGAGTTGAGAGGGAAAGAATTTGTAAGTGCAAAAGAATTAAAGTTTTACCTATTTAATCATAAATTTTATTTAGATCATAAAGATAAACCTATACGAGAAATATTATACAAATAACAAATCCAGTTAATATAAATTTTTTTAGTTCATTATGTACAAAAAAATCTTTTTATATTATAATAAAGTAATGAAGAAAATTAAACAAAAAAAATCTAAAAAATCATTTAGTTTAGATAAAATTAAATGGAAGAATGTTCTTTTAATTTCTTTCATGTTTTTGTGTATTTCATTATTAGTTATTTCAATTAATGAGGGAATCTCTTGGTACAAAGATAATAAGAAAATTAATAGTCAAGTTGATGATTTAATCAATAAAACCAATATTACTGTAGTTCCAGATAACTTAAACACTGAAATAATTAATCAATCTGAAATAGATGAATTTGATCCTTATTGGGATTATATTAAAATGAATTTAATTAATGTAGATTTTAGCGAACTATTATCAGAAAATAAAGACACAGTTGGTTGGATTCAAATAAATGGGACTAATATTAACTATCCTATTGTTCAAACTAGTGATAATGATTATTATTTAACACATGCTTTTGATAAAAGTTGGAATTCTGCTGGATGGGTATTTATGGATTACAGAAATGATTCAGAAGATTTTGATAAAAATACAATTTTGTATGGTCATAGTAGATTAGATAGGACTATGTTTGGTAGTTTAAAAAATATTTTAAAAAGTGGTTGGCTAAATGACACTAGTAATTATGTGATTAAGCTTTCTACTCCTTACGAAAATACCATGTGGCAAGTCTTTAGTGTTTACCACTTACCTACTACAAGTGATTATTTAAAAGTTGATTTCAGTAGTGATAGTGAATTTAGTGATTTTCTTAAAATGATTTATAATAGAACTGCACATAATTTTGGAACTTCAGTAAGCACTAATGATAAGATTCTTACTTTATCTACTTGTTATGCTAATAATGAAAAACTTGTTGTTCATGCTAAATTAATTAAAAGAGAAACAAGACAAGATAAAACACATCATGATTGATGTGCTTTTTATTTATCTTCTAATATTACCTTAAGTCTTCTAATTCCTGCAGCACTACTTTCTTCTTTTATGATTTTGAATGTTCCTAATTCTCTTGTGTTTTTTACATGTGGTCCACCACATATTTCTTTTGAAACACCTCCAATTGTATAAACACTTACTATGTTTCCGTATTTGTCTGTAAATATTCCTTCTGCTCCAGCTTTTTTTGCTTCGTCATAAGTCATTTCTTCTCTAATTACATCAATGCCTTTTTCTATTACATCATTTACTCTGTTAGTTAATTCTTCTTTTTCTTCTTCTGTCATTTTATGATCTAAAGGAAAATCAAATCTTAGTCTTTCTGGCGTTATGTTTTGTCCTTTTTGTATTACTTCTTCGCCAAACATTTTCTTTAATTCTGCTAACATTATATGAGCTAATGTGTGATATTTTGTGCTTTCATATGATGTATCTGCTAGTCCACCTTTAAACTCTCCTTTTGATGCTGTTCTAGACAATTCTTGGTGTTCTTTCATTTTTTCTTCAAAACCTTTTACATCTACTTCTAGACCCTTTTCTTTTGCTAATTCTAGTGTAAATTCTAGTGGAAATCCAAATGTATCAAATAATTTAAATGCGTGTTCTCCATCTATTATTCCATTTGAACTTTGTTCTGTTTTATTAAACATTTTCATCCCAGATGTTATTGTTTTATTAAATTTATTTGTTTCTTTCTCTATTTCATTTAAAATGTAATCACTATTTCTTCCTAATTCTTCGTAATCGTTTTTGTAATATTCTATGAATACTTTGCTAACTTCTTTTAATATATCTTCTTTATCAGTTACTTTTTTAATGTATCTTATTGCTCGTCTAAGAAGTCTTCTAAGTACATAACCTCTTCCTGTGTTTGAAGGTGTTAGTTTTATGTCATCTCCTAAAACAAATGTAGCAGTTCTAATGTGGTCGAGTACTATTCTGTATTCTTTTTTGTTGCCCTCGTATTTTGTATTTGTAAGTTCTTCTATTTTTTCTCTTGCTAATTTGAATACTTCAATGTCATATACACTTGTTAAGTTATTTAGTGTCATTAATACTCTTTCAACGCCTAATCCAGTGTCTACGTTTTTGTGTTCAAGTGGTGTGTATTTTCCATCTTTTGCTAAATATTCCATGAATACATCATTCCAAATTTCAACCATGCAACCACAGTTTTCTGATGGAGTGCAGTTTGTATTGTTGCATTCTTTTACTTTTACAAACATTTCTGTGTCTGGCCCACAAGGTCCTTCTCCACTTCCTAGTTCCCACCAGTTATGTTCTTTGCTTAGAAAATATATGTTTTCTTCTTTTACTCCTAAACTTTTCCATACTTCTGCACTATATGTGTCTCTAGGTGCATTTTCATTTCCTTCAAATACACTGAATGCAAGTTTGTCTAATGGGATTCCTAAATATTTATCATCGGTTAAAAATTCAAAAGACCACTTTATTGCTTCATCTTTAAAATAATCGCCAAGTGACCAGTTTCCAAGCATTTCAAAGAATGTACAATGGGTATCATCTCCAACACTATCTATATCACTTGTCCTCATACACTTTTGAACGTCTACTAATCTTTTCCCCATTGGATGTGGTGTTCCTAAAAGATATGGAACTAATGGATGCATACCAGCAGTTGTAAATAAAACTGTCGGATCATTTTCTGGTATTAAACTCGCACTTGGAATTATTTTGTGCCCTTTTTCTTCAAAAAATTTTAAGTATTTGTCTATTAATTCTCTTCTAGTTAAATTTTTCATCTATCTCACCGACCATTTCATAAATTTTATCTTTTAAATCATTTAAATCTCCATCGTTTATCAATATATAATCAAATTTGTCATAATCATCTAAATCTATTTCAGTAAAATGTCTTTTTTGTTCTTCTGATAATCCGTTATCAAAATTAGGTCTGTTTATGTTTATGCTAATTACTTTATCAAATGAATTTGTAACGTTAATTATTTCTCGTTTTGCTCTTACATCGCTTATTGTTATGACGTCAAAAAAATAACTATATACTTTTATGTCATCAATTATTTTTTTTATGAAAAATTCTTCGTCTATTTTGTTTCTTATTACTTCGGTTCCTAATATTTGTAAAAGTTCTCTAGGTTTTGTTTCTTCGCTTCCATCCCATCCAGTTATCTTTTTTGCATATTCTTTTATGTAGCTTGAAAATTGTAAATTAATTATTTTTTTCCCTTTACGTTCGTAATATTCTTTTATAAAGTTAGCTGTTGTGTCTTTGCCATATCTCGCTTTTCCACTTATTAAATAAATTATTGGTTTTGTTTCCTTTAATTCCATTTTTTACCTCCAAAAATAAAAGGATAGTATAAGGAGTGCATGTGCACGGTACCATCCTTTGTTTTTCTTAATTTTTATAACGGTTTTTACCCGGGATTGTTTTCCTGCTTAAAGAATAGCTTTCAAATCTGTACTAAAACTTTTTCACCAATCAAGTTCTCTCTAAATAGTATTCTCGATTTTACTTATTTCTTTTTTAACGCTTTTGTTTTTTGTATATCCAAAGAAATCATATTTTGTATCTAAGAATATATATATTATTTTTAATATTGCAACTATTGGTGTTGCAACAATCATTCCAATTATACCAAAGAAATATCCAAATATCAATAATGATATTACTATTGTTACTGGATGTAAGTCCATCTTTTTTCCTATTACTATTGGATGTAAGAATGTTGATTCTAAACCTTGTACAATTACTATGAATATTAGTACTAATATTCCGATAAGTGTACTTTGGCTTAATCCTACTAGTACGGCTGGTGCTCCACCTATGTATGGACCTATATATGGTATTAAATTTGTAATCGCACAGAAAAAGGCAAATAATACTGGGGCGTTTAATCCTATTATTGAAAATCCAATTATAGAAACAATAAATAGTATTAGACTAATTAGCAATGTTCCATTTACAAATTTATGCATTACTATTGATATTTCATTTATTATAAACTCACCTTCTTTTCTACCTTTTCTAGGTAGTATATTTAATAAATGATTAGTTGCATTATTAAAATTAAATAATAAATAAAAACCAATAACAAATCCAATTAGTATTGTTCCAAGCCCACTAAATAAGGCACTTACAAAATTCATGACTACTGTTGGTAATGATGTTGTTAGGTTTTTAGCAAATGTTTCTACAGTTAAATACATTTCATCTTTTATACTGTTTAAATCTAAAAGTGATGAATCGCTTAGTGTTTCAAAGAATGAATCTATATGAACTTTTACGTCTGTAAGTATTCCTGGTATAGCCGAAACTATATCATTAACCTGCTGTCCTAATACCGGTATTAAAGCTAACAAGAAAAGATAAATAAATATTACCATTAACCCAAATACTAATATTACTGACACTCCTCTAGGTAACCCCTTTTCAGTGAGCTTACAGCAAAATGGATTTAGTAACCAAGCAATTACAAATCCTATAAAAAATGGGCTCATTATTTTTAAAATTGTTAAAAGTATTGGAATTAAATTCCATTCTTTTATAACTAATGTTAAAATATACAAAAATCCTATTATAAGTAATAAATATAAAACTTTTAATACTTTACCACTCAATTTGAAAACTTCGTTTAATTTATCCACATTTATCTTTTCAAATATTTTATTTTTCATTTTATTCACCTAAATATATTTTATCATACATTTTTATATTATACTTACTTTTTTACAAAAATATGTAAATAAAAATCCTTCTATTTTTTAGAAGGACTTTTTGATGAACTTGTCATCGCACTTCCGACTTTCATCATTTTATTTCTTTCTTTTTTCATAAAAGATGTAATGTCTTTTTCATGCTTTTTTATAAGCATACCAGCACCTAGCCCAGCGCCCATCCAAAGCATTCTATCTAACATTTTTATAGTAAACACCTCACTTCTAATATTATTTTTTACTATAATGTTTTTATTATACTAAAATAATCTGGTAAAAAGTGTCTTTCTATTTTCTGCATAATCTCTAGTTATACCATAATTTAGGTATTCCTTACTTCCTATTATTACTAAACTTTTTTTTGCCCTGGTAACTCCAGTATATATTAGTTTATTATAAAGCATTCTTTTAAAACTTTTTGAAATTACCATTATTACATTTTCATATTCACTTCCTTGACTTTTATGTATGCTAATGGCAAAAGCATGTGTTATTTCATCAAATTTTTTATTATCATATTTTACTTTTATTCCGTTATAGTTTACTATCATTATGTTTTTTGTACTTGTAATTATTGTTTCTATTATTCCTATGTCTCCATTGTAAATGTTGTTGTCTACATCGTTTATAAGTTGTATTACTTTATCTCCTTCTCTGTATGTAACTCCTCTTATTATTATTTCTTTTTTATCTATGCTTTCTGGATTAAATATTGATTGCATTACTTTATTTAATAATTCTATGCCATTTTCTCCTTTGTACATAGGGGCTAAAACTTGAAAACTTTCTTTATTTATTCCTTTTTCTATTGCTTTAAGTGATATTTCTTTTATAATTTGTTTTATGTGTATTTCATCACACCCTATAAATGAAAAGTCACTATAACTCTCGTATTTTTCTTTAGTTATTTTATTTTTTATATCGCTTGCAAAATCATTTATGTATGAATCTTTTTTTGTTCTATATATCATTGATAACTCAGTTCTTTTTATTTCTGGTATTTGTAATAAATCGTACAATACATTCCCTGGACTAATGCTTGGTAATTGATTTGCATCTCCCACAAATATAAGTTTAATGTTATTTAATAGCCCGTCAAATAGGTTTTTCATTAAAAATATGTCTACCATACTTACTTCATCTATTATTACGAATTTTGTCATGCTTGGATTATATATATTTACTTGAAATGTTTCTGTTTCTCCATTCCATTTTAAAAATTTATGTATTGTGCTTGCTTTTCTACCTATACTTTCCATCATTCGTTTAGCACTTCTTCCAGTAGGCGCGAGCAAGGTGATATCCCCTTCTTTGCATTCATTTATTGTGTTATATATGTCTACTACTGCTTTGATAATTGTAGATAGCGATAGGTAAGCCTTTGATATTATCTCCAGCTTTTCCCCCGCTCTACACCGTGCATGCGACTTTCACCGCACACGGCGTGCCATCATAATATAAGTTAACTTTTCACTTACTGTTTAAATTTTAGATTTCTCAGGATTCGCTTTAATATAGATTTCAGTAAACTTCTTTTCGATTCTTTTTCCCGTTGAATATTCCGATTTGAGCTTCTCTAATGCTTCTTGTAGTGATTCTGAATTATGTATTAATTCATGAACTCTTTCTTGTATTATGATAATATTTTCATATTTATCAGTTCCACCAAGATGTACAGGAAGTATATGATGTGTATCTATTTCTCCATATATCAACGGTGTTTTCGTAATATAACAGAGAGCTTTTTGGCTAACTAATCTACTGATTTTGTTTTCGTATAATTCCATTGTGTCTCGTTCATTATGCACATCACTTGAAAAATATGCAATTATTTTTGCCATATCTTCAAGGTTTATTGTATTTAGATTATTTTCTATATCATATAGATTATAACCTTCATTAAAGCTTATTGGGGCTTTAAATTGTACATACCTGATTGGAATTATCGGAATTCCTTTGCACCATTTTAGCTCTTTGGAAGTACCATATTTATTTACTATTGTCTGGTAACACGGAAGATAATTTTCTGGTGTAGAGTTTCTGTCTGGATAATCTTTGAGAACTCTGTTATAGAGTTTCCTTTGAATATCCCAGCCAATTCGGCTTAAATCATTATTAACTCCATGAGCAACACAAAAATAATTATGAATGCCCATTACCATGCTATTGTAAATTTGTATGGCTTTATGAAATGTTATATTATCATTTGCAGTAGCTATATAATCGATTTGTTTGTTCAACTTTTCTTTTATATTTTTAAGCGACTTATCTGCAATATGTGAATCTATAATATTTTTTTTACTTCCTTTAGATGTTACTTTTACTCTATTGGATATTTTAAATTTGAATCCCAGAAATTCTGCAAATTCATTTTTAAGGTCTATGAGCTTTGTTTTTTCAAGACTGCACTCAAGTTTTAAATTTTGTTTTAACCATAATATAGTAGCATGTTTTATTTTCTCTGCATTTTCTTTACTGTTTGTAAAAATCAAAAAATCATCTGCATATCGAATAATATACATTTCTTTCATTTTTGAGTTACTTCGAAGTGCTCTATATTTCTTATTTTGATTTGGTCTTTGATAGCTCTTATCTCTTATATCTGAGTAATATGTGTACCTTGTTTTAAAATGTGTCCATTGAGATTCTACCCATTTGTCTAAAGCATCTAAGTAAATATTTGCTAGTAGCGGGCTAATAACTCCGCCTTGTGGCGTTCCTTTTTCAGGTTTTGTTACTGTGCCATCCATATCTACTATTTCTGTTTTTAATATTGTTTTGATAATACTAAGAACTTTTTTGTCTCTTATACCAAAACTCCATAATGCTTTAATTAATCTATTATGGTCAACATTGTCAAAGAATCCTTTTATGTCACATTTGACACACCAACTCATTTTAGACATTTGTATCATATTGTCTACTTGTGCCATTGCATTATGAGCAGACCTTCCTGGTCTAAATCCTGAGCTTACTCTTGAAAATTGAGCTTCTGCTATTGGTTCAAGTACTTGCTTTATTGCTTGCTGTATAATTCTATCTTCTATTGTTGGAATTCCAAGAGGTCTTAAATCCCCATTATTTTTAGGAATATATACTCTTTTAATTCTTTTAGGTTGATAGTTGTTACCTAGAAGTTTATTTTGTATTCTTCTTACCATTTCTGAGTTATTATATTTCTTAACATCCCTAATGGTAGTTCCATCCACACCAGCGGTTCCTCCGCCTGTGTTTTTTGAAATACTTCTTATTGCATTCACTATATTCTTTGTAGAAGCTATTTTATACATTAAGCTTTTATGCGAAGCATAACCTTTATCTTTAATTTGTTCTTTTGTTAACTCATATAAACCTTGGTACATCTGCATACATTGTGAATAATATGCAGATTTTTCTTTTCGTGTAAAGTTTTTATCTTTCATAACGTATTCACCTCGATTTCTGCGAAGAGTTAACTTCCCAACTTACGAAGTTTATTATTCTTACTCGCAATTTGTTATATAAAATTTTGATGTAAGTTTATGTTAATCTTATATTATGACTAGTGGTCATCCCTCCGTTTCTCATTACAAGAAACATCGTAAGTAATACCACCGCTTATTATCCATTACGCATAACTTATACATTATTAAATGTTTTCGCTTCTGCTACCTTAAACCTTAAAGCTTAAGGTTGGATAATTCCAAGTTCCGATAGCCTTATCTTTTACCATATAACCTTAGGTTCACTCCTCTATCCCGATATACCGCAATCGCCTGTAACGATTAAGGTCAGACTTAGAAAAAATTCAGTCTGCCCTCTGGCATATAACTATCCCGAGCCCTTTCGACTCTTTCCACTTTTACGAGACTTACATTCGGAGGTTCGTCAGTATTTTGAATACATTCTAACCATAGTTATTTTATAGATGCCCGACCTATCAAACACATGAGTTATTGACTCATTTTTCCTTGAACATACTCTATTATCTTTCCTGCGGGCGGTCTCTAGACACTTTTGTACCAACATTACTTAATAATTTTCTGTTCTAGGGTGTTCTTCAGCCGACTTCCTCGAGCTTCACACAGGTTTGTTACCAACTCCTGCATGTCGAAGTATTAGCAGTGAGCTTCAAGGCGTTACCCTATCAATTCTCATCTCAGACTATCAGTTCATTATCTTAGATAATGTAGTAGCTTTGTTTATTTGACTACTAAACTTGTCGCACTTTTTCCTGTTCCTGGTCCACCAGTAATTATGTAAAAGTTATTTTTTAAACTTCCTTTTATGGCTTCTTTTTGATCATCATTTAGTTTTATGCTATTTATTTCTTCGTAGTTTTCTATATATCCATTAATTGTTTTATCTGATATATGTGATTTTGTACTTGATAAACTTCTTATTTTATTTGCTATTATGTTTTCTGTTTCATAAAAGTAGTATAATGCAACATTGTCGTTTATTGTTATTATTTCGTTCTCTTTTTCTAATTCTTGTAAGTATAAATTGTAGTTATTTACGTCTAATGGTTCATTAAAAAATCCATTTATGTTAACGTATAAGTCTTCTTTATTTACTATTGTATCGCCTGATTCATAGCAAATTATTTTTATTAAATGTTTTATTAGTGCTTTTACTCTTCTTTTGTCAAATTCGCTTTCAGTTTTTAAAAATATGTTGTCTAGTTTTTTGAAATCTATGTCGTCCTGTAATAAATATATATTTTCTTCTAATATTTTTTTTATATTATCACTGTATTTTTTTAGTAATAAAAAACTTTCCTTTGTAGTTAACCCTATTTTTGTTAGTTCTAATATGTTTTCTTCGTCTTTTGAACTTTTGCTTATTGCAACTACTAAATTATCAAATTTTTTTAAAGTCATACCTGATACTGTTAAAATTTTTCTATCTTTTCTCTTTATTGCTTCAATTGTGTCCATTCCAAAAATGTCTACTATACCTTTTGCAATTTTTGGCCCGATTCCTTTGAATAATCCACTGGACAAGTACATTATTATTCCTTCGTTGTCATCAATTTCATTTATTTCATAGTTTTCTACTTGGTACTGTAGCCCGTATCTTGAGTGGTTTATTAGTCTTCCATAAAATGTATAAATTATGTCGTTACTAAGTGGTAAAAAGACCCCATTAAATGTTATTGTTTTGTTTAGATATTCTGTTAAGTTTTCATCGTTTGTTTCTTTTACTTTGAATAATCCTACTCTATAACCGTTGTCGTTTTCATATAAAATTTTTCTTACGTTTCCTTTTATGTATTTCATAGTTATTATTTTATCACTATTATTTTTAAATACAAAGAAAAAAACTATTAGTTATAGTTCTTCTTCTTTGATTTTTTTGTATTCGTTTTCTAAAGTACTCAAGTCGTTTGGAGACATAAATAGTATTACTGAATTTTTGTAATCTTTTAATTTGTATGCTTCATTTCTATTAATATTTTCTGAATTTTTAATTTTATCAGCAATTATGTGATATGTTATTCCTGGATAATTTTCTTGTTTTTCTCTAGCACCATATATGTCCATTATAAATACTTTATTGCATTTTTTTAATACTTCAATTAATTCATTATGAAATCTTATTGTTCTTGAAAATGTGTGCGGTTCAAAGACTGCAATTATTTTTTTATTTGGGTACTTTTGTCTTGCTGAATTGATTGTTGCTAAAACTTCTGTTGGATGATGCGCGTAGTCATCAACTATTACGTTATCTTTAACTATGGTTTCTGTAAATCTTCTTTTTGCTCCTTTAAATGTTTGTAAACTTTCTTTTACTTTTGTTAAATTAATGTTTTCTAAATAACAAAGTGTTATTACTGCTAAACTATTTATAAGCATGTGTTCTCCAAATAATTTCAGTTTAAATCTATCAATAAATTTACTATCTATGTATACATCAAATTCAGTACCATTTTTGTTATATTCTATGTTTGTGGCAATTACGTTGTTATTTTCTTTTAAACCATAGTATATAATTTTTTTATTAAATTTTAGTTTTCTTGTGTTTTCATCATCACCATTAACTATCGCGCATTTATGTGTATTGTTTATGAAACTTTGATATGCGTCTATCACATCATCTATATCTTTATAATAATCTACATGATCTAGTTCTATGTTGGTGATTATGCTATAAACCGGTCCATAAGACAAAAAGTGTCTTTTATATTCACAACTTTCTAACGCAAAATATTTGTTATTTTTACTGGCATACCCTGTTCCATCTCCAATCAAATAGTTACAACCTACTATGTCATTTAATACATGACTTATCATTGCTGTTGTTGTTGTTTTTCCGTGACATCCTGCAATACAAATTGTTCTAAACATTCTGCTTATTTCTCCAACAGCTTCTTGGTATGATAATATTTTTAAATTTAATTCTTTTGCTTTTTTAACTTCTTCACTATTTTCTTCGTTAAATGCATTTCCTTGAACTATAGTTAGTCCTTCTTTTATATTGTCTTTGCTAAATTCAAGTATTTTTATTCCTCGTTTGATTAAGCCTTCCTCTGTAAAAAAGTGTCCACTAACATCACTTCCTTGTACTTCTAATCCAAGAGAATCCATTAACTGAGCCAATGAACTCATTCCAGAGCCTTTAATTCCAATAAAATGATACATTATTCACTCCTTTATAATAACTATATGTATCAAAACTTTAATTATTATATGAACGGCTAATTAGTCATTTATAACAATAAAAAAGTAAATCTTAAAAAATTTACTCTTTTAAACATTTCTCCAAATTAGTTCTTTTTAAATTTAATTAAAATTTTTTATAAAATTTATTAATATTGTATCCCCCAAACGACAAGTTTTTTTGCTGGCTTTCCACAAACCACACATTTATCAGATATTAATTTTTCATTTTCTAGTATGCACCTAGATTTTAATCCTTTTATTTCTTTCATTTTTAATTCACAATCTTCATTTCCACACCAACAAGCTTTTATAAAACCTGATTTGCTACTCATTATATTTTTAACTTCATCTATATTTTTAGCTTCAAAAGTTAGTTCTTCTCTTCTTTTTAATGCTCGTTTATACATATCTTTTTGTATTTTCTGCAATAATTCTTTAGTGCATTCTACTAAATTTGAATTAATATTAATCATTATTTTTTCACTTGTATCTCTTCTAACAAAAGATAAACTGTTCTTTTCTAAATCTCTACTTCCTATTTCAATTCTAATTGGTATCCCATTCACCTCTGCTTCAGCAAATTTATATCCTGGAGTTTTCTCACTTAAATCTATGTAAGATGTTATGTTATTATCATTAAGTTCATCATTTATTTTTTTACTAAGCTCAATTATTCTTTCATCTGTACCTATTGGTATTATAACCACTTGTTTAGGAGCTATTTTTGGTGGTAAAACTAACCCTTTATCGTCTCCATGCACCATTATAACTGCCCCTATCATTCTAGTAGTTGTTCCCCATGATGTTTGATATGCAAATTCTTCTTTATTATTTTTATTGGTAAACTTTATATCGTAACTTTTAGAAAATTTTTGACCAAAATAATGCGAAGTTCCACATTGTAAACTCACTCCATTGAACATTAATGCTTCGTTAGTGTATGTATATTCAGCACCTGCAAATTTTTCTTTTTCAGTTTTTAAACCAATTATACTAGGGATTGCAAGTATTTCATGATGAAACCATTTATAGACTTCTATCATTCTTTTAGTTTCATTCTCAGCTTCTTCTTTTGTACTATGAATTGTGTGCCCTTCTTGCCATAAAAACTCTCTACTTCTTAAAAATGGTCTTGTTTCTTTTTCCCATCTAAGTACATTACACCATTGGTTATATAAAAGCGGTAAATCTTTGTATGATTTTATGAAATTTTTGTAAAAATCGCAAAATACAGTTTCACTAGTTGGTCTTATACATAGTCTTTCTTCAAGTTCTTTACTACCACCCATAGTTACCCAAGCAACTTCTGGTGCGAAACCTTCAACTAATTCTTTTTCTTTATTAAGTAGTCCTTCAGGTATTAATAAAGGCATTTGCACATTTACATGCCCTAATTCTTTGAATTTTTTATCAAGTTCATTTTGCATTTTTTCCCAAATGGCATACCCATTTGGTAATATTGCAATGCAACCTTTAACGCTTGTGTAACTTGCTAATTTTGCTGCATTAACAACATCTGTATACCATTTTGCAAAGTCAATATCTCTACTAGTTATTTTTTCGTTTTTCATTTCTAAACCTCATCTCTTAAATATGTTTTTACTTCATTGTCCTCATATATAACACATATCCATATGTCGTTCATACTTTCATTTGTTCTCGGGTCATATATTTTCCCGTTTTCTTCTTCTGCTAAGTAATTCATATTAATTAAGTCACCTATTGTAATGCCTTTACAACTAGTTGTTAAACTATCTAAATTATCATTTCCATATTCTTTTGCCTTTATAAGTGCTAGATTAATTTTATCTTTGTAAATTTCAGTTTTACTTTTATCACTCATTCCTGCAACGTTATATACTACTAACGCTGTTATAAATAGTATTATTGCAATACTAGCAACAACTTCTACAATTGTAAATCCTTTTTTATTCATAACTCACCAACTCATAAAAAAATTATAACATAGTAATTAAAAAAAAACATTATTTCTATTGTAAGTTTTATATTTTTAATGTTATAATTGTTTATAGAATAGAAAGTGGGTGCTATACGTGAAGGAATTTGACTTTGAAAAAATGCCTATAGTTGAAATCGCTAACGAAATTATTATAGATGCTGTTAATAAAGGCGCTAGTGATATTCATTTTGACCCTTCAAAAGATGACTTGAAATTAAGGTTAAGGATTGATGGTGTTTTAAGTGATTATGGAATTATTCCTGGAAAATATAAGAGAAATATGATTAGTCGTATTAAAATGATTGCAGGAATGAATATAATGGAAACTAGACTTCCTCAAGATGGTGCCATTAAAAGTAAAATTGGTGATAGACTCCTTGACCTTCGTGTATCTAGCTTACCTACTAATAATGCTGAAAAAATAGTTATTCGTATTCTCGACTACTCAAAAAGTTTAGAAGGTCTTGAGAATTTAGGGTTTAGTAAAGAAAGTTTGGAAAAAATTGGAAAGCTTATTAAAGTGCCAAATGGAATAATTCTCGTTACTGGAGCTACTGGTACAGGTAAAAGTACAACTGTATATTCTATTTTACAAAAACTTAATACTGAAGATGTAAACATAATAACTGTAGAAGATCCTATTGAAATGGATATTGCCGGAATTAGTCAGGTTCAAGTAAACCAAGAAATAGGTTTAACTTTTGCTACTGTTTTAAGAAGTATTTTAAGGCAAGATCCTAATATAATTATGATTGGTGAAATTCGTGATGATGAAACTGCTCGTATTGCAGTAAGAGCCAGTATTACTGGGCATTTGGTATTGTCTACACTTCACACTAATAACTCACTTAATACTATTGAGCGTTTAACAGATATGGATGTTGAGAGATATCTACTCGGTAGTAGTTTAGCTGGCATTATTTCTCAAAGACTTGCTAGACAAGTTTGTACAGAGTGCAGACGCAAAAGACCAACTACTGAATATGAAAAAAATGTTTTTAGGACAGTTTTAGATAAAGAAGTTAATGAAATGTATGAAGCAAATAAAGAAGGATGCCCTAGATGTTCACATGGTTATAAAGGTCGTCTTGCTATTTTGGAAGTTTTAATCATTAATGATCAAATAAGAGATGCCATTACTAATAACGCTCCTAAAAAAACATTAAGGGAGCTTGTATATACTGGAGAAGTTATAACTCTTTTACAAGATGGGCTTAATAAAGTTATCGAAGGTGAAACAACTTTTGAAGAAATTTTAAAAATAATAGATTTAGAAAATGATTTAACTAATTATGAAGATGATAATTTAAAACAAAGCTTAAATATTGCTAATATGCAGCATCAAGCACAAAAAGCACAAAATACAAAAGTAGACAATAGTACAGAACAACAATTAGAAACAATAGATTTCTAAAACTGATAAATAATTAAACAAATTTTTATTATTTGATTAATAAAAAATTATAAAAATCTTTTCATAGTAAAACTATTTGAAAAGATTTTTATTATACAATAAAAAACCAAATAAAAAAGACTATTAAAGTCTAAATTACTATGAAAAATATATCATTAAAAAATCTCTTTTACACTAAAATAAAATGTTTCTTATAACAAATCATACAAACTAATTACAAGTTATTGAAGAATCAGTAGCATCAGTTACATCAGTATCATTAAATACAATATCAGCAACCTTAAAATAATCACCATCACCAATAGAAGGACTAGTATAGAGATAAGTTCCATCTGATACTATAATACTAGTAATCTTACCATTAGTAAATTGTATCTTATATAAAACATCATCGCTTGAAAGATCTAAATCATTTTGCTCTTCAGCATTATCATGACAATAAGTTGCATTATTACTTATAGAGTCAGGTGTAAACTGATCAGAAATATATTTTTTCTCAGCAGCTTTATAAATAGCTTGAACCTGAGCTATAAATGCTCTTTCTTTTGTATCATTGTATGAATCCAATAATTGTGGCAAAGCCATGATAAGCAAAATTGACAATATAGCGATAACAGCAATTAACTCAACCAACGTAAAACCTTTCTTGTTATTTTTCATCATAAAAATATTCCATCCTTTCTTATTTTATATCTATATAAATTATACCACCATTATTTTTGATTAGTCAATAATTAATAAAACTTTACATTATATATTATAATTAATTGTTTTTTCAACAATCCTTTTTATATCTCTTTCATTAAATGGTTTAGTTAATAAATCCACTATTCCATATTGAAAAGCTTTTTCTATTGTTTCTTTATCATCAACTCCAGTTATTATAGATACCGGAATTTTTACAAATAATTGATTCTTTATAAAATAATCTAATAATTCAAATCCATTAACATTAGGCATGTTAAGATCGATTAAAGCAGCTTTTATTTTTGTATTATTCATATTGTTTTCTAAAAACTCTATTGCTTCCGCCCCATCGCTAGCCGTATAAACCTCATAATCATTATTAAACACTTTTTTTATAAACTTACTTATCATATCAGAGTCATCTACAACTAAAATTGCCTTATCTTTAACAATAAAATCTGGTTTTTCCACTTTTTCTTTTTCGTTTCCAAGATAATCGTTGACTAATTTAATTATTCTATTTGTTTCTTCAATTAATTCATCATAATGATCATATATAAACATTATGTCATTGGCTTTACTTTTCATTTCTTGTTGATAAGCTAAATCTTGCAATTTTTCAAATCCCAAATATCTAGCATCGCTTTTTAAAGAATGAACATATACAGCATAATTAACCATATCAGCGGTTTCCTTACAATGTTTCAAATTTTCTAATTTATCATTTACTCCTTCTAAAAAATCAATTAAAGTGGCATCGTACATATCCATATCTCCAAACAAATCCAAACTTTTATCAACGTTCACTCCATTCTCTTTTAAAATGTTCACGTTTTTCATAATATCCCTACCTTTCAATTTAATAATAACTAAAATCTTATAGCTTTTCAAAATTATACAAACTAAACTGCTCAATATACCGTATATTTTTTACTACAATTAAAGTATATCATAAATATTTCAAAAATCAAAATATTTAAATTAAAGCTTACTTTTAATTATTAATGATGTTTAATTTAATAAATTTATAGACAAAATTAAACCTCGTTTCTGTTTAAAAGAAACGAGGTTAACTTCAATTCAAAATGTATGAATAATTATTCAATAATTTCTGAAACTACACCAGCACCAACTGTACGTCCACCTTCTCTTATAGAGAATTTTGTTCCGTTTTCAAGTGCAATTGGTGTAATTAATTCAACTGTCATATCTACATTTTCACCTGGCATTACCATTTCTTTTTCCTGTGGTAATTCAATTACACCAGTAACATCTGTAGTTCTGAAGTAGAATTGTGGTCTATAATTGCTGAAGAATGGAGTGTGTCTTCCACCTTCTTCTTTAGATAATACATAAACACTAGCTTTAAACTTTTTATGAGGAGTAACTGTTCCTGGTTTTGCAAGAACTTGCCCTCTTTCAACATCTTCACGATTAATACCACGAAGTAATACTCCTGCATTATCTCCTGCTTCAGCATATTCAAGTTGTTTTCTAAACATTTCAATTCCTGTAACAACTGATTTTTGTGTTGGTTTAATTCCAACGATTTCAACTTCTTCGTTTAAATTTAATCTTCCTCTTTCAACACGACCAGTAACAACTGTTCCACGTCCTGTGATTGTGAAAACGTCTTCTATACTCATTAAGAATGGTTTATCAGTATCTCTTTGTGGAGTTTCAATCCAAGTATCAACTGCAGCCATTAATTCTCTTATAGATTTTTCAGCTTCAGGATCTCCTTCAAGAGCTTTTAATGCACTACCTCTTATAATTGGAGTATTGTCTCCATCAAATTCATATTCAGTAAGTAAGTCTCTTACTTCCATTTCTACTAAGTCTAGTAATTCTGGATCATCTACCATATCACATTTGTTGATGAAAACTACCATTCTTGGTACACCAACTTGACGTGATAATAAGATATGCTCTCTTGTTTGAGGCATAGGTCCATCTGTTGCACTAACAACTAGAATTGCTCCGTCCATTTGTGCAGCACCTGTAATCATGTTTTTTACATAGTCTGCGTGTCCTGGACAATCAACGTGAGCATAGTGTCTATTTTCAGTCTCATACTCAACGTGAGCAGTATTAATAGTTATACCTCTTTCCCTTTCTTCTGGTGCTTTATCGATATCAGCATAATCAACGAAATCACCAAAATATTTTGTAATTGCAGCTGTTAATGTTGTTTTACCATGGTCAACGTGTCCAATAGTACCAATATTAACATGTGGTTTTGAACGATCAAATTTTTCTCTTGCCATTTTTTTATTTCCTCCTTTTTTTAATTACATATATAATTTTATCTAATACTTCTAATTTTTGCAAGTATTATTATCATTTTTTTGATTACTGAACACTATTTCTTTTTATAATTTCTTCAGCAATATTTTTTGGTACTTCTTCGTAATGATCAAATATCATTTGGTGAGTACCTCTACCTTGTGTATTACTTCTTAAACTAGTAGCATACCCAAACATTTCTGAAAGTGGAACCATTGCTCTTATTTCTAGATCACGGCCTCTGCTTTCATTTCCAAGTGGTCTACCTCTTCTACTTGTAAGGTCTCCCATTACTGTTCCCATAAATTCTTCTGGAACAACCACACTTACGTTCATTATTGGTTCTAGTAGTACTGGTTTACATTTATTTTTGGCTTCTTTAAGTGCTAGGCTAGCTGCTATTTTAAATGCCATTTCTGATGAGTCAACGTCATGGTATGATCCATCAAATAATGTACATTTAACGTCTATCATAGGATATCCTGCTAATAGACCTCCTTGAAGTGCTTCTTGTAAACCTTTATCTACAACTCCTATGTATTCTCTAGGTACAACTCCACCAACAACCTCATCAACAAATTCGTAACCTTTGTCTTTGTTTGGTTCAAATTTAACCCAAACGTGTCCATATTGTCCACGGCCACCTGATTGTTTGATGTATTTTCCTTCACATTCTCCAGCTTGTGTTAATGTTTCTCTGTATGCAACTTGTGGCTTACCAATGTTTGCTTCTACATCAAATTCTCTTCTCATTCTATCAACTAATACTTCTAGATGTAGTTCACCCATTCCAGCTATCAATGTTTGACCAGTTTCATGGTCTGTACTAGCTTTAAATGATGGATCTTCTTTTGCTAATTTTTGTAATGCAATTCCCATTTTTTCTTGGTCATTTTTACTTTTTGGTTCAATTGCTAATTGAATAACAGGTTCAGGGAATTCCATTTTTTCTAGAATTACTTGATTATTTTCAGCACATAATGTGTCTCCTGTTGTTGTATCTTTTAATCCAACTGCAGCAGCAATTTCTCCTGCATATACTTCACTAATTTCTTTTCTTTGGTTAGCATGCATTTGTAAAATACGTCCAATTCTTTCTTTTTCTCCTTTTGTAGAATTCATTACATAACTTCCACTTTTTAATGTACCAGAATATACTCTAAAGAAAGTTAGGTTTCCTACAAATGGGTCGTTCATTACTTTAAAAGCTAATGCACTGAATGGTTCAGAGTCACTTGCTTTTCTTTCGATTGGATTACCTTTCATATCTTCACCTTTAATTGCTTCAATATCAGTAGGTGCTGGTAAGTAATCAAGTACTGCATCAAGGGCTAGTTTAACTCCAATGTTTCCTAATGCTGTTCCACACATTACAGGAAAGAATTCTACACTTAAAACTCCTTTTCTAATTGCCTTTTTAAGTTCTTCAGCAGTAATTTCTTTTCCCTCTAAGTAGTTTTCCATTAATCCGTCATCAAAATCTGCAACTGCTTCTATAAGTTCATTTCTTTTTTCCATTACTATGTCTTTTAAATCTTCCGGTATTTCTATTTCTTCTGGTTCTTCGTGTTGTTCACCATTATATTTATAAGCCTTTAATGAAACTAAGTCGATTATTCCATTAAAATTGTCTTCTGCTCCAATTGGCCACTCAATAGGTGCTGATTTTTCGCTTAATCTTTCTTTAATACTATTTAAACTGTATTTAAAATCTGCTCCCATTTTGTCCATTTTGTTAGCAAATATCATTCTTGGAACTTTCCATTCGTTTGCTTGTCTCCAAACTTGTTCAGTTTGTGTTTCAACACCAGCTTGAGCATCTATCAAAGCTATTGCTCCATCTAGTACTCTTAATGAACGCGCTACTTCAATTGTGAAGTCTACGTGCCCTGGTGTATCAATGATATTTAATCTATAACCTTTCCAATGCGCTGTAGTAGCTGCACTTGTAATTGTTATACCTCTTTCTTTTTCTTGTTCCATCCAGTCCATTTGAGATTCACCATCGTGAGTTTCTCCAATTTTATGAGTAATTCCTGTATGGAAAAGAACACGTTCAGTAAATGTAGTTTTTCCGGCATCAATATGAGCCATTATTCCTATATTACGAAGTTTGTCTAACGATACGTCACGCGCCATATATTTTCTCCCTTCTTACCATCTATAATGAGCATATGCTTTGTTAGCTTCTGCCATTTTATGAGTATCTTCACGCTTTTTAACTGCTCCACCTACTCCGTTTGAAGCATCAATTATTTCATTAGCAAGGTTTTCTGCCATTCCTTTGCCATTTCTATTCTTTGCATATTGCACTAACCAACGTAATGTTAATGCTTGTTGTCTTTCTTTCCTTACTTCAACTGGTACCTGATAACTACCGCCACCTACTCGTCTACTCTTTATTTCTAGTGATGGTTTTATATTTTCAAATGCAAGTTCAAATACTTCCATTGGATCTTTACCAGTTTTTTCTTTTACAATATTAAATGCATCATATAATATTGTTTGTGCCGTTCCTTTTTTACCACCTATCATAATTCTATTTATTAGTTTTGTAACTACCTTTGAATTATAAATTGGATCTGGTAATACTTCTCTTATTTCTGCTCTTTTTTTACGCATTGTAATTCTCCTTTCTATTAATTACTTTTTGGTTTTTTAGTTCCGTATTTACTTCTACCTTGTCTTCTTGCATCTATACCAGCTGTATCTAATGTTCCACGTACAATGTGATAACGTACTCCGATTAGGTCTTTTACACGGCCACCTCTGATTAGTACTACACTGTGTTCTTGTAAATTATGTCCTTCTCCTGGAATGTAGCATGTTACTTCGTAGTTATTGCTTAATTTAACACGTGCATATTTTCTAAGTGCTGAGTTTGGCTTTTTTGGTGTTTTTGTTCCTACACGTGTACATACTCCACGTTTTTGCGGTGAAGCATAATTTGTTCTTTTTCTATCTTTTGTATTAAATCCCATTCCTAATACTGGACTTTTACTTTTTCTTACTTTTTGTCCTCTTTTCTTTCTAACTAATTGGTTAATTGTAGGCATATAATTTCTCCCTTCTTATACACACATCCTGGTGTATCATATTTTGTATTTTTATTAAGCTTTCTTGCGAAAACTCAAAGCAAAATAATCATACTACATTAATTATATTCAGTCAAGTATTTTTTTTGAGCAGTTTTTTAATTAACGTAAAAAAAAGAACATAAAATTTATGTTCTAAAAAAACTTTTAATTAAATCTTTTTTTCTTTGTAGACTTTATATATAGAGCTGACCCTACTATTCCCATAATAGCACATATTGTCATAATTCTATAAGCTATGATACTATCATATGTTTGTGGATTTTCTACTTCACTCAATGCAACAATTCCATATGTACTTAAATGTGTTGTAGTAAAAGTCACATATCCATCTTCTATTTTTGCATCTAGTCTTTCAGCAACTTGTCCATTTTCATCTACATAAACTATTTGTAGGTTTTCAAATTTTTTTAACTCATCTGTAAGTTTAACTTTTATTAGATAATTTCCATTTTCTAACTTTATAACTGAATTATTTCCATCTAATAAATTTATATCATATAAGTTTATTAATGTTTCATTTGATTTTAGTAAATCTTGAACACTTTTGATTTGTGCTTCATCAGTTATTTCATCAACAACTAATTTGTACATAGGTAGTAATGCATTGTCTTCACTTACTAAATATATTGTTTCGTTTTCATCTTGATATGATGTTGTTTCTCCTTTTACAACCAAATTTAAACTTTCAAATGTCACTGATGTGGTCTCATTAATGTACCAATCAATGTTTGAATAAAGTTCAGAATTTGTTATTGAAACTGTAATTATTGCATAATCATCTGCAAGGC
The DNA here is from genome assembly GCA_944363885.1 of uncultured Bacilli bacterium. Taxonomy (GTDB): domain Bacteria; phylum Bacillota_I; class Bacilli_A; order RF39; family UBA660; genus CALVVN01. The sequence continues at coordinate 19,765 of CALVVO010000005.1, read as the reverse complement.
TGGCAACTTCAGTTCCGTAAGTAAAATAATGTGAGTAACTTACTCCATTGTTTGGTTTAGTGATTTTTAATTTAACTGTCGTTCCTGTAAAATCTTTTCCTAATGTTAAAGTATTTCCTTCTAATTTTACATTGTCTTGATTTTCTACTAAACTTATGCGTGAAGAGTCAATTGTTGTTCTTTCTATTACGTTTGCATCAGAATCAGCATTTACTCTCTCTACTTCAAAATATTCTCTTGTAATATATTCATTGTCTTCATTATACCAATATATTACTGAAATATAAGTCTTCTCACCAAATAGACTCATGTTTCCGTTTGTTCTATCACCTACTACATAGAATCCTGGTACTTCCCCTTTTGTTAGTCCTATTGCATATTCTTTTCCTTCTTCAATTTCACTATCAGGTGTTAATCCGTAATATGGAAATTGGCTTTCAGCATCAAATATTGCGTCATATTTTGTAGCTTCTTCACATGGTGGCGTAATGTAAACTCCTGAATATACATAGTTTTCTGTTTGTGTGTCACTAACTTGTTCTTTCCAAGATGTGGTGTCGCTAGGTATTGAAACTGTAAATGTTACTTTACCATTTGCGATAGTTGATTCAACGCCAGCTACCGTTGTTGTTTTTATTCTGCTTGCTGGTATTACATCAAATTCTCCGCCCCTGTATTCGATTGTTGCAGCACTCGCTTTGTTTATAAATATAAAGTTCATAGCTATGAATGCTACTAAAAAAATTCTTTCAAATATTTTTTTCATACTTCCTCCTATGATAAATATACTATCTTTTCACATAACTTTCAATGTTTTTATTTAAATATTTACAATTAAAAAACATTCATTATTTTAATGAATGCTTAAAATTTAAAATTAAGTCCAGCTTTTTTGTATGCTTTTGATTGTTGCTTTTCAATTGTCCTTTTTGACCGATTTATTTCATTAATTAATGCTTTAATTTCTTTTTTTCGTTTTTCGTCTTTTGTTTTGTAAAATTCTATTTTTAAAATTTGTTTTCTAAGTTCTAAGTCAAATAGTTCATCTTTATAACTCATTCTAACACCTCAATTTCTTCTAAGGCATTTGGATTTTCATTATATTCTTTTTTTAATTTTTGCATTTCACTTCTTATGTGTATTATTCTTCTTTTTATTTCCAACTGTGCTTCTTCATCTTTTGTTCTTTTATAACTAGTTTCTAAAAGTCTTTTTTCTGTCACTAGCATACTCATTTTACTATCAAATGATGTTTTATCCATAATACCTCCCTATTTTTTCAATTTGTTTTCTTTTGTTAGTAAGATATTATATCATATTAAACTTATTTTCTCAAGTTTTCACTGACTAGTTCTATTGGTTCAGTAAGTTGTTTTATTCTTTCTATTATTCTTCTCGCTTTTATTTTATCAGTGCTATTTGTAGTTGTTTTGAGATGCTCTTCTAATTCTTCTAAATTTAGATTTGATGTGAAAAATGTTGGTAACCCATTATCCATTCTATATTGTAATATTGTCCCTAATATTTCGTCTCTTGCCCATGCTGTATTGTTTTCTGCACCTATATCGTCTAATAATAATACATCACATTCTATTATTTCTTTTAGTCTTTCTTCGTAATTTGTTTTAAATCCTTCTTTTAGTGTTTTAAGTAGACTTGGATAGTATACGCTTATGCATATTACTCCTTCTTTTCCTAATTCGTTTAATAATGCGTTTATTATATAACTTTTCCCACTGCCAAATGATCCATATAAGTATAGACCTTTTATTTTTTCTCCATTTTTATATGAATCTATAAATTTTTTTGCGTATTTTATTACTTCTATTCTTCTTTTGTCATTTAAATATAAATCTTTCATTTTTGCTTCTCTTAAAAATTTGGGAGTTTCAAAAAATGTAACCGTGTTTTTTATTTTAGATAGTTCTTTTTGATATTTACATGGAATGTATGAAAATACAAGTCCGTTATTTTGTTTCCCTGGATAGCTTACATAGCCAGTTACCCTGTTTTTGCAATGGCTAATTCCTTTACATCCGCTGCAATTATTAAGTTCACTAACTGTATTTTCTAATTTTGTAGTATATTTTATTAATGTTTCTTCATCTACATCTAGTCTGTTTACTAATTTAACAAATTTTTCGTCTTTTAATGCTAGCATAAAACTTTTTCTTAATGTTAGTGTTAAATCTTTCTTTTTGTATTTGTTCATCTCACTTATTTTTTGCATTATTTAAACTCCTTTAATAGTTCTTCTAATTCCTTTTTTTCTTCTTCGCTTACTTCTTCTTTTTCTATTTCTTTGTTAAACCATACTGGTGTTTTTTCTATTGTTTTTTTGCTTTTTGTTTTTTTCTTATGTTCTTTTTCAGCAAAGTCCATAGCTTCACTTGCAGTTTCTACTCCACTTCGTTTCCATTGTCCTGCGATCGTATCTACGTATGCTTTTACTAATTTGTTGTTATTGGTTTTAAGTACATAATCTATTAGTACATTTACTACTGCTGGATTTAGTTTTAAGTCAACTAGCAAGTTTTCTAGTATGCACATATCTCTGTCAGTTGGTCTAGCACCTTTATATTTTGCTCTTAAAAATTGATAAGGACTTGTATTTTCAAATACTCTTATTAACCTGCTTCTATTTGTATTATCTGTTTTGTTGCTTTTTAAGTATTCAGGTTGGCTTTTGAAAATTAAACTTGGTAATCTATTTCCGTTATTAAATTGATAGTATTTTCTTACATTTTTTCTTAATGTTTCTTTTTCTATGCAACCTTTTTCATTTAATGCTGTTTTTATTAGGTCCGCCATTGTTAGTGGGTCTAATTCGTATAAAAATCCTAAATTGATTATTAATTCTTTCATGCTTTTGTTTAAACATTTGCTGTTAAATATGCTTTTTGGTATGCTTTTAATTATTACGTCAAAATCAAAATCTAGTTCATAATTTAGTTTCAATGTTTCTTTTTTGATTATATTTTCTTCTATTTCAAGTGGTGTAAAACATTCACTTTTAAAACACATGTCAAATGGAGCTGTTATGTCTGTGTAGTTTTTTAAATCCATTTTTGGAACTTTAAAATAATTTATTAGTCTGTTGTATTCTTCTTTTCCTATATTGTTGAATAGTACCATGTTAAATATTGGATGGTTAAAAAATTCATTCGGGCTTATTGGACTATATAGTTCATAAATGTAGTTATTAATGTCTTCTTCTTTTATATATGTTTTCATAAGTCCTATCCCTTCAAGTTTAGTTCTGGCTTCAGTTAGTTCTTTTATGCCTAGCCCAGTGGTACTTATTAAGTGATGGTGCGAAAGTTCTCTAGTTATGTAATTGTTTAGGCTTAACTCACTATATAATGTTAGATATAAAGTTATGCTGTTATTTCCTATAATTGGCATATAAAGCATTGTTAAAACTAATTTGTCAGTTTCGTTTAATATGCTTTTGTTTATTACTTGATATATGTCTAAAGGAGATAATTTTATATCTTTCATTCTACTCACCTAAAGTTTATTTTAAATGATAATTTATAAAAAGAAAAGATAAAAAAACAAAAATGAGTGATTATTGAAATCTACTCATTTGTTTCATTAATTGATTTACTTGTTTTTGACTAGGATTTCTTCCCATGCCTCTCATAAGTGCTTTTATCATTTCTTCATTTACTGGCGGATTTTCTTTAAGTTGCTTTTTCATAATGTGTCTAGCTATTAAAAATCCAATTATTACACCTACTATTAATCCAATTAATATATATAATATATCCATTAGCATGCTTCGTCACCTCACTATCATTTTATCAATTTTATGTTGTTTTTACAAGTATTATTCTTTGCAATTATTTTGCTTCTACTAGTATGTCTTTTATATAGAAATAATCCATATTTATAAAATCACATACAAATAAATTGGGTATGTTTTTTACGTCTTTTAAAAATGATGGGTATTCTACATTACTTTTTAATTTCATGTGACTATTATTTATTATTAATTTAGTCGTTTCGTTTTTAAAAAAATCATTTAATAAATGCGTGTTGTTAAAGCATGTGTAATTTAAATTATCTTTGTTTATATCTTTTATAAGTTTACTAAAGTTGTTTTTGTTTATGACTTTGCACAGTTTTTCAAATGTCTTGTATCCTAATACTATGTCATCATTGTTCATTAAATATATGTTTTCTAACATTTTATATAGGTTATAAGGTTTGGTTTTGGTTAATTCTACTATTTCTTTTTTTATTAAAAATATATAATATATTCTCATAATATCACCATTACTAGGATACATTATATTCTTGTCATTCTTTGTCGTTTTCTGTTAGACTCTCTTCTAAATTGTAAATTGGTTCAAGAAATACTTTTAATGTTTGATTTAAATTTATTGTTTCTCCTGTTTTTGCTGTTGTGTTTTTTACGTAACCATATCCGTCAAATGTTACAGATAGCCCAGTTAGGTTCGCAAATGATGTTACATCACTTCTCGACCAATTTGTCATATCTGGATATGTTTTGTTAGTCCCGTTTGTTAATAAAAATATTTTGTCTTTCTCATTTATTGTAGTTCCTTTTTTAGGATACTGGTTTATTACTACGCTTCCGTCTCCTATTGTTATAACTTCAAAATCGTTGTTTTCTAAATCTTCTTTTGTTTCAGCTACTGAAGTATTTATAAAACTATCCACTACATATGTTCCTTCTTCTTTTATTATATCAGTGCTAGTTATATTTAAATAAGTTGATACATCTTCCACTAGTGATTTTACAGATTCTGGTAGTAGTGATGTGTCTGTTAGTCTTCTTACAACTGCATATACTATTATTTCTGGATCTTCATAAGGAAATACTCCTGCAAAACTTCTTATGTTATCGTAGTATCCTGTCATATATCCGCCATATTCACTGGCTATTTGAGCAGTTCCTGTTTTTCCTGCTAAATTGACAAAATCTACTTTGTAACTTGTTCCCGTTGCTATGCTGTCTCCTGAATTTACTACTCCATTCATTAGTTCTAATACTTGTTTTATTGTTTCTGGACTTGCTACTTTTCTTACTTCTTCTCTTTTTCCTTCATATATTATTTCGGCTCCGTCCATAATTTTATCTACTATGTATGGCTTAATTACTGTTCCGTTATTTGCTAATGATGTAAGTGCCTGAACCATTTGAATCGGCGTTACACTCATTCCCTGACCAAAAGCAGAATTCGCCACTTCAATGTCATATTTAAAATTTATAACTCCTGTTTGTTCTTCTGGTAAAGTAATACCAGTTATTTTCCCATACCCTAATGACTCGTAAAAGTCTTTTAATTTATCCCTTCCAAGTCTTTGAGCAAGTAATGTTGCAGCGACGTTACTGGAAGCATAGAATCCTCGGTTAAATGATATTTTTCCCCATCCGTATGTATTCCAGTCTGTTACTTTGTCTTCACCAATCGTCAACTCTCCACTATTATATAATTCTTCTCCGTCATATAACCCGTTTTCTATTGCTGCCATAAAACTAAATATTTTCATTGTTGAGCCTGGTTCGTATGTATATGATACGAATGGATCATAATATGATTCTATGTCTTTTATGTTTGGATCAAAGCTTGGTGAAGAACTTATTCCTAATATCTCTCCTGTTTTTGCATTTGTTATGCTTATTGATGCCCAGTCAACACCGTATTCAGTTAATGTGTTCATCGCTTGTTCTACAAACATTTGAATGTTTGTGTCTATCGTTAGGTATATGTCATTACCGTCTTCTGCTTCTTCTATAAGCGGTTCAGTGTTTGCTATCTGGTATCCATACATATCTGATTGGTATTCTTTATAGCCATTTTTACCAGTTAGTATCTCGTTATAGTATAGTTCAATTCCTAACTCTCCTATAACATTGTTTGATTCGTCTGTTTTTGCATATCCTATCGTATATGATAAGAAGTCTGCATTTGGATAGTATCTTTTGGTGCTTTTTATAAAATCAATACCTGGTAAATCTAATGCTTCTATTTCTTCTTTGACTAACTCAGTTAAACCTCTTCCTCCTGGTCCTAATTCTACTTGATATGCATCATAGTTTAATAATTCTAATATTCTTTCTTCAGTCATGTTTATTATTGGGGCTAATAATTTCGCAGTTTTTTCTTTATCTACAACATGATATGGATTATCCGGGTCAGTCGTTCTTGACTCGCTTAAATAGGCGATAACGGTATAACTATTTACGTTTTGGGCTAAAATTTCCCCGTTTAAATCGTAAATAGTCCCTCGATTTGCAACTATTGTTTCTTTTTTTGTATTTCTGCTGTCAGCAAATTCTTTAATATTTACACCGTCTACAACTGGACTTAAACCGACATAAACTAGTTTGGCAATTATAACTGCAAACAAAAAAACAACAACCATCAAAAAAACACGATTTATTCTAATGGTTCTTGCTTTACTCATTTATTGCACCTCACTCTTCAATTACTCTAATGTTATCATTATTATACTCTAATCCGTATGCGTATGCAACACTTTGAATATTGTCAAGAGATGCTAATTCGTTTATTTTCATTTCTAAACTTGCATTTAAGTTTTCTTGCTTTTCTATCTTTGTTCTCATACTTTCAACTTCAATGTTTGTTTTACTTAATAAGGCCATAGAAAAAGATTGACCTAAGACGTTTAAAACTATTAATAGTCCAATTAAAACATATAATACTTTTTCTCCTTTTAATGTAATTACTCTTTTTCTAGCCATTTTTATTCTCCTTTATATTTTTTCAATTACTCTTAGTTTTGCACTTCTGCTTCTTCTGTTTTTTTCTAATTCTTCTTCACTAGGAATAATTGGTTTTTTCGTTATTAATTTTGCTTTTTGATTTGTTTTTATAGTTGGCAATTTTTTGCTAACTTCATCTTCTTCTGTTAGTTTTTTAAATACATTTTTTACTATTCTGTCTTCTAATGAGTGAAATGTTATTACTGATATTCTCCCTCCACTATTTAATAGTGAAAATGCATCTAATAAAGATTGTTCGAGTATTTCTAATTCTTGATTAACTTCAATTCTTATAGCTTGAAATACTTTTCTTGCTGGATGTGCACTATTTCTATATTTTTCTGGAACGCTTGACTTTATTATTTCTGCTAGTTCTAATGTAGTATTTATTGGTCTATTTTTTATGATTTCTCTTGCTATATTTCTTGAATATTTTTCTTCTCCGTATTCGTAAAATATTTTTATAAGTTTTTCTAGATTATAATTATTTACTACATCGTAAGCGGTTAATTTTTGTCTTTTGTCCATTCTCATATCTAATTTTGCATCATTATGGTAACTAAATCCTCTTTCTGTTTCATCTAGTTGTGGGCTACTTACTCCTAAGTCAAATAGTATCCCATCAACTTTTTCGTCGATGTATTCTTTCATATTTTTAAAATTTGTGTGAAAGATTTTAAAGTTACTGTTAATTTTATTTAGCTTTTCTGTGCTAAATTTTACTGCTTCTTCATCTTGATCAAAGGCGAAAAGGAACCCCTCTTTTTCTAACCTCCTTAGGATTTCACTAGAGTGACCTGCATAACCAAGTGTCGCATCTATGTATTTCCCATTACCTTTAATATTTAGTGATTCGATTGATTCGTTTAATAATACGCTTATATGCATTTTTACTCCTGAGTAAATAGATTTTCTGCAATTTCACTAAATTGCTCTTCGTTGTCGTTTAGGAATTTGTTAAATTCTTCTTCATCCCAAACTTCAATTCGTTCATTTACGCCAATTATTACACATTTTTGTACTAAATTGGCGTAATGAACTAAAGGTGAGGTAATTAGGATTCGACCTTGTTTATCGAATTCACATTCAGTAGCGCCGCTTAAAAAGAATCTTGAAAAATTTCTAGCATCCTTTTTAGTGAATGGAAGCATTTGAAGTTTATTAGTAATGTTTTCCCATTCGTTCATTGAATATATAAACAAACATTTATCTAATCCACGAGTAATTATAAATTTTTCTCCTAATTCGCACCTGAATTTTGATGGAATTATGAGTCTGCCTTTATCATCTATGTTATGATGAAACTCGCCAATAAACATTACCATCCCCCACTTTCTTCCACATCCTGCCACTGCCTACCACTATATTACTATTTTTAGTTTTTATTGTAAATATTTTTTATTTTTTTTTTTATTTTTTTATTAAACTTTACATTTTTTGTGACAAATAAAAAAATGCCTCTTAGGCATTCTTATCATTAAGTAATTTAAATCCATATAAATAAACTTCTTTTAACTCTTCATTACTTATCTCTTCATCTTGACTTAAATAATGAGAATATAAAATGTTGCCGTCTTTTACAAATACAACTAATGGTGCATATATTTTTTGGTAACCTGTATTTATGTACTCTCCAAAATCATTTTTTATAGCATACACTTCAGAAAATGATCCTAATTCACTCAAAAGCTTTTTATAAAAATCGGTTGGTTCTTTAGTTATTTTTATATTTTTGTTATCTACAAGTTCTATCTCTATTTCTTCATCTGTTAAATCCACTTCATAAATTGGCCTATAATCACTTATAACGGCTGCATTATATAAAATTTTCTTTGCTTTACTAACTTCAGTATCATCACTTGTAAATATAATTACTGCATCATTTGCTAATATATCAAATACACTGCTTTTTATTTTTTTATACGTTGTATGAGTATCGTTAAAACCTAGCAACACATTCTCATCATTATTTCTTAAGCTTTCAAGGTTTATGATTGTTAACAAAAGGAAAATGGCAACAACTAGCATTGCCATACCTTTTTTTCTATTTTTTTTCATGACTAATCACTAATTATTTAGTTGGCTCCTTACTTCTTCAGCAAAGTTATCGTTTCTTTTTTCCATACCTTCACCGACTTCATATCTAACAAATGAAACAACATCTGAACTATTTTCTTTCAAATATTGTCTTATAGTTAAATCACTATCTTTAATAAAAGATTGTAATACTAAGCATACTTCAGCGAAAAATTTTTCTAATCTACCTGTAATTATCTTTTCAACAAATTCCTGAGGTTTCCCTTCACTTAATGCTTGTTCTTTTAATATACTTTTCTCATGTTCTACTACATCCGCAGGAACTGAATCTTTATCAATGTATTCAGGATGCATTGCTGTAATTTGCATTGCAACATCTTTTGCCACTCTCTCATTATCCCCTTTTAAAACGACTAAAGATGAAATCTTACCTCCCATGTGTAAATATGCGCCAAAAATTTCATCACTATTTTTTGTAACTCTTTCAAATCTTCTTAAACTTAATTTTTCACCAATTGTATTTATTTCACTAACTATCAAATCATTAATTGTAATTCCATCAACACTTAATTGTAATGCTTCTTCAACAGTTTTAGCATCACTATTTAAAATTGTATTACCTATTTTATCAACCATTGTTTTAAACTCATTATTTCTTGCAACAAAATCCGTTTCAGAATTAACTTCAATTACCACAGCTTCATTACCATTTATATATATATTTGACAATCCTTCTGCAGCAATTCTATCTGCTTTTTTAGCCGCTTTGCTAACACCTTTTTTTCTTAAATAATCTATGCTTTTATCAATATCCCCGTTACATTCTACTAATGCTTTTTTACAATCCATAACACCCGCACCTGTTACTTCTCTTAGTTCTTTTACAAGACTAGCATTTATCTCCATATTGCACCTCTTTACCTTAATTTTTTTATTAATTCTTCTTTTTTCATAGATGAATAACCTTTTATTCCTTTTTCTTTAGCTAATGCCTTTAATTCAGCTAACTTCATACTATCTAAATCCACTTCTTCTTTTTCTGCTTTTATTTCATCATCTATTGTTTCTTTTTCATCAATACTTTCTTTAGATTCAAGTTCTTTTTCTATAACTTCTATTTCTACTTTATTATCTTTCTTTTTTGACTTAATTTCATTATCTTCTGTTATATAATCGTCAAGTGGTAAACCATTAGCTTCACAAACAGCATTTGCTAAAACTCCAAGTATTACCTTAACACTTCTTACTGCATCATCATTACCTGGTATTACAAAATCTACATCATCTGGATCTGAATTTGTATCAACAATTCCAAATACTGGAATTCCTAATTTTCTTGCTTCTCTAATTGCATTTATTTCAACCCTTGGATCTACAATTATAACTGCTTGTGGCAACCTGTTCATTTCCCTTATACCACATAATATTTTATTTAACTTATCGTATTCTTTCTTAATCTTAGCTGCTTCTTTCTTTGGTAAAAGATCTAATGTTCCTTTCTTTTCAAGCTCTTCAATCTCAGAAAGTCTGTTTATTCTTTCTCTAATTGTTTTAAAGTTAGTAAGTGTTCCTCCTAACCAACGCTCAGTTACATAATATCCTTTACATCTCTTTGCTTCCTCAATACTTACTTCTTGAGCCTGTTTTTTTGTACCTACAAATAACACTTTCCCGCCGTTTTGTGTGGCTTTAAATAATTCGGCATAGGCTTCTTCAAGTTTTTCCACTGTCTTTTGTAAGTCAATGATATAAATATCATCTCTTGATGTAAAAATGTACTCCTTCATCTTTGGATTCCATCTTTTTGTTTGATGTCCAAAATGGACACCAGCTTCTAATAAATAACTTTTTGACACTACTGCCATATAAATCTCTCCCTTCGTTATTACACCCTTTTATTTCTAAATATTTACACTCATATTTTATGAGCACTAGTAAATAAAATCCATAAAAGTGTTTATTTTTTAAAGCCAATTAGTATTTTAACATACTTCTTTTAAAAAAACAAATTATTTTTGCTTGACATTTTCATGTTGTCAAATGTTTGTAAAATAGATATTTCCTAAAAAATATAGTATAATTAGTTAGGTGGATTAAATGGCAATTAAGACTAAATCAATTTATAGCAATCGTGGAATGTGGCTTGAAAATATTATAAATGACACTAATACTTATTATCTATCTAAAGATATTGCAATCATTTATAAAAAACCAACACCTATTAAAGTGCTTAATGTAAGTTACAGAAGTAAAAAAACCACGTTAATAGATAAAGCTGTTTTTGCTCAGACATCTACCTTAGATTATAACGGAATATATAAAGGGAAATATATTGAATTTGATGCAAAAGAGTGTAAAAGTACAACTAGTTTTCCTCTTTCAAATATTAAAAAGCATCAAATAAATCATATTGCTAACATAATTAGACACGGAGGAATAACTTTTTTAATAATTTTTATGAATAACGAATTTTATTTGTTAGAAGGCAAAATAATCTTAGAATACATATATAATAATGATAGAAAAAGTATTCCTTTTAAGTTTATTGAAGAAAACGGATATAAAATTCCAGAAAAGTATTTTCCAAGAATTGATTATATAAAAATTGTGGATAAATTAATAAGGAGTGAATTATGACAAGTATAAAAAATAAAATTAATTTTAACAAAATCAGAAATAAAGGAAGCAAAATTAAAGCCAAACTTAAAACTGATAAAGAAGAAAAAAAAGTTAAAAAAAATAAAAAAGTTAAAAAAGATAAGAAAATTAAGAATTCTAAAATTGGCTATTATATTTTAATAGCAATAACTTCTTTAGCTATAATATTTTTATTAGCTATTATTGCATTTGGCTTATATATTATAGTAAAAGCACCTGCTTTTGATCCGGATAAATTGTATGAAAAAGAAGCATCAATTATATATTTTTCAAATGGAGAAATAATGGCTACATTAGGTACTAGTGTCGGAGATGACACAGTTGAAAAACGTGAAAAAGTTACTTATGATGAGCTGAGTCAAGTCTTTATTGATGCTTTAATTGCTACTGAAGACTCTAGGTTTTTCCAACATAACGGATTCGATTTATTTAGATTTCTAAAAGCCTCTTTTGGTCAACTCATGGGAAATTCAGATGCTGGAGGAGCGTCTACTTTAACAATGCAAGTAGTAAAAAACACATGGACAGATACTACTTCTACTGGTATTGAAGGTATTATTAGAAAATTTACTGATATTTATATGGCAGTATTTAAAGTTGAAAAAAATTATACAAAAGAAGAAATAATTGAATTTTATGTAAATGGACCTTTCTTAGGTAGTGGCGCACATGGAGTTGAACAAGCTTCTCAAGTATATTTTGGCAAAAGTGTCGGAAATTTATCACTTCCTGAAGCTGCAATGATAGCAGGATTATTCCAAGCACCAACTGCATATGACCCTTATGTCTACCCAGATAATGCCAATGCTAGAAAAAATGTTGTTTTAAACTTAATGTTACGACATGGATATATAACTAAAGAAGAATGTGAAACTGCAAAAAGTATTGACATTCAAGACTTATTAGTTAATTCAAATACTTCTTCAGTAAGCGAATATCAAGGAGCTGTTGATACGGTTGTTAAAGAAATAATTAATAAATACGGCGTTAGTCCTTATGATGTTTCAATGGAAATTTATAGTACCATTGATAAAAGTAAACAAGATGTTATTAATAAATTTTATAATGAAGAATTAGGTTATGAATTTAAAGATGAAAAAATACAAGTTGGAATAAGTATGATAAATAATAATACCGGTGCAATGATAGCTGTTGGTGCAGGTAGAAATAAAGATAGAGAATTAGGTTTTAATTATGCAACAGAAATTGATAGTCACCCAGGATCTACAGCTAAACCAATCTTTGAATATGGTCCCGGTATTGAATATTTAAAATGGTCTACATATACTCCATTCTTTGATGAAGATGATATTGCATATTCTAGCGGCCAAGTGATTTCTAACTGGAATAATCAATACGATGGATTAGTAACTTTAAAATATGCATTGTCTAAGAGTAAAAATACAGTTGCTCTTCAAGCTTTTCAAACCATCGATAACGATTTAAAATATAATTTTGCTACATCTTTAGGTATTACTCCTGAAACTACTGATGGATATTTACATGAAGCACACGCTGTTGGAGGATTTAATGGCGTCACGCCTACTGAACTTGCTGGAGCTTACTCTGCATTTGCTAACGGCGGTTATTTCACTGAACCATACACTGTAAATAAAATTGTTTATAGAGATACTGGAGAAGTTGTTGAGCCAAAACACAAAAGAGAAAAGGTTATGTCCCCTCAGACTGCATATATGATTACAACTATATTATTTAATGTTACACCGTCAACAGTAAAAGTTAGCAGAACACAAATTGCAACAAAAACAGGTACAAGTAGTTATGATGATAAAGCTCTCAAAGAATATGGAGTTCCATCTAGTACAATTCGCGACTCATGGGTAGCAACATATAGTCCAGATTATACTTTATCATTTTGGTATGGTTATGACGAACTATATAGCGATTATTATAATACAATGAGTTCTTCAACAAATAACAGAAACAAAATACAAGGTGTACTTTTAAATAACTTATTCGAAAAAAATTCAAAATTTACTAATCCAGGAGGAATTAGTTCAGTAAAAGTAGAACTCGAAACCATTCCGGCCCAATTAGCTAGCGAATACACTCCTGATAATTTAGTAGAAACACACTTATTCATTAAAGGAACTGAACCATCTGAAGTATCCCAAAGATTTGCCAAACTTTCCGATCCTACTGATTTAAATGTTATAGAAACAAATAATGGTGCCACTTTAAGTTGGACGTCTCCTGGCGTTCCAGAAGTTTCCACGGAAGAATATTTAAAAAATTATTTTAATACTAATTATGGAAAGTATTCTGAAAAATACTACAATTTAAGAATACAGTATAATAGTACATATATGGGAGATTTTGGATTTGATATTTACTTGAAAAATGGAGATACTTTAAAATACGTTGGATTTACAACTGATACAACATATTCTATCAGTAATACAACTGGATATAATGAAGTAGTAGTTAAAAGTGCTTATAGTAAATTTAAAGCTAATGCTAGTAATGGTATGACTAAATCAATTACAGGATCCGCCACTAAAGTTGATATTGAACTATTAGCCTTAGAAGAAAGTGGCAAAATTCATCCAACAATAAGTATAGGAAGTACTGTTCCAGATGCTGGAATAAATACGATTAAAATAATTGTAAATGGACTAGATGTTACTGACACAATTGACAAAAGTACTATTACTATGACCGTTAAAAATAGAGTTACTAATGAAACATTAAATAGCTTATCTGATATAGATACTTCACAAAAAGGTTGGTATCAAATAACTTATCACGTCATATATCTAGGCGTTACATATAATAGTGAAGGTAGAAGCATTTACATTGAATAAAAAAGAGTTCATATCATTCTGAACTCTTTTTATATGTACAAATCCTTTTAAATTTACAGCTTTCACATAATGGTTTTTTTGCTAAACAGCGATATCTGCCAAATAAAACTAATTGATAATGCACTTTTGTCCACATCTGTTTAGGAAAAAATTTCATAAGCTTTTGTTCTATTTTTAAGACATCATCTTCCTCATTTACTAATCCAAGTCTTTTACTTACCCTTGTTACATGTGTATCAACTGCTATGCAAGGTTCATTATACAACACAGCAAGTACAACATTAGCACTTTTCCGACCCACTCCGCTTAAACTTTCTAAATACTTTCTATCATTTGGTACATATCCGATTTTTAATAAATTGCTAACAATATTTTTAAAATGTTTTGCTTTCTGCCTATACATTCCAATAGTTTTTATTTTATTTTCGATTTCTTTAGTAGATAATTCATTTAATTTCTCTAGTGAATCACACTCTAGAAACAATTTTCTAGTCACCATATTCACTCTTCTATCTGTCGTTTGTGCACTTAACATTACTGCTAATACCAATTCATAATCTTTATTAAATTCCAGCTCACATTTTGGATTAGGAATATAATTATCTAATATTTCTAATATTTCTTTACTATTCATCTTTCAGCCAATCATAATCAAATAAATCTTTAAAATCCTTTGTTTCTTCTAAAGATTTACTTTTAATACCTTTCTTTGTCCATTCATATAAAATACTATTTATATATTTTAAATTTGTTACTCCATTTAAAACCGCTTCTTTCAAAGCACTTTTAATAGTCTCTTCATCAATATTACTATCTAACCATGTATTTATAGTTTCATATTCTATTGGACTTAACGTACGCCCAAATTCATTTTCAAATACTTCAAATATATCTGTTTCTTTTGGCTCATCTTTTTTACTCAATATAAGCTTATCATAAAATAAATCTAAACTTACTTCTTCATCTATTGTTGTTTCATTTTTATTAAGTTTAGTTTCAATTAATCCTTTATTAATTAGCGATGTATATATATTAAGTATTTCTTCATCCCCTAAATCTATATATTTTTTTATGTTTTCTAAATCTAAATGATTATCTATATTTATAAAATACAAAATTAAAATGAATTCTTTTAAGTTAATATCTAAATTACATATGTTTTTTAAAACACTAGAGTTAATTACAAAACTTTTAGTTTTTAAAAATTCTTTCAATTCTTTCATAAATACTCCTTAATTTTTTCTATTAACTTTTCACGATTATTTTCTATTTTACCATTTAAAATTTCAGTTTCAAGATTTTTAAGAATATTATTTATAATTTTTGGTCTTGCATTTGTTATTTCTTGAATATCTAAATAAGTTATATTCATATCTTTAGCGCTTTTTATTGGTAAATTTTTATATATTTCATTTATTATTGCTTTATCTACTCCTAATATATCTCCAGCAATCATCGATAAGTATAAACCATAATGATATATTGTTTCTTTTGAAATGTTTTTATCATAAATTATCTCTTTTATCTTTTTTATTTCTTCTCGTTCATTTTTTGTAAACTGATAGCCTTCATTCACTTCTAATTGAGCCCATACACCTATTATTGTCCCTGTTTCCACAAAGTTATTTGATTTTATGCCTAAAAACCTTTCTATGTCATGCTCTTTTATAAAGTCTAAAAACACCTTAATTTTATCATTTTTAAACAATTTGTCTAATTCTTCTTTCCTCTTTGTGTAACTTATAGTAGCGAACTTTTCTTTATTACTTAATATATAATCATACAATTGTTTATCAAGTGTAAAATTATATACAGCCATAAATCTTAAACTTCTAAGCATCCTAGTTGCATCCTCTTCTAGTTTTTGTTCTGTGTTTCCTACAACTTTTAGCAACTTATGTCTTAGATCATTTATAGCATTTAATGGATCAATAATATTTGATTCTTTATCTAAACATATTGTATTTATTGTAAAATCTCTTCTTAATAAATCATCTTTTAAACTCTTCGTATAATTAACTTTTGTAGGTTTATTATTTATATAATTTTCCTCTGTTCTAAATGTAGTGATATCTACTGTATTATCATCTAAAGTAAGCTTAACCGCTCCATATTCTTCTATCACTTTTACGTTGTTTTTAAAAATGTTTAATACTTCCTTAGGAGTTGCTGATGTGCATATGTCTATATCACTTGTATTTATCCCCAAAAGTTTATCGCGAACAAATCCGCCTACTATATATGCTTCATAGCCATTGTCATTTAATACTTTTAATATTTCAAAATACTTTTCTTTCATATATAAATATTATATTACATTTCAATATAAAAAAAAAGCCAAATGGCCTTTTTAATTTAAAGCATCTTTTAATTTGCTTCCAGCCTTAAATGAAGCAACTGTTTTTGCAGGAATCTTCAATGGTTGTTTAGTTAATGGATTAATACCTTCTCTAGCAGGTCTTTTTTTAGCTGAAAAAGTACCAAATCCTACTAATGATACCTTTCCCTCTTTTTTTAATCCATTTTCAATTCCTTCTAATGTAGCTTCTAATGCTCTTGCAGCATCTGCTTTTGTTAAACCAGCTTTTGCAGCTATGAATTCAACTAATGCATTTTTAGTCATTTCCTACTACCTCCATTATATTTTTTTAAGCAACTTATGCTTACATTTATCATTTTACTAATACTATCCCTAAAAATCAAGTGATTTAGCATATTTTTTACATGTTTTGTATTTAAAAATAGAAAAACGTCTATTTTTAGACGTTATTTTATGGATGATACTGCTACTGTTGCAGTAGAAGCCGCAATTTGTAGTAATTCTTCAGCATTCATATTTGAGCTAACTATATAGTATTCCATTCCATTTGAAGTCCAATTTAATGATGTATCTGTAATTACCCCAACTATATTTCCGTAAGTAACTAATTCGCCATTAACCGCCGTCACCTCAGTTTCATCAGGTATTTGAGCAGTTTCTTCTATCATTATAAAAGGTTTTTCTCCAGTATAAGTAAGTATTACTCTCTCACTTGACTCATTTGTTATTTTCTCTTCACTACTGTATATAGTACCAGTTGGAACATACATCGGATAAATTATATTTTCTATTGTTCCTGTAGTTTCAGTTTCTGTATCAACTTCAGATTCTTGTATTATATTGCTTAAATTAAATATTTCTTTTGTATTATTTGCTTTTAAATTAAGTTCTGTTACAACTAATGTTATTTGGGCTACCCCTGCATCATTAAATACTTCTACTTTTTCTAAATCCATTTCTTTATTAAATGTTATTGATTGACTTACCAAATTGCTATTATTTGGATAATTTACACTACTTTTTAATATTAACTTGTCTCCTTCTTCTAGTAATTCTCGATTTGCATCATTTTTTAAATCTGATAGTAATGAATCTAAGATATAAGTTTGACTTGAGTTGTTAGGCCAATCACTTTGAAATTTGAAACTTTTATTTAAGGAAGGTGTTATTACTATAACACACAAAAGTTTTAAATTTTTATAGTATCTTATATATTATTATTAAATTTATTTATTTTCTATTTGTTTTGCTTCATTTAATAATTTATCAAAATCAGATATATAATTTTTATCTTGAATAACTTTATATTTATCATACTCATCTTCTGCTTTTTCTACAGCCATTTTATGAGATATTTTACCTTTACCTTCTAACACTTCATAATGAAATAATGTTAAAGCATTTTCTACTTCTTTTTTCCAGTCATTCATATACATCGGAATATTTCTTTCTGCATTGTTTTCAGCTATATCCAAAAATAAGTTTACTAAATTATTTAAGTTATTAATTTCTTTTTCACCTAAATAATTTTTAGCAATAATAACATCAGATTTTAATATCTTCCCATCTGGAGAATTTTCCCAAGTAGTAAGTCCCATATTTTTCTTTTTAGAATCAACTCTACTATATATTATTTCTGCTGCTGTTTGTCCTGTGATTGCAAAATGAAACTTATTTTGAATTGTTTTATAAAATGTTATAGCCATATCACTATTTTTATCATAATCAATAGAACATTCTGCAAATATATCAGTAATTTTTTGATAAAACATTCTTTCACTAGTTCTAATTAATTTAATTCTTTCAAGTAATCTTTTAAAATATTCTTGATCTGATTTTTTTGCCTTCATAAATCTTTCATCATTTAAAGCAAAACCTTGTACCATATAATCCTTAATTATTTTATTTGCCCAAGTTCTAAATTTTATTGCTTTTTTAGAATTAACTCTAAAACCAATAGAAATAACCATATCAAGATTATAATATGAAAAAACTCTCTTAACCTCACGGTTACCTTCTTTTTGAACTTGTGCAATTTTTGCACAAGTTGAATTTTCTTCTAATTCTTCATCTTTATAAATATTACTAATATGTCTAACAACGCCGCTTCTATTAATATTAAAAAGTGTAGCCATAGCTTCCGTATTTAACCAAACATCGTCATTTTCTAAAATTACTTCAACTTTAATGTTTCCATCATCATCACTATAAAATAAAATATTGTTTTCATTACCAATTAATTTATCTTGCATTTTTTCCCACCTCCTGCTAACTTTTATTTTCTATTTTATCTTGTGTATCAATATATTTGTAGTTTAAATTATTATTTTTTATTATTACTGATTCTCCTAGTTTCTTTTCAAGGTCATCTCTAGCAACTTTGGCAGTATTACCACCCATTCTTGCTATTTTTTTATTTTGTTCTAAACCATAAGGCTTATGTTTTTTAGCAAGTTCTCTTGTTGCTGTTTCACCTAGGTCTGTTAAAAGAACTTCTATATCAGACATATTATCTCTTAAAGATTCTTTATGAAGTCCTTTAAATGCTTTATATTCACTTGCTTTCATTCCAGACCATTCTTGATAAATTTCATTTGTTAGTATCCCGTATTCATAATTTTTAGTGATACCGCCATCTTTCCAAACATCAGTTAACCTTTTTCTATCAACAATACCATCTAATCTATCCTTAATCCATTTATCACTATAACCTCGTTTTCTATAATAATCTACTGCTCTGTTAATAGCAATTTCAGGATCAAATACCTCGTCTATTCTTTCACTACCTAAATTAGCAAGCCAAAGTTTAAAAGGTTCAGCTTTAGGACTAGGAACTGATTCAATTAATCTCAATATTCCTTTAGTATCTAAAGTGTCAGTCAAATAATTTTTTCCATCTTTTTTTGACTTCATTTTGAGTTGCACGATTTTTTCGTGCAACTGACTTCCTTCTTCTTTTAATTTTCTTTTTAAATCGCTCCAATAATTTCTTGGGATATTAGCATTAGTTAATGCACTAATAACATCAACAACACTAAAATAATATTCTTCTTTTTCATTATTCCAAATACTTCTTATTTCATTACCATCAAAAAGATTTGATATTGTTTCTAATTTATCTTTACTCATTTATTACCTCCTTTAAATCAACTTAAACTTATAATA
>CALVVO010000004.1 GCA_944363885.1 uncultured Bacilli bacterium | reverse complement strand
CATTACACAACAAATAAAAATTGAGCAAACTCAGTATGTACCTAGCTTTGCTCAATTTTGCTGTCAAAGAAAAGATAAAAGTAAAATCAAGCCTTACTTATTGCACCAATATTTAGTTTACTATTATGACATTCCTAGTCAAAACATCAACATAAGAAAAAGTTTTTAAATCTTCGCCCGACCTTAAAGTAAATAAATATGGATATATATCTTGAACGACACCAATAACACTTTCATACCTATTACGTCCAATATTAATTTTTAAAATTATTTTTTTCCCTTTTAATTTAGAAATATTTAATTTTACTTTTTCTATATTCATTTAAACCTCATTTCTAGGATATCCAACATTCATAACACCTTTTGTTTTTAAACCACCAATCCCATCTTTACCATACTTTGTCTTCTCCAAAAGGTTCAATAAATCTATTGGCTTTCCCTTTTCTGTTAAGCAAATATTAGTAGCTATTATCGCAGGATCTAACGCATGAATATTAATTCTTTTAGGACTAGAAGCAAAGGTTGCACCTGCTTTAATAAGTTCTTCGTAATTACTTTGACATGCTCCAGCAATTATAATTAGATTATCACCTTTAATTTTCCTAGCTTCTTTTACACATTTTATAAAATTTTCACTATTTTTATATAAATTCTTATCTGAAACCCTTTTTTTTAAAATTGCATCATGGCCAGTTATTATTAAAACGTCAGGATTTACACTACCAAGATATTTTCCAACATCTTTATACATTTCCGATTCCTTAATTGATTTTCCATAAGCGGTTACATTCGCTTTTTTATAAAAGTCCATACACCTTTTTAAATAAGAATCATCACCATCTAAATGAAGGACTTTTCCAGGCAAATAAAAATATTCACTCCTATCTAATTCAATTTCTTTAATACACTTATATAAATCTTCTTCACTACTTTCCCTTTTATCACTTAAAACCAAATCACTTTCATCAGCATCTGCAATAAGTCTTACATCCACACCTTGCAAAATGCAATTTTTGTCAATTTTATCTATAACTAGAAAAACTATATCATGATTATAACTTCTCCTAGTTACATAATCACCAACATTTATCATAAATCACCTAATTAAGTATATTAAAAAAAAACAATAGTATTCACTATTATTCAATTGTTAAATATTTATATAAATTTATAAATTCATCAATGCTTATCTGTTCAGCTCTATAAGTCAAATCTTTACCAATTGTTTTTAAGTATTCTTCTATTCTGTTTAAATCATATTTACACAAATTATTTTTCAAATTTTTCCTTTTATGCTTAAAGGCCGCCCTAACAAATTCAAAAAACAACTCCATATTAGTAAACTCACTAGTATCTAATTTTTTTTCAAACTTTAAAACAATACTATCAACATCAGGTTTAGGAAAAAAAGAATTTCTACTTACGTCACAAATTTTAGTTATATCATATTTAAACTGCGAATAAACACTTAATGAACCATAATCCCTAGTATTTGGACTCGCCATCAATCTATTTCCTACCTCTTTTTGAACCATTATTGTAAAAACATCCGGATTTATTACATCTATAATTTTAGTCACAATAGGCGTAGTTATATAGTAAGGAATATTTGCAATTACATATAATTTATCAAATTTATAATTATTTATATAATCATTGACATTCACCTTTAAAAAATCAGCAAAGACAACTCTTAAATTTTCATTGTCTTTTTCCAATAATTCTAGTGAGCCTCTTAATCTATCATCTATTTCAAAAGCTAATACATAATTTCCTGTTTTAATAAGTTCTTTTGTTAATGCACCATTTCCTGGCCCAACTTCTATAATTAACGAATTGGGAAAAATATTAGACGATAAAACAATTTTACCTAAAATATTTTTATCATTCAAAAAATTTTGGCCCAAACTTTTCTTATATTTAAAGTCATTCATTCTACCAGCCATACCTTAAAACTTCAAAAGTTTGATCTTTAACTCTACCTATATTTCTTGTTGCATAATTAACATCATCCACTAATAAATCTACATTATTACCGCCAACGCCCCTATCCATAGCAATTGCAATAATTGGTTCTTCCCCAATTTTATCCACATTAAACCTTAAAATTGTGCCACAAGAATACTTACTACTTGTAGCAACAATTCTAACTTGTCCATACTCAGAATCATTAAAATATATCCCACTTTCTAAAACATTTGTCCTAGGATGACAAGCTAATATACCAGAACATAAAGGGCAATCACCAACATATGCAGTCAAATCTCCAGTAAAAGTTGCTTCAGCATCATATAATTCAGCAACATATAAATTCTCATGATTTTCTTCCATAACAGCAACTTCCAACGATTTATTTAAATTAACATTATTTATATTTACGCTATAAGACGTGTCTAAAACTGTTGTTCCTAATAACAACATCAAAGAAAATAAAGTAATAACACGTACAACAACCAACCATTTTTTAGGCTTATATATTTTCATTTATACACCTCTCGGTAAATTTAATTATACTATTAAACCTAAGAAAAGTCAAAAATACGGTTTGCATTCTCTGTTGTAATTTCCATCACATCTTTTACTTTAATTTCTTTTAGCAAAGCTAATTTTTCAGCAATAACAGGAATGTATTTAGGTTCATTTTTATATTTTCTATATGGTTCCGGAGTTAAAAATGGTGAATCCGTTTCCAATAAAATATATTCAATAGGAATATTTTTCATTACTTCACCAAGTTTAGAATTTTTAAATGTTAAAATCCCCCCAACTCCTAAAAAATACCCTAATTTAATAAATTCTCTAGCCGTTTCAATACTGCCACTAAAACAATGAATAACTCCTTTAAGGCTGTATTTTTTTAATATTTTAAGAACGTCATCAGTGGCGTTACGGGAGTGTATTATAACAGGCAAATTATACTTCTCAGCTAGTTTTAATTGTGATTCAAAAAAAAGAATTTGCTTTTTCCTATTTTCTCTAGAATAATAAAAATCCAAGCCAATCTCTCCTAAAGCAATTACGTTTTCACTACATAAAATTTTCTCTAATTCAATAATGTCATCAGTGGTACAAACATCAACATTTTGTGGATGTATTCCTACTGCAGGATATAAATTAGGATATGTATTATGTAAATTGATAACTTCATAACTTGTTTTCAAATCTTCAGCGCAATTAACAATATTTTGAACATTACATTTGCAAGCTTCTTTCAAAATATCTTCTACATTTTCATATATTTCAAAATTTACATGAGCATGTGAGTCCACATACATACTAAAACCTCTTTACATTTCATATTTAATCCATAAATAACTATAATATACAGATAATACTGCAAATATTATACTATATAAATGAATTTGTTCTTTACTAAATAACATCATAAAAATGAACACATCCACTACTAAAACTGATAAAATTCTCTTCTTATTACTTCTACAATATTTTATTATCTTCATAAGCATCAAAGCAAATATAACAATTTATTTAAAAGATTTCAACCAAAAAGACAATGTTTTTCATTCTTTTACATTTTTTTACATAAATCTACAATATATATGTAAATCATTTGCCAGTACTTCCTATGCCACCAGTTCTCTTAGTATCGACAAATTCCTCATTATCAACGGCCAAGAACTTGACAAATATTCCTTGACACAACGAATTTCCTTTTTCAAATTTTAATTCTTTATCGCCATGATTTTGAACAGAGATCCACATATGACCTTCATTACTTATATTATTATAATAATCACTTTCAATAATACCAACTTGATTTGTCAATCTTAAATTATATTTAAAGCCAACACCGCTTCTTACTATAATCATAAGCATTTCGTCTTCGTTCATAATTACTTTTAAACCTGTAGGGATTTTTAACACTTCGTTCGGTTTTAAAACAATATCATTGATTAAAAAAAAATCGTAGCCAGCACTATTTTTTGTCTTTCTAATTGGCAATTTATAAGCATTATATATGTTCATGTCATCAACCACATCTTTTTTAAATTGATCATAACTAATTTTTTCAAATTTTCTCATACTTTCCTCCATTAAAAAACACGAATTAAGCAATATAAATCATGTAATATATATACTTAACCTAATCAAAGTATATATTAAATAAAAAAAATTGTCTAGTCAGTTTCCAATCTATCTTTGAGTAAAGCACCAATTAAATCAACTACCAATTTTTCTTGTTTATTAATTTCATTACCTGAAACACAAATAATTGAACCTATTAAATCGGTATTTAAAATTATTGGCTTTATGTAATAGTTTCCCTTTATTACAATATTTTCAGATATATTTAGATTTAAACCTATACCATCTTTCCTTTCATCAAATATTTTGCTCAAATTTGAACTTAATTTTTTATGTTCTATATCTTTATACTCATTTTTATTGACCAAAATTATATTTTCTCTATCGGTAATCAACAAAGATATAGGAATTATTTTATTAAATATATTTACATATTCTCTAACCAATTCTTTAAAAGTTAAAAGTCGCTGAAATTTTTTCAAAATTATACTATTTCCATCTATATATATTTCCATTTCTTCTCCATCTTTTATTGTTAAATTTCTTCTAATCTCTTTAGGAATAACTATTCTACCTAATTCATCAATTTTTCTAACTAATCCCGTATTTACCATAATACACCTCATTAATTAGTTTACTAATTATGACAAATATTATACAGACTTTATTGACTTTAAAAGACATATAAAATATACTCAGAATAGGTGAATAAAAATGAATTCTGTTTATGAAAGTATAATTGAAATCCCAATGGGAACTAAAAACAAATTTGAAATAAATAAAAAAACTGGCAAAATAAAATTGGACAGAGTTTTATATAGTGCCTTAACTTATCCAGGAGAATATGGTTTTATTGAAGACACATTATCACTTGATGGAGATCCACTTGATATATTGATAATTAGTTCGTATCCAACATTTCCCGGATGTGTAGTCGATGCGAGAATATTGGGATATTTAAGTGTAATTGATAATGAGCAACACGATGAAAAAATAATTGCAGTTGTAGATAAAGACCCACGTTTTAAACATATTCAAGAAATAGATGACATCAATCATTTAAAAGACGAAATAAAAGATTTCTTTCAGAATTACAAAACTCTACAAAATATAAAAGTTGAAACTAAAGATTTTCATGATAAAAAAGCAGCCATCAAATTAATAGAAGAATGTAAAAAAAGATTCAAAGACACAAAATAAAACCTCAAATTGAGGTTTTATTTATTTGTTCATCAATATAAATTAACAATTTAGTAACATAAAAAACATAATGTTTTTCCAAATTAATTTTATTTAATTCAATAAATATTGAATTACCACGATAAATAAAGTTAAATTTTGTATTAATTCTAGAAGCTTGAATAAACAAATCTTCAATATTTAATTTTTTATATATATTTTCATTTAATCTAATAGAGAATTTCTGATTAGTATTCATTGAAATTATTATTTCATATTTATTAACTAATTTTTCCAATAATTCTTGATACATATATATTTCCAATTTTTCATCTATATATCCAAACCTATCCAATATTTCATCATGAACTTTTTCTAAATCACGCATATTTTCTATAGAAGTTATTTCCTTATGTATTGAAAGTATAACATCTTCTTCATCTGAATAAGTTTTATCAATGTGTGTTTCAACATCATCTAATATAATGTCATTTTTTTCCTCTTCCTTATTATTAATTTCTTCGTTTACTAATTCCAAATACATGTCAACACCAACACTATCTATAAATCCAGCTTGTTCACTACCCAACAAATCACCAGCTCCCCTAATACTCAAATCACGCATTGCTAACTTATAACCACTGCCAAGTTCAGTAAATTCCTTGATTGCTTCTAATCTTTTTTGAGCATTTTCATTAAGAACTTTGTTTTTATCATACATTAAATATGCATAAGCAATTCTATCCCCACGACCTACGCGACCTCTTATTTGATATAACTGACTTAATCCATATTTATCGGCATCTATTACAATAACCGTATTTGCATTTGGAATATCAATACCATTTTCTATAATAGTTGTACTTAAAAGAACATCAAATTTTTTTTCAACAAAATCGCTCATTATTGAGTTAATTTCCACTTTATTCATTTTGCCATGTGCAGATGCAAATTTTACCTCAGGCACCAATTTTCTAAATTCATATAATACTTTATCCATATTTACAATATTATTATACAAAATAAATACTTGACCTTGTCTGTTATATTCCTTTAAAATTATTTCTCTTACTACATATTTATCGTATGCAATAACATAAGTTTGAACAGGATACCTATTTTTAGGCGGTGTTTCTATTAAAGACAAGTCTCTAATACCAATTAAGGACATTTGCAAACTTCTTGGAATAGGAGTTGCCGAAACACTTAAGACATGAACGTTTTCCTTTATTTTTTTTATTTTTTCTTTATGCATGACTCCAAATCTATGCTCTTCATCCACAACTAATAATCCCAAATCCTTAAACTTTACATCTTCGCTCAACAATCTATGTGTCCCAAAAATCACATCTATTTTACCAGTTTTTAATTTTTCTATTATTTCTTTTGCTTCTTTTATGGAAGTATGTCTATTCAATAAAGCTGTATTAACGCTAAAATTTTTAAATCTCTCTAATGCGGACTTATATTGTTGCAGTGAAAGCAAAGTTGTCGGGCATAAATACATCGCTTGCTTATTATTTAGAACAGTCTTAAAAATAACCCTAAAAATAACTTCAGTTTTACCATATCCGACATCGCCACAAAGTAACCTTTCCATAGGTTTACCACTTTCTAAATCCTTTTTTATTTGTTCTGTAGATTTTTCCTGATCCTCAGTAAATTCATATGGAAATTCACTTTCAAATACAAGTTGTAACGGGTCATCCCTTAAAAATGGTGGTACTTTAATCTGAGATCTTTTCTTATAAATTTCTATAAGTTCATTGCTGATATCCCTTATTTTATTTTTTATCTTAATTTTAGTCTTTTGCCATTCAATACTGTTTAATTTATTTATTTTAGGTTTAACACCTTCTCTAGATGAATATTTATACAGTTTATCTATATTATCTATGGACAAATATAATCTATCATTTCCTTTATATTGAATTAAAATATAATCTTTTTTTACAGAATTTTTAGTTATGGTAGAAATTCCCATGTAAATTCCAATACCATGGCTTTTATGAACAACGTAATCTCCTATATTTAATTTTTCAATGTCATTAATTTTTTTACCAAATTTATAATTATAAAAAGTATCTTTTTCCCTTTTTTCGACTAAATCATTATCTGATAAATATGTAACATCATTATAAATAAAACCTGAGTTTAAATCAAAATTAATAATTTTAACTTTATCATAACTTTTTTTTACTTTTTTAATAAAATTAGCATTTGTAGTACACAAATAAGTACTATCATTTTTTACCAAATTTAAAAAACAATCAAAATCATTTTTACAATTTACTATAGATTTTGCCGCAAATATATAGTCATATTTTCCCGTATTATCAATTAAATCAACATTTATCTTTTTATTTAACTCCATGTCGTTTAAGAAAAAAATCTCTGAAAAGTCATTATCATAATATTTTATTTGATCCACTATGTTTTTCATTATATTTTGACATTGATTGTAATCCTGTAAAACAATATACGGACTATTTAAATATTCTATTACACTACTGGCATTATCATTAAAATTATCAATTAATGGTTTTATTAATATTGACTCATTATCTTTTATTGTTCTTTGGCTATATTCATCAAAAAAAGATATGTTAGAAATTTCATTATCAAAAAAATCTATTCTTACAGGATGATCTTCTTGAAAAGGATAAACATCAATAACAAATCCACGAACCGCATATTCTCCTACATTTGTTACCAAAGATTCTTTCTTATAACCTATCGAATCCAATTTTTTTAAAAATTCATTTCTATCTATAATTTGTCCATTATTAAGTTTAATTGATTTAGACAAATATTCACTTTTTGCCGGTAATTTTTTAATAAAACTATTAACATGACAAATTAATATTTTTTTGTCACAATTATCTATTGAATTTAAAAAGCTCATTCTCATAAATAATAAATCTGTAGAAGCAGCTATTGCTTTTTTAGTTAAATAATCATCTTCAGGAAATATGTAAACATTCGAAATATAACTTTTTAAATTATTAAATAACTTATTAGCATCATTCAATGTTGGAACTAAAATAATCAAATCGGATTGCACAGAAAAAAAGATATATAAAATCAATTGGCTATATATTTCATTATTAGAAACTGATAATTTTATACCATTTTCTATATTAAAATTAAAAATACTTTTATATATCGCATTTTTCATAAAAACCCCTAATTATATTTATTCATTAATTTATCAAAATCTAATTTTAAATAATCATCAATTATATTAACGACTTTTTGTATAACGTCATCTAATATTAAAAGTTCTTTTTTAGAAAAGTGTCCCAAAACATAATCCTTCATATTATAAGAACTTCTACCAATACCAATACGAACTCTCTTAATCTTATTGTTGCCCAATAAATCAATTATATTCTTAATTCCATTGTGTCCGCCATAAGAACCATCTGGCTTAATTTTAATAGTACCTAATTTAAAAGCCATGTCATCATATATAATTAAAATATCATCTACAGCTATTTTATAATAATCAACAAATTTTTTTACCACTTCACCAGATAAATTCATGTATTTCATAGGTTTTAAAAAAATCGAATTTTTTTCATTATCAACATAATATTCACCACCAAATTTAGTTTTAAATGAAACATTATTTAAATATTTATTAATTGCCATAAAACCAACATTATGTCTAGTACTTTCATATTCCAATCCAGGATTTCCTAATCCAACAATTAATTTCATATTTTATTCTCCTCAACCATATTATACAATACATTTTTACTTACGTCATACTTTTTTGAAACATACTTCATAGCGCTTTTTTTACCCATTCCATAATTAATTAATTCATTTAACTCATCATATGCTATAGAAATATCTTCAAATTTATCATTATTATCAATAACAATAACAAATTCTCCTTTTGGAGCAATATACGTATTAATAGCTTCCTGAACTGTTCCACGGAACACTTCTTCATGTAGTTTAGATATTTCCCGGGAAATAGAAATAAAATTATTTCCCAAAATGTTTTTTATATTGTGTAAAGTTTTTATCAACCTATGAGGTGATTCATATAAAATAATTGTAAAGTTTATATTTTTTAACATTTTTAATTCTGAAATGCTTTCTTCAAATTTATTACTTAAAAAACCATAAAACAAAAATTTATCTGCAGGAATCCCCGACACATTTAATGCAGGTAATAATGCACTAGGACCAGGTAAAGATACAACCGAAAATCCACTTTTTATTACTTCATTAACAACTATATACCCAGGATCACTTATTAATGGAGTACCACGATCAGTTACTAAAGCTACACTATTACCATTTTGCAAATTGTTAATAACTTGTGGATAAATCTTTTTTTCATTAAACTTATGACAAGGTACTAATTTTACTTTAATTCCATAATAGTCAAGCAAAATCTTTGTAACTCTGGTATCCTCAGAATACACTACATTTACACCATTTAAAACTTCTATTGCTCTATAGGTTATATCTTTCATATTTCCTATAGGTGTTGGAACTAAATATAGTTTGTTATTTTCATCATAACTCTTTTGTAACATCATTACCTCCAAACATCTTTACAATCTTGCTTGAATAATTACCATCTTTATTATGAACTATTAACGAAAATTCTATTTTTAATGAACTTTTGCCATTTTTTACAGCCTCTATCAAAAATAAGTTAGATGGCTTATCTTTTTTTGGATATATAAATTGAATTCTCTTTGGTTCCAAGTTATACTTTTTTAATTTCGATATAATTTCAATAAATCTCTCTGTTCTGTGAACCAAATATAAACTACCTTTATTTTTTAATATTTTTCTACTAATAATTAACAAGTCATCTATTTTTAGATTTATTTCATGCCTGGCTATAGATTTTACAGTATTTTCATTTATTCTACTATTTTCATTATATTTAAAGTAAGGAGGATTTGAAACGACAATATCAAATGTATCAGACTCATAATAGTCCAATAACTTATTAACATCCATATTTAATAAATTGATCCTTGACGTTAAATTATTTATATCAAGAGATTTAACTGCCAAATCATATATTTCTTTTTGTAATTCAACACCGGTAAGACTAACATTTTCTTTAACTTTTGTAGACAAAATTAATAATATAGGTGCATTTCCCGTGCCCAAATCGATGAGTTTCCTTGTAGTAGGTTTAACTTTAACAAAATTTGCTAGCAAAACAGAATCTAAACTAAAATTAAAATATTCATTGCATTGTATAATTTTTAAATTATTATAATCAAGCAAATCATTTGTTACTATTTCCATTATTCCCCTCATCTAATAAAGAGATTTCCATATTTCCTTCATTAGGAATTTCAACAATAAATTTACGGCTAAGAATATCTACTGATAAAACTTTACCGTCTCCTTTAGGGGTTTCAACTAAATCCCCTACATTAGGCATATCTTTTCTATTACTAGTGTATATTTCATCCTCATATTTTAAACAACAAAGGAGTCTACCACATAGTCCATTTATTTTGCTAGGATTTAAAGATAAATTTTGATTTTTTGCCATATTTATCGTAACAGAATCTAAATCGCATAAAAAGCTAGAACAACACAACTCTCTGCCACAAAGTCCTAAACCAGAAACCTCTTTTGCCTTATCTCTAACACCTATTTGTCTTAATTCAATTCTAGTTTTATATATTGAAGCCAACTCTTTTGCTAAATCCCTAAAATCAACTCGATTATCTGATAAAAAATAAAACATTAATTGATTTCTATCAAAAGTAAATGAAGCATCCAAGAATTTCATATTTAATTTATACTTTTCTGCTAATTTTATAGCTTTGCTTAAAGCCATTGAAGAATCTTTAGTATTTTTAACGTGCTTTTTATAGTCAGATTCGCTGGCTTTTTTAACAACACACCTTAAATTATTTATTACTAACCTTTCATCAACATATTTTTTATTTATTACCCTTGCAAATTGTAAACCTCTTTCAGTTTCAACAATGATATAATCATTTTCTTGTAAATTAAAATTATTAGAGTCAAAATAATAAATTTTACCATTTTCTTTAAAATTTGCGCCTATTAATTCCATTATTTCATACCTCCTAATTCAATTAAAAATTTATCATAAAACAATGAATTATTTAAATTATAATCTGTATCTATTAAAAATTTATTAATAATTATTAACTTTTTTATAATATCAGATTTGCTCATTAATGGAAAAACATTCTTTAATCTTGAATCCAAAGAAGTAATATTTAAATCTAATATTTTTATTTTTAAAATTTCATTATATATTTCAATTAAATTTTCCAACAAATTTTTAGCGTGATTTTTATCACCTTTTTTGGTAATTGCACCATAAACATATGGAAAATAACTAATTTTATGTTTTTCTATCAACTCAACTATATTCAATGCCTCATTGTATGTATCATTATTTTCAAAATTTAAAATCTTATTTTCAACCGTAGATAAAAAAATAATTTGGCATCTAGACTTAACAGTCTTTAAAACTCTGTCTATATTTGTAGTAATTAAAAATGCAAAAATATTTTTTTCTGGTTCTTCCAATATTTTTAATAAACTATTTGCACTAGAAGCATTTAGAACTTCAGCATGATCAATTATATAAACCTTTTTTCCACTTATTTGAGAAGTACTTTTTAAGAAAGATTTTAACTCCAATATTTTATTTTTTTTTATAATATTATTTTCAGGCTTTAGAAAAAAAACATCTTGATTATCATTTAAATCAATTTCAGTTTTAAATATATATTTGGATAAAATAAAATTTAAACCATCATAAATACTTTCAATATTAGTATTAGCAATTAAATAAGCATGTCCAATTTTGTCATTTAAACACTGCTTTTTAAAAAAACTTTTCAATCTCTCATTCATATACTTCTCCATTAATTACAAAAAATTTGATAAAACTATTAAACTAAATACTGCCGGCAAACCTAAAACACTTACAAATATTATACTACATAAATTGATAGGTATTAATATTCCTACGCAACCAATAATTAAATTAAAAGAATATAACATGCACAAAGCCATAACAATTTTTTTTACAAACAACATTAACTTTTTCAATTATATCACCATTTAATTTTATTACCAGATATTTATATTATGAGATAAATTTTCTATCGTCAATTGCTTTAATTAAAGTTATAGGATCTAAATATTCTATATCTGAATTAATCGGAAGACCATATGACAATCTTGAAACCTTAACATTTTTATTTTCTAAAAGTTTCTGTAAATAAAGTGATGTTGTCTCTCCTTCAATCGAAGGAGTCAATGCAATTATAATTTCCTTGACATCACCATTTAACCTTTTATATATCAAACTGTTAATATTAAGATCATCTGGATTAACATCATCTATAGGAGAAATCAAACCACCAAGTACATGATATAATCCCCTATAATTTCCAGATGTTTCAAATTTAAAAACACTTTTAGAATCCTCTACAACACAAATAGTAGACAAATCCCTACTTCTATCAGCACAAATATCACATATATCATTAGATGAATAATGTCCACATATTTCGCATCTTTTAATGTTTTTTTTAAATTTTTTTAAATTTTCAGAAAAATTTTGTACATCCTCATCTGACATTTCATCCACACAATATACAAATCGTTCAGCTGATTTCTCTCCAACCCCAGGAAACAATTTAAAACTTTCAATTAAATCAGAAAAATCCTTAGGATAAATCATTTCTAAAATAAACCTCTCATACCGCCAGTATATTTATCCAATTTTTCTTCTTTAGTTTTATTTAACTTTTTTAAAGCATCGTTCACAGCCAACATAATCATATCTTCTAAAGTTTCTTTTTCATTCAAAATTCCTGAATCAATAATTTCAATCTTAATAACTTCATTTTTTCCAGAAATCATAACTTTTACAGCTCCACTAATTCCTTCAAAAACTGAAGATTCAATATCTTTATTAATCCTTTCCAATTCTTTTTGCATTTTTTGTGCTTCTGCCATCAAATTCTGCATATTCATTTTTATCAATCCTTTCAATTTATATTTTCAACTTCATCTCCAAATATATTTTTAGTTATATTTTCAAATTTTGTATTTTTCTTATTTTGATTCTGCACATTCTCTAACTCTGGCATAATTTCATACCCAACATTATTTTTTTTGTTAATTATAAATTTATTTTTAATGCTAGCCCATTCATTAGAATCTACAGACATTATTTTATATTCTGTACCATATATCTCACCTAAAAACTTTTCTATTTTTTCTAGATTAGATAAAAAAACTTGAACTAAAGATTTATCATCAAAACAAAATAATAAATAATTAGATGAAGCTACAACAACTTTGCCACTTAACAATAAAGTAGCAATATTATTATAAACCTTATTTGCAATAAAATCATTAATTCTTTCATAATCATTGTTAATTTTTAATAACTCTTCTTTATTTGCAGTTGCTAAAACATTATTAATTCTTATTTTTTTTAATAAATCAAAATTATCTCCTGTATTTACATCACAAATAGTAGTATTATTCAACTCATTCTTCATCTTTCCTTCATTGAATTTTATTTGATTTAAAGTATCATAAAATACAGCGGATTTACAATCATTTACAATATTAGACATGTATATATAATATATTTCAAATAAATTTCTTTGATTTATAGATTTATTCATTTGATTTTCCAATTCAATTAAAATATTAGTTAAAGCCTTAATATTATCAAGACTTAAATCAATTGATAAATATTTTAATTGACTATCTTTTTGAAAAAAATTATCAACAGATTTAGCAATTGCAACATTGCGGAGCAAAACTAATAATTGCTCAACAACACTATTTAAATTTTTTCCAGAATTAACAAAATTATCAATAGTCCTCATACCGCTAATGATATCATTTTGCGAAATTATCTCTAAAAAATTTATAACCTTGTCCTCAGAGAGAATACCTTGTATATTATAAATTTCATCCTCAGTTACATCATCAGATGACAAAGACATAACCTGATCCAATAAGTTAATTGCGTCACGACAACCTCCATCAGATAATTTTACAATTAATTTAAGAATATCATCTGAAATGTTCTTTTTTTCTAATTTACATATTTGTTTCAATTTAGCAAACATTTCTTCGCTATTAACTTTATTAAAATCAAATCTCTGACATCTAGACAAAATTGTTAGTGGAATTTTGTGAATCTCAGTAGTAGCTAAGATAAAAATAACATGAGAAGGTGGTTCTTCTAAGGTTTTAAGCAAAGCATTAAATGCTCCTGTTGATAACATGTGGACCTCATCAATAATATAAATTTTATATTTAGCAACTGTAGGAAGTAATTTAACCTTTGATCTTATTTCTCTAATTTCTTCAACACCATTATTACTAGCTGCATCTATCTCTATAATATCAACATCATTTTCTTTAATTTTTTTACATAATTCACATTTTCCGCACGCATCCCCATTTTTATTATTTAAACAATTGACAGATCTAGCAAAAATTTTTGCGACGCTTGTTTTCCCCGTACCACGAGGGCCATTAAATAAATAAGCATGTGAAATTTTATTGTTTATGATACTATTTTTCAAAATTTCAACTGTAACATTTTGCCCCACAACATCATCAAAATTTTGTGGCCTATATTTTCGATATAATGCTATATATGCCATGATACCAACTCCATTAAAATTATAACATATTTTATCTTTTATTTTTAAAAAAACTTTGAATTTTTTCCTTAAATATATAGTTATCTTTTATATCAACATATTTGTATTTTGTTTTAAATTTTTTGTTTTTATTGTTTTCTAAAAAATAATAAACATTATCAATTTTTGCCTCATTAATTACTGACTTGCACATACAACATGGTTCTACAGTTACATATAAATCACATCCGGTCAAATGCCAAGTTTTTAATTTTTTTGTCGCTTTTTTAATTGCTAAAATTTCAGCATGTCCAAGCACATCATGATGATTATGTCTTTTATTATAGGACTTCGAAATCACTTTATTATCACATACAATTAAAGCTGCTATTGGAACTTCGTTTTTTTTATAAGCTTTTTTAGTTAATTTTAATAATATTTCAAAATATTTCATTTTTACTCCTAAAAAAAGTGCACACACATAGTTAATGTTAAGGCTGCTATTTTCCAATCCTGACCTAATTCCATGCTATGTGTTGCACAATTAAATTATAATATAAATTTTATAAAATTCCAATGTTCCACGTGGAACATTGTTTTATATTCAAAAATTATGCCATAGTTTAGTAAAATAATGTTTATTTTTAATGAGTTTGTTTAAAATTAAACATAAAAAGATTAATGTTCCACGTGGAACATTGAAATTATTATATTGAAAAACTATATATTTTTTAGAAAATTAAAATGTTCCACGTGGAACATTTTAATTTTCTTCCTTTTCTACCAATGCAATAGAAGTTACAAAATTATCATTTTTTACATTTATTAACTTAACTCCTTGAGTAACTCTGCCCATTAATGAAATATTGTTAATATCTATTCTTATAATAATTCCGTTCTTTGTTATAATCATCAAATCACAATTTTCATTTACGGTTTTAAATCCAATAATATTGCCATTTTTTTCGGTTATTTTCAAAGTTTTTACGCCTTTGCTTCCTCTTTTTGTTTCTCTATAATTATTAATAACTGTTTTTTTACCATAACCATTTTTTGTAACAACCAATGCTTGCATTGAATCAGTAGCAACTTCTAACCCTACACATAAATCATTAACTAGATTTATACCTCTTACACCTGAAGCACTTCTTCCCATAGCACGCAACTCATTTTCACTGAATTTTACCATTCTACCATTAGATGAACACATAAGAATCTTATCATCTTTTTTAGATTTTCTAACAGCTATCAACTCATCATTTTCTCTCAAAGTAATAGCTAATTTTCCATTTTTGCGTATGTTATCAAATTCACTTATATTTGTCTTTTTTACCAAACCATTTTTAGTAGCAAAAATTAAATGTTGATAAGTAGTATTTCTTTCCAAAACCAAAATTGTGTTAATAACTTCATCCTTTTCAATTGGTAATAAATTTACAATTGGTAACCCTTTAGATATTCTACTAAATTCTGGAATTTCATATCCTTTTAACCTATATACCTTACCTTTGTTTGAGAAAAATAGAACATAATCATGAGTATTCAAGTTAATAATTTGCTTAACAAAATCTTCATCATTAGTTGCCATACCTTTAACACCAACTCCACCGCGGTTTTGAGTTTTATAAATATCGCTATTGACCCTCTTTATATAATTTTTGTTAGTTATTGTTAAAACAATATTTTCCTCAGGTATCAATGATTCATCCTCTATATATTCAATTGCGCTCATATCTATCATAGTACGTCTAAAATCCGAATATTTGTTCTTTATTTCAGTTAATTCGTCTTTAATAATACCTTCAACTAACTTTTCACTAGCTAAAATTGCTTTCAATCGATCTATTTCTTTCAATAATTCTGCAAGTTCATTTTCAATTTTATCACGTTCTAAACCAGTTAAACGACGTAATTTCATTTCTAAAATACTGTCAGCTTGTATTTCACTTAGTTCAAAACGTGACATCAATTTTTCTTTTGCTATCAAATCACTCTTAGACTCTTTTATGATTTTTATAACTTCGTCAATATTATCTAATGCTATTTTTAAACCTTCTAAAATATGAACTCTTTTTTCATTTTTTTCTAAGTCAAATCTAGTTCTACGAATTATTATTTCTTTTTGGTAATCAATATATTTTGAAATTATATCTTTTAAACCTAAAGTTTTTGGAACTCCATTATCCAACATCAAGAAAATAATTCCAAAATTAGATTGAAATGCTGTGTGTTTATACAAATTATTTAAAACAACCTGAGGATTTGCATCTTTTTTTAAAGTTATTGTAATTTTGACTCCATTTTTTAAATCAGTATGATAATCAGAAATGCCATCAATCGTCTTATTATGAACTAACTCTGCTACTTTATTTTTTAATTCCAAAGTATTGACTCCATAAGGGACTTCATCTATAACGATTAAATGTTTGCCATTTTTTTCTTCTATAGTTGCCTTACTTCTTAAAGTTATTGAACCCCTTCCAGTTTCATAAGCTTGTTTAATTCCACTATTACCTAATATAATTGCGCCAGTTGAAAAATCCGGACCTTTAATATATTGCATTAAACCAAGAACATCAATATCCGGATTATCAATATATGCTATACAACCATCAATAACTTCACCCAAATTATGTGGTGGAATATTTGTTGCCATACCCACAGCAATTCCCATAGTACCATTAACCAAAATATTTGGAAATCTTGACGGTAAAATTTTAGGTTCTTTTTCAGATTCATCAAAGTTTGGTTCAAAATCAACCGTATTTTTACCAATATCTCTTAGTAATTCAAGAGATATTTTAGATAACCTTGATTCAGTATAACGCATTGCTGCGGCACCATACCCTTCAATATTACCAAAATTACCATGACCATCTATTAACATATATCTATAGTTAAAATCTTGTGCCATTCTAACCATTGCTTCATATATAGAAGAATCCCCATGAGGGTGATATTTACCCATAACATCCCCAACTATTCTAGCAGATTTTTTATGTGGTTTATCTGGCGTATAACCTGATTCATACATAGAATACAAAATTCTTCTATGTACAGGTTTAAGACCATCCCTTAAATCAGGCAAAGCACGCGAAACTATAACACTCATAGAATATTCTAAAAATGATGTTTCAATTTCATTCACAATATTATTTTCTTCCAACCTGTCCCTAATGTGATCCATTTTTTACCTCCTATATATCTAAATTCTGCGCATATTTTGCGTTTTCTTCAATAAATTTCTTTCTAGGTTCAACTTCTTCTCCCATTAATTTAGAGAAAGAAGCATCTGCTGCAATTACATCATCTACTGTAATTTTTCTCAATACTCTTTTTTCAATATCCATTGTTGTTTCATTAAGCTCTTCAGGATCCATTTCACCTAAACCTTTCATACGCATAATATCATACTTCGTATTAGCATTTAAAGTTGATAAATAAGCATCCCTTTCTTCCAGATTTAAAACATATTTTATTGTCTTACCATGCTTAATACAAAACAATGGTGGCTGAGCTGCATAGACATGACCCTGTTCAACAATTGGTCTAAAAAATCTATAAAATAATGTTAACAAAAGAACTCTAATATGTGAGCCGTCCACATCAGCATCGGTCATAATGATAATTTTATTATATCTTAACTTGCTAATATCAAAATCATCACCAATTCCAGTACCAAAAGCTGTTATTATTGTTCTAATCTCTTCATTACTTAAAGCTCTATCAATTCTAGCTTTTTCAACATTTAAAATTTTTCCTCTTAATGGCAAAATTGCTTGAGTCATACTATCTCTACCTTTTATAGCAGAACCACCGGCACTATCCCCTTCGACTAGAAAAATTTCACAGACTGACGGATCTTTTTCCTTACAATCAACAAGTTTTCCTCCAAAATTAACAACATCCAAATCACTTTTTCTTCTAGTCAATTCTCTTGCTTTTTTCGCAGCCATCCTAGCCCTACTAGCTAACATTGCCTTTTCAATAATAATTTTTGCTTCATTTGGATTTTCTAATAAAAACTTTTCAAGACCATTACCAAAAATATTAGATGAAATCTTTTTTACCTCAACATTACCCAACTTTGTCTTAGTTTGACCTTCGAATTGAGGATCAGGATGTTTACAAGAAATAATCATAGTTACTCCCTCTTTAACATCATCTATAGACAAACTATCTTCATTAGTCTTAATAAAATTATTTTTTTTCGCATAATTATTAATAACTCTCGACAAAGCCATTTTAACACCATCTTCATGAGTTCCACCTTCAAGAGTATTTATATTATTGGTAAAAGAATAAATATTTGAGGAATAGCCGTCGTTATACTGCATTGCAACTTCTATCTCAACGTCAGATTCACTTCCTTCAACATAAATAATTGAATCATGAATAGGTTTTTTATTTTCATTTAACATTCTTACATATTCAATAAGTCCACCATTATACAAAAATTCTTCACTTTTATCATTTCTCAAATCTATTAGTTTAATTCTAAGTCCTTTATTCAAAAATGCTAATTCCCTAGCACGATTTTTTAATGTATCATAATCAAATATAGTAGTTTCTTTAAAAATTTCTGGATCAGGTTTAAATGTTACAACAGTCCCTGTCCTATTTTTATCACATGTATCTATTATTTCTAAAGGTTTTACAGAATGTCCACCATTTTCAAATCTTTCAAAATATACATTTTCATTTTGATAAATTCTAACTTCTAACCAACTACTTAAGGCATTTACAACACTTGCTCCAACTCCATGAAGTCCGCCGCTTACTTTATATCCTCCACCGCCAAATTTACCACCAGCATGAAGAACAGTAAAAATAGTTTCGACAGTAGAAATTCCAGTTTTAGGATGTATGCCTGTAGGAATACCTCTACCATCATCTTTTACTGTAACAGATTCATCAGTATTAATTACAATTTCTATATCATCACAAAAACCTGCCAAAGCTTCATCTACAGCATTATCGACAATTTCCCATACTAAATGATGCAAACCCCTTTCTCCAGTAGTTCCAATATACATACCAGGTCTTTTTCTAACTGCCTCTAATCCTTCCAAAACTTGAATTGATTCGACTCCATAATTATCACTTTTCATACATCTACCATCCCATCTAAATCTATAATTTTTGCACTTTTTAATATTTTTTTCTTTATATTATTAACATCTGTAGTAGTTATAAAAATTTGAATATTTTTATTTAAACTATCTAAAACTATATTTTGATTTATTTCATCTAATTCACTAAATAAATCATCTAATAATAAAATTGGCTCCTCAAAATATTCCTTAATTAAAACCTCCAATTCAGCAAGTTTAAATGATAGCATAACCATTTTTTGAACACCTTGAGAACAATAATCTCTAACACTTTGTTTTTTTATTAAAAATTCAAAATCATCCCTATGAATACCCGTTTTAGTAATTCCATACTGAAGTTCACTTTTTCTATTTTTTCTTAATAATTCTAAAAATTTTTTTTCATTCAAACCATTATATAGCGAAATATAATTAATATATAAATCATCGGTAATATTCATTTTTTTTACTATTTTTTTTAAATATTTATTGATATTTTCAATATAAGATTTTCTAATTTTAAAAATTTCATAACCTAATTCAGAAATTTTTCTATCTAAAACATCTAAATAAGATTCATCAATAAAAGAATTTATATATACTTTTTTATAATAATCATTTTTATTTTTTATTAAAATATTATAATCATTTAATAATCTTATATAAGGTTTGCTTATCTGAGATATACTTATGTTAATATAACTTCTTCTATTTCCGGGCGAATCTTTAATAAATTTAATTTCATCAGGAGCATACAAGACAACTTTATATTGACTTATAAAATCACTAATTCTGTTTTTTAATTTTCCATTTATTTTTGTTTTTTTTCCAGATTTTGTTAATAAATATTCCAACTTTATAGACTTAACATCATTTAATATATTTCCTTTTATTCTAAGATAATCTTCATTAATTTTAATAAGACTTGACTCTAAATTTGTTTTAAAACTTCTTGCTAAACATAATACATATATTGCCTCTAAAATTGTAGTTTTACCAACTCCATTTTTACCAATTATAATATTAGTTTTTTTTAAATTGCATAATTTAAATTTTTTATAATTTCTAAAATTTGTTAATTCTAAGTCAGTAATATTCATTTTAAAACCTCTTTTGCCCCGTACAAATTAAATAATAGGTATACGAGTACACCTATACCTATTAATAATTATATCACAAATATGTCCTAATTTCTATCAAATTCTTTGTTTTCTATCATTTAATACAACTTGTAACCTGGATGAACGCAAAATTTGATTAGTTACTGTACCTATACTTGCTAAAACTTCTAATTCCTTACCATTTTTAAATTTAATAATAGTAGATTTTGAATCTTTTCCCTGCTTATAACTTAAAATATTATTAAAACTAACCCAAGAACAATTTTCATTTCTTGGTGAATTTAATGGAAAAAATATAATATTAGAACTTTCTTCAATGTATATAGGAGATTTATGAGTTACTCCAATTAAAGCTTTTGTTCCTAATTGTCTTCCTTCCATTGTAGAACCGAAATATTCACAACTATGTTCAATAACTTTGCTAGTATTTAGGTTTACTTCATACTCATTATTAGACTCATAAATTTTACTTTTTTTATCGCCTAATGAACAAATATAAAGTGTTTCATTATTAATTTCATAATCCATAATATCACCCCCTTTTTGAAATTAATACTTTAATTATATCATAAAGCAATGTCAAAATTTGTCGAATTTTGTCAAAAAAAAAGAATTTTTTTTAGTAGGTCTTAATTGGCAAAATTAATTGAGTTAAATCTCCTTCTTCTGTTTCTTTAATTATGATTGGTTTTATTTCACCATTCAACATTATTATAACCTCTTCAGAGACAAAACTCTTTAATGCATCCATCATATATTTAGCACTAAAAGAAATTTTCATATTAGATCCAGATAAAATTTTAACTGCCATAACTTCTTCAACCTTTCCTATTTCTGGACTTGAACTAGTTATAATTATGTTACTATCTTTTATTTCAAGTTGAACAATGTTTTTATCTTTTACTTGTGTCAAAAGTGATGCTCGATCTACTACATCATAAAAATCAGTTAAATTTACTAATAATTTTGTTTCAAAATCCGTAGGAATTAAAGTATCAGTATTTGGATAAGTACCATTTAGCAAACTTGATTGAAACAAAATATTTTCATATTTAAATAATACTTTATTACTAAAACAATACAAAATCAATTCACTTTCTTCATTTTCTAAAATTTTAATCAACTCAATCACATTTTTAGCAGGAATTACTATATTTATATTATTATTTATATCTTTTCCTAATTTAATAATTTTTTTAGACAATCTATAAGAATCAGTAGCAACCGTTTCAAGTAAATCTCCAATTATTTTTAAATTAATACCAGTTAATAAAGGTCTACTTTCTTGTGTTGAAGTAGAAAATACAGTTTGATTAACTATCTCTTTAAATTTTCCTGATAATATTTTAATAGGTTTATCATTTTCAGAAATGTCAATTTTAGGAAAATCATTAGTATCAAAACAATTTAAATTATATCTAGCGTTAGGCGTTGATATTATTGCTTTTCCACCATCTATATCCTCAATTTCAATTTCCTCAAAAGGTAATTTTCTAACAATATCTAAAATATATCTACCAATAATAACAATTTTTCCTTCATTTTCTATATTTAATATATTTTCTTTTTTTATAAAAGTTTTTATAGTCAAATCATTATCTGTAGCCATTAAAGACAAACCATCACTATTAAGTTCAAACAATATTCCGTTTAATATAGGAATAATATTTCTATTAGATAAAGCTTTACTAACATTATTTAATCCCTCTAATAAAATATTTTTTTTAATTTTAAATTTCATTTAAATCAATCCTTTCTTTAATATATATATATATTAATATTAT
This sequence comes from uncultured Bacilli bacterium, assembly GCA_944363885.1. Classification (GTDB taxonomy): domain Bacteria; phylum Bacillota_I; class Bacilli_A; order RF39; family UBA660; genus CALVVN01. Next base: position 20,218 of record CALVVO010000004.1, on the reverse strand, counting down.
CATTGTTGATAATGTTAATAACATTTAAATTTTCCTAAAAACATTAATAAATATTAAAAATCAAAATGTTAATAACTAATATTTATTCACATATTTTTTTCTTTAACTCCTCTATAATTTTATCAAGTTCGGCATTTGTTTTCAAATCCTTATTTATTTTTTCATAAGCATGAATTACAGTGGAATGATCCCTTCCTCCAAATTCTAAACCAATTTTAGGATATGTCTCCTCAGTCATTGTTCTGCACAAATACATTGCAATCATCCTTGCGTTTGCAATAACTTTACTTTTTCTTTTACCCTTTAAATCATCAATACTTAAATCAAAAAATAAAGCTACTATGTTTTGAATTTTTTCAACTGTATTAGGAGCATAAATAGAATTATTTGTATAATCTTTTAAAGCTTCCCTTGCGTCATCTAGTGATAACTTTTTAATATTCATAATAGCAGAAAAAGCATGTAATCTAGTGATAGCGCCTTCCAAGTTTCTAACATCACTACCGCAATTTGCAGCAATGAAATCGATAATATTATCATCTAAATCAATAATTAAATCTCCACTTTTAATTTTATTTTTAATAATCTTTACTTTTAAATCAAATTCAGGAACTGAAATAATAGCTTTTAGTCCCCAATTAAATCTAGTCTTTAATCTTTCTTCAAATAATTTTAAATCATCAACACTTCTATCGGAACAAATAACAATTTGTTTTTCATCATAATATAAACTATTAAAAGTGTTAGTAAATTCTTGTTGAGTTTTAACTGCTCCGACTAAAAATTGAATATCATCAATCATTAAAACATCAATATCACGATATTTACTTTTAAATAATTCAATATAATTTAAATTATCTTCCTTATTTCCACTATCTTTAGTCAAATTTATAAATTCATTTATAAATTGTTCACTAGTTATGTACAAAACTTTTTTATTTGAATGTTGTAACAAATAATTTCCAATTGCGTGCATCAAATGAGTTTTACCTAATCCACTTTTGCCATACAAAAATAAAGGATTATACAATTTACCAGGTTTTTCAGCAACTGCCAAAGCACTACTATATGCAAATCTATTAGAATCACCAACTATAAAATTTTCAAATGTGTATTTTTGATTAAAATTAGAATAATATTTATAGTCTTCATTTAAATCCTTATTTTGAACATCCTCATCTATGTTAATAACATCATAGTTATCAACATCATTATTTAAATTAATTTTACTTTCACTCTCTAAAATTATATCTACCGTTTGAGAAAATCCAATAATTTCAGAAAAAATATCCTCAATTAGTTCTAAATATAAATTAATTAATTGATTCTTTTGAGCTTCAAAAGGAACTGTCAAAGTAATTTTATCATCATTAATATCCAGTAACTTTAAATCTTTAAACCAAGTCTGAAAAGAAATACTAGAAATTTTAGTAATTATAAGTTTTAAGAATTTGTCCCAAATTTCACTTTTACTCATAAAACCACCCTAAACAAGTACCTTTCAACATAATTGTAAATCATTTTTTATAAATTTAATAGCATTTTTTAATCAATTTTAATAATAAACATAGTTATCAACAACTTAATAACATAATTTTTTCTTATTCTATAATAATTTTCATAAGTTATCAACATTATCAACAATTTTACTATTAACAAGTTAATAAATGTCAATATACTTATCAACACTAAAGTTAATAAATAAAAAAAGTATGAAAAATATGTGAAAAATAAAGTAAAGTTATTAACAATTCTTTTGTTAATAAAAAATATATGTGCATAACTTTAAATATTTTTATCAAAAAAATTGTTAACAATATAAAATAATGTAAACCAAATTTAGAAAAAATATTATTTTATTGACAAAATAAATTGTATTTTATATAATTAGTGCGATTAAGGAGGCAAACTATGAAAATAACACCAAAAGCAAAGAAAAATTTAAAAAAAGTAAAAAAACAAGGATTTATGGCTAGAAAAAATAGCAACGTGTTAACAACAAGAAGAAAAAAAGGCAGAAAAACATTAGTAAAATAATAAAAACCACTAGTTCAACTAGTGGTTTTTACGTAACCCTGTAAGGGTATATTACTGGCTGACCCCACATGGGGTCTTTTTTAGTCAGCCAACTGCCTTCTATACCTACTTACCCTTAAAAGGGTCTTGATATTCTTTTATATTTCTTTCATCAGATATTTTATCTTCTATTTCTTGATTCTTTATATAATTTTTTATTGTAGCTTTATTTAATCCTACTGTACTCACATAATATCCTTTAGCCCAAAATGTTCTTTGACCATATTTATATTTCAAATTTGAATGATTATCAAAAATCATAAGAGCACTCTTACCTTTTAGAAATCCCATAAATTGTGATATACTCAATGTAGGTGGAATTTTTACAAGCATATGTATGTGATCTATGCAGGCATTTGCCTCAAGTATTTCCACATTTTTATAATCGCACAAACGTCTTAAGTATGTGCCAATATCCCTTCGCAGCTTTCCATATATACTTTTTCTGCGATATTTTGGTATAAAAACTATATGATACATACAGTTCCATTTGGTATGAGACAAGCTGCTCTCATCTACATCTCTACCAGTTTTTAGTTTTTTCATTTAATTCTCCTTTTGAATGAATTTGGTTGGCTGACCATTTTCATTATATCAAAAGGAGAATTAAATGATTACTACGACGCTACTGCTTCTGAATTCTTACCGGCATAGCCGGTAGTTTTTTTGTTTGACCATATTGGTCAAACATAATAACAAACTACTTTAAAAAAAGTAGTTTTTTTTGTATAATCATAACAGCGGTGAATATTATGAATAAAAACTACATCATAAAAAAGAATTTAGAAATTGAAAAAATTATTAAAACCGGTCAAAAAAAAAGTAATAAATATTTTTTAATTTTTTATCAAAACAACAAATTAAAAAACAACAGGTATTGCATATCAGTAAGTAAAAAAATAGGAAAAGCAGTAATAAGAAATAAAATTAGAAGACAAATAAAAGATATTTTAATGAAAAATAAACTTTGTTTTAACAAAGACTATGTTATAATAATAAGAAACAATTTATTAGAACTAAATTACAATGAGATTGAAAAAGAAATAATTAGTCAAATAAAGGAGATAAAATGAAAAAAGTTACTATATTATTAATAACAATACTATTTATAACGACTGGTTGTACAAAAAGTTTTATAGATAGCGAAAGTGAAAAACAATACACAAAAAATATATTATGTCAGCCAACAACAGAAGAAGTAAAACAAGTATATATAAATAATGAAGAAGAAACCGATGTAGATATAACAAAATTATCAACATGCGAAGATTTTAAAATAACTGATGGTGGATATGAAGGACTATGGACATCAATTTTTGTAAAACCATTAGCATGGTTAATAATAAATTTAGGAAAAATAGTAAAAAATTATGGAATTGCAATAATGCTATTAGGAATTATACTAAGATTAATATTGTTACCAATGAGTAAAAAAACAATGGCAATGAACGAAAACATGAAAAAAGCAAAACCAGAACTAGATAAACTTGAAAAAAAATATAGAAATAAAACTGATCAACAATCAATGATGATGAAAAGTCAAGAAATGATGTTAATCTATAAAAAATATAATATTAGCCCAGTCTCAAGTTGTTTAATTGCATTTATTCAATTACCAATATTATTTGCATTTTTAGAAGCGATTCAAAGAGTTCCAGTAATATTTGAAGAAAGATTATGGATTTTTCATCTTGGAACTACACCATGGGAGGGCATATCATCTGGAAATTATTACTATATAGTAATTGTATTATTAATTTTAATAACAACATATTTATCATTTAGTAACATGAATAACATAAGTATGGATGAAATGCAAGCAAAACAAATGAATATTATGAATAAATTTATGGTAGGTTTCATAGCAATAATGTCATTTGGATTACCTACAGCGCTAGCTTTTTATTGGATAATTAGCAGTGGTTTTGCAGTGATTCAAAATGTTATTCAAAAGAAAATCGCTAACAAATAGGTAAGGAGTGATGTAGATGGAAAAATATTTGTATAAGGGAAAAGATGAAAAAGAAATTTTACACCAGGCATTAGAAGAGCTAAATTTAGAAGAAAAAGATGTTTTTTACAAAGTTAGTGAAGAAAAAAGTGGTTTACTAAAAACCAAAAAGAAAGTTGTAGAAATTGTTAAAGTTAAAGATGTTGCAGAATTAGGAAAAAATTTACTTGAAAATATAGTTGAAAATATTGGTATAGAAAGTAAAATAGAGACAAAAATACGTGATAATTTAATTTCATATAATTTATATTCAAATAATAATTCAATACTAATAGGAAAAAGAGGAAGAATATTAAATGCTATACAAATATATCTAAGACAAGCAATTTATAAAAAAATTAACATTAAGACAAATATTGTAATAGATATTGAAAACTATAAATCCAAGCAATTATATTTTCTAATAAGAGATGTCAAAAAAATAGCTAGAGAAGTTACATTATCAAAAGTATCCGTTAAATTAGATCCTATGAATTCTTATGAAAGAAGAGAAATTCACAATGCATTAAGCAAATTTGATTACATCAAGACAGAAAGTGAAGGAGAAGAACCAAATAGATATGTAGTAATAAAATATAAGGATAAAAATGAAAATGAAAAATAGTCTGTTAATAAGACTTTTTTTGTGCTATATTAATAAGTAAGGGAGTGACAAAATGAATAAAAAAAGAAATAATTCAAAGTCAATTAAAAAAAATGATAAACAATTACATTTAGTTTTAGTATATCCTGATTATCTTGAAGGTGATGCATCAAAAAGAAGTAGTGGTGGTAGTTATAGTGAAGGGCTAGCATCTATATCAGCGGTAATTAAACAAGGCGGCTATAAAGTATCATTAATTCATATAAATCATGAATTTGATGAAAAAGAATTTAAAGAACATTTAAGGAAATATAAAGATGCAACTTTAATAGGATTTAGTACAAGAACAACAGCGTTTGATTACGTTAAAGACTTATTAAAATGGACAAAAGAAGAAAGACCAGATTTATTTACATTTATGGGTGGGTATCATCCAATCCTAGTGCCAGATGAATGCATAGAAGTAGATAATCTTGATGCGGTTTGCGTTGGTGAAGGTGAATATCCAATATTAGAATTAATGAATAGAATGCGTGATGGGAAAGATTATTATGACATAGAAAGCTTTTACTTCAAAAAGGGTAAAAAAATAATTAAAAATCCAGTTAGACCGTTAATAGAAAACCTTGATGAATTACCATTCCCAGATATAAATCTATTTGATTATAAAAATTTAGATACAACAAAAGTCAACACAGCGCTAATTATGTTAAGTAGAGGATGTATATATTCATGTACTTATTGTGGTAATAGCCAATTTAGAAATATATATCCAAACAAAGCAAAATATGCTAGATTCAGAAGCCCTGAAAAAAGTATAGAATTAATAAAAAATGTATTAAAACAATATCCAAATATAAAATATATATTCTTTAGAGACGCAATATTTAATATGTTTCCAGAATGGTTTGATAAATTTATTGATTTATATACTAAAGAAATACACTTGCCATTCACATGTAATTTAAGATTTGATATAGTAACTGAAGATACAGTTAGGAGAATGAAAGAAGCTGGGTGTTATACAATAGATATTGGTTTAGAATCAGGAAATAAAGAAATAAGACAAAAATATTTACACAGATATACTACTGATGAACAAATGATAAATTGCTCGATATGGTTTAAAAAATATAAAATAACTGTCTTGACATACAATATAATAGGATTACCTTATGAGGACATACATAAAGCTCTAGAAACTATTAAATTGAATGCTAGATTACAGAGTGATCAAATTATTCCAAATGTGTTTTATCCATATCCAATGACTATTCTAAAGAAAACAGCGGAAGATGCGGGATTTTTAAGAGAAATAACACCTAAAACACAAGTTTACATAAAACAACCACAATTTCCAGATCATCAAGTAATTTTTATAAGAGATTATTTTATGTACTATGTCAAAAGATATAAATGGTGTTACAAAAAAGATACAAAATTTAGAAGGGCATACGAAAAATGGTTAGACTTTTGGGTTACTGGCCCATTAACACCAAGGAGGACATTATCATTTTTTAAAAAGATAAAAGTTCAAAGCATGGGAATAGCAAAAAAAATACTAATAAATTATTTTCCGAAAGTTTATTTATTTTTAAGAAATAAAAAAAATAAAATAAACACTAAAACTTCAAAATAATGAAGTTTTTTATTTCCTGGGAAATAAAAAAACATGTAAAGAGTTTACATATCAACCTTTACATGATATAATCACACACGAAAGAAAGAGGTAAAAACAATGGAAGATACTATAATTGCAATAGGAACCGCATTAGGTGAAAGTGCAATTAATATTATTAAATTAAGTGGTCAAAATGCAATAAATATTGTAAATAACCATTTTAAAGGAAAAGATTTAACAAAAGTAGCGTCACATACAATAAATTATGGGCACATAGTATATAAAAAAGAAATAATAGATGAAGTATTAGTTTCAGTTTTTAAGGCGCCAAAAACATATACAAAAGAAAATGTAGTAGAAATAAATTGCCATGGTGGAATTGCAACTACAAATAAAATATTAGAAATAATGCTATCTTCAGGAGCACGTTTAGCAGAACCAGGTGAATTTTTAAAACGCGCATATTTAAACGGAAGAGTTGATTTAATAGAAGCTGAATCAGTTCAAGACTTAATTTCATCTAAAACAGAATCAGCGAGAAAAATGAGTTTAAAAGGAATTGACGGGACACTATCAAAACTAATTAAAGACCTAAGAAGTAAAATATTATCAATTATAGCAAACATCGAGGTAAACATAGATTATCCGGAATACGAAGATGCAGTAATAATTACAAACAAAATAATGAAAAAAAACATAAAAGAAATAGAAAAAAAATTACAAACAATATTAGACCAAAGTAAAAATGGAAAAATAATAAAAAATGGGATAAAAGTTGGCATATTAGGAAAGCCAAATGTAGGAAAAAGCAGTTTGTTGAATTTACTAATTAATGAAAAAAAAGCAATAGTTACAGACATAGAAGGAACAACAAGAGATATTGTTGAAGGAACAATAATTTTAAATGGTATAGAAATAAATTTTATAGATACAGCTGGAATTAGAGAAACAGAAAATTACGTTGAACAAATAGGTGTTAAAAAAAGTTATGAAATACTTGAAACTGCTGATTTATTATTAGTTCTTTTAGACAACAGTAAAAGTTTAACAAAAATGGACAAAGAAATTCTAAAAAAAACCAATAAAAAAGATGTGATAATTTTATTAAACAAAATAGACCTAGAATCAAAAATAGAACTTGATAAATTAAAAAAATATAAAATACTTAATATATCAGTAAAAGAAAATAAAGGAATAGAAGAATTAAAACAAGCAATAATTTCAAAATTTAAATTAGATAAAATTGCTAATAGTGATTATACATATTTATCTAATGCAAGACAAATTTCATTAATAAAAGAATGTATGACAATTATTAAACAAATTGAAAAAGCAAATAATCAGCAAACAGATGTTGATTTAATTGAAATAGATTTAAAAAGATTATGGGATAAACTTGGAGAAATTACAGGTGAAACATACAAGGAAGAATTATTAGATGAAATATTTAGTAAATTTTGTTTGGGAAAATAGGTGAAAAAAATGTATGACATTATAGTAGTAGGTGGCGGACACGCAGGATGTGAAGCGACACTTGTAAGTGCAAGAAAAGGCTACAAAACATTACTAATTACCGGAAATATAAATAATATAGCAGATATGCCATGTAATCCATCTATAGGTGGCTCAGCAAAAGGTATAGTTGTTAGAGAAATAGACGCTTTAGGCGGTGAAATGGGAGAAAATGCCGACAAATCACATTTACAAATAAAAATGTTAAATTCAAAAAAAGGTCCAGGCGTTAGATCATTAAGATGCCAAGCAGACAAAACAATTTACCCTGAAAATATGATAAAAACATTAAAAAGTAACAAAAATATAACGTTATTAGAAGATTTAGCAAAAGAGATTATAGTTGAAAATAAAACAGTTAAAGGAATAATAACAGAATCAAATGAAAAAATATTATCTAAAATAGTTATATTAACCACTGGAACTTATTTAAATGCAGATATACTAGTAGGGCACAATAAAGAAAAAGGTGGGCCACATGGAGAAAAGCCATCATTATATTTAAGTAAAAGCTTAGAAAAGAATGGAATTAAATTAATTCGATTAAAAACAGGAACACCACCTAGAGTTTTAAAAAAATCAGTAGATTATGCAGAAATGCAAGAAGAAAAGGGAGACAATACATTACTAACATTTAGTAACTTTTATAAACCAAAATATAAAATAAAAGATCAAATTTCATGTTATTTAACATATACCACACCTGAAACACATGAAATAATATTAAGCAATTTAGATAAATGTGCTTTATATAGTGGTTTAATAAAAGGAGTGGGGCCTAGATATTGCCCATCAATAGAAGATAAAATAGTAAAATTTAGAGACAAAGACAGGCATCAAATATTTATAGAACCTGAAAGAAAAGATGGAATAGAAGTGTATGTAAGCGGATTTTCAACAACAATGCCCCCAGAATTACAAGAAAAACTAATACATACTATGAACGGTTTAAAAAAAGCTAAAATAACAAAATATGGCTATGCAATAGAATATGATGCAATAGATCCAACACAATTAAAAATAACACTCGAAAGTAAAATTATAGAAAATTTATATACGGCTGGACAAATCAACGGTACAAGCGGTTATGAAGAAGCTGCAGCCCAAGGGCTAATTGCCGGAATAAACGCAACATTAAAATTAGAAAACAAAGAACCATTAATATTAAAAAGAAGTGAAGCATACATAGGAGTGTTAATAGACGACTTAATAAACAAGGGAATTACAGAACCATATAGATTATTAACATCTCGTGCAGAATTTAGACTATTATTAAGACACGATAATGCAGATTTAAGATTAACTGAAATTGGCAGGAAAATAGGTTTAATCAACGATGAAAAATACGAAATATACAAGAAAAGAAAAGAAAAAATAAAAATTATAGAAGAAAAATTAAAAAATATACTTGTTACTCCAAGCAAAATAAATACAAAATTAGAACAAATGAAATTACAGAAAATAATAAGTAAAACGTCATTATATGACTTATTAAAAAGACCAGAATTAACAATAAAGCACATAGAAAAAATAATAGGCGAAAAAATAGATAAAAAAGCGGGAGAACAAATAGAAATTGAAATAAAATATAAAGGATATATAAATAAAACAAAAAAAGAAATAGAAAAAATGTTAAAATTAGAAAACAAAAAAATACCAGCAGATATTAATTATGAAAACGTTAGAAATATAGCAACAGAAGCAAAACAGAAATTAGAAAAAATAAGACCAATTACAATTGGACAAGCTACTAGAATTAGTGGTGTAAATCCAGCAGACATATCAATGCTATTAGTTTATTTAAAAAAGGAATACCCAAATGAATAAAGAAGAATTTAAAAATAAGGTAGAAGAATTAGGAATAATAATTACAGATGAAATGTTAACAAAATTAAACAAATATTATGAACTACTAATAACTTGGAATAAAAAATTTAATTTAACGAGAATTACTGAAGAAAAAGAAGTATATTTAAAACATTTTTATGATAGTTTATCAATTAAGCGGGCAATAAATTTGTATAATTACAACAATTTAGTTGATGTTGGAACAGGTGCTGGATTTCCAGGAATAGTATTAGCAATAATTTTTAAAAACTTGAAAATAGATTTAATAGAAGCAAACACTAAAAAATGCTTATTTCTAGCTGAAGTTAAAAAAAATTTATCATTAGGTAATGTACAAATAATTAATGGAAGAGCAGAAAGCTATGCAAAAATAGCAAGAGAAAAATATGAAATAGCAACATGCCGAGCAGTATCACATCTAAATATAATATCAGAAATTATTATTCCTATGATTAAAGTTAGTGGATATTTTTTGCCACTTAAAGGAGAAATAGACAAAGAAATAAAAGAAGGATTAAATATCTTAACAAAACTAAATGCTAAACTTGTAGAAGTAAAAACATTCAAGTTACCAATAGAAAATAGTAATAGATCAATACTTATAATAAAGAAAATTAATACAACAAACATTATTTATCCAAGAGAATACAATAAAATTATAAAAGACTTGAAAAATAGACAAAAATAATTTAAAATGATATTAGAATAGAAGGGGCTGATAATCAGTGAATAATAGTGAAAATAATATAACAAATGCAATTATAGAGGTTTCTGTTGAAGATATCATTCCAAACAGATTTCAACCAAGATTAGCTTTTGATGAAAAAGCATTAAAAGACCTAGCAGAATCAATTAAAATTCATGGAATTATTCAGCCATTAGTTTTAAGAAGATTAAACGATAAATTTGAAATCATTGCTGGAGAAAGAAGATATAAAGCAGCGTGCATGGCAGGGTTAACAAAAGTGCCAGCTATAATAAAAGAAATAGATGATAATAAAAGTGCTGAAATAGCTGTTGTAGAAAATTTACAAAGGAAAAATTTAACAGCGATAGAGGAAGCACAATCATACAAAAAAATACTTGATAAAGGATATATAACTCAGGAAGAATTAGCTGCAAGAATGGGAGTAAGCCAACCAACAATAGCTAATAAGTTAAGATTATTAAATTTAAGTCAAGAAGTTCAAGATGCCCTACTAGAAAACAAAATCAGTGAAAGGCACGCTAGAAGTTTACTAGCAATAAATGATCCAAACATTCAAGTTCAAATGTTAAGAAGAATAATAAGTGAAAGACTAACAGTAAGACAGACAGACGAAGAAATCTCTAAATTGCTAGGTAGACCAATAAGTAATTCTACACCAGTGGAAGAAAAAAATAACATATACGACACACAAAATAAGAGTGAAAATCCTTCATTTGAGATGCCACAAACGCAGCCAACTACAGGAGTTAATACAAATGTAACAAACACTAGCACATTTGAGAATGCATCATTGAATGATAACATCTTTAACGTAAACACAGATGAAATAAGGTCTCATTCAGAAGACATAATAAAAACACCAGAGCCAGCCAATATTGACATGCTTTTGAAGAAAGAAAATGAAATAGAAGATCAACGACAATTTGAACCGGTTCCGCCAAAGAAAATCAATTTAGAAGAGACTGAAGCAAATGTAAACATGGGAGATATTGTAGACGAGTCAAAAGTCCCATTTAATCCTTTTATGGAACCAGAAAAGCCAGAAGTAATGGAATTCTTTACACCAAATACTAATCAACAACCAGAAACAACAACATCAAACTCAATAATAGATGAATTTAGAGAAATGAAAGCAGAAAATAACATAGTAGAAAATTCGCAAACAAGTACAAATAACAATTTTTCAACAGCAATAAATGCATCTAGAGAAACAATTAATAAGTTACGTGATTTAGGATTAAATGTTGAATCTGAAGAATTTGATTTCGAAGATATGTATCAAATAATAATAAAAATTAAAAAAGACTGATAAAAATGTAGATTTCTTACATTTTTTTAGTTTAAAAACAATTTATTAAAAGCATTCGAATTAAGATTGGGTTCAGTACCTTTAATATAAAAAAGTAAAGTTTTCTTACCATTTTCAGTAATTTGACCACTAACAGGGTTTACCAAAGAAGCAGTTACACCAGTAGGAATCTCATACCAACTAGAATCACTATTTTCTAAAATACTTTCAATAGTCCTAGCCCAAATCCTTTTTGTAATTTTAGACTGACTAGAAGAAGTATCTCTATTATCATCATAGCCATTCCAAACCATCACGAGCATATCAGGATTATAACCTACTGCCCAATAATCAGTATTAGTACTACCACTTTTAACTGCATATTTTTTTGTTAACAAATTACTAATAGGTAACATAGTCGGTGAAGAGTAATCCACAAAATCATAATTATAAGTATTACTCAAAAGTTCATTTAATATAAATACATCACGTTTATTAAGTACAGTTTCTTCTTTATATTCATGTTTGTATAAAATATTTCCATCATTATCAGTAATTTTATTAATTAAATAAACATCATTTTTAACACCATAGTTAGCTAAAGTTGTATAAGCGTTACTATAATCTAACATTGAGATTTCTTCAGTACCTAGTGATAAAGAAGCGTTAGCTTGAAGTTTTTTTTCAATTCCCATTCTTTTAGCCGTATCAACTAAAACACTTTCTCCTAAAAAAAGATGAGTTTTAACCGCATATATATTATCAGAGTAAGCTATTGCAGTAGCAAGAGAAATATCCTTATTTCCATATTTTTCACCGTAATTTTTAGGAGAATAGGTCTTGCCATTTCCCATATTAAAAGTAGTTGCTTCACTTGAAAAAGTCGAAGAAGCAGTAAAACCATTTTCTAATGCTGCATAATACAAAATAGGTTTAAATGTAGAGCCAACCTGCCTTTCTGCTTGAGTTACACGATTATATTCACTAGTATTATAGTCCACGCCGCCTATTAAAGCAATAACCTTGCCTGTACTAGGTTCTACAGCAATACTAGCCACCTGATAATCAATCTGCCCGTCCATTTCCTCACTAATAATATTTTCCATTTTTTTCTGCACCTCAATATCCAAATTAGTATAAATATGCAAACCGCCCGATTCAATCAATGAATCAGGAATACTGGTTATAGTTTGTAATTCTTGTAAAACAGCATCTTTGTAATAATTAATACTAAGTACAGATTCCGGATCATCTTGTCCGTAAAACACTAATTCAGTATTATAAGCAACATTCCTTTCTTCCTCTGTAATATAACCTTCTTCTAACATACTATCTAAAACTATTTTTTGTCTTTTTTTTGCTTTGTCAAGGTTATAAATGGGATTATACAAAGATGGATTTTTTGGAATGCCAACAAGAATACTTGCTTCAGCCAAAGACAAATCCAAAGCACTTTTATTAAAATAATACTTACTAGCATTTTCTATACCGTACTGTCCTGAACCATAATTTATAGAATTCAAATATCCCTCTAAAATTTCATCTTTACTATAATGAGTTTCTAATTCCAATGTCAAAAAAGCCTCTTCAATTTTTCTATCCCATGTTTTATCAAAAGTCAAATATAAATTCTTTATATATTGTTGAGAAATAGTAGAAGCACCCTGAGATATATTACCATTTTTAAAATTAATATAAAAAGCTTTAGCAATTCTTAAAAAATCAAAACCCTTATGAATATAAAAATTTTTATCTTCTGTTGCAACAGTTGCATCAATAACATATTTTGAAATATCACTAATTGCAGCCCATTTACTTTCTGAAGAATTTTCAAAAAAATTTTTACCTTCATTATCATAAAAAACTATAGAATTATTAGAATTAATATCAATTTTTGGCGTAATATATGCATATAAATAAAGAGCAACGTTTCCCAAAATAAAGACAAAAAATAAAAAAACAAAAATTTTAATAATGTACAAGAACTTCCTAAAATATTTCATATTAATCACTATTTTTATTATTAAAAAAAAATAAAAAAATATAAGCAAAATTAACTAATATAATATAAAAAAAAGAATATAATAAAAAAGATTAATAAAATACTTGATTTTATATAAAATACAAGTATAATTTTAGGAGATAAGTGAGAGGAGAAAAAATGAAATTAAAAACAGTAAATAAAGAAGAAATCGAATCATTGTCATTTGATGATTTAGCATATATAATATTAAAGGAAAAAGGCAAAAAAATGAAAACCACAGATTTATTTAAAACAATTTGTGAATTACAGAATTTAGATGAAAAAGTTTATGAGGAGCAAATTGCTGATTTCTTTACATTACTAGCAACTGAAAAAAGATTTATCCAGCTTGATAAAGGATGTTGGGATTTAAGAGAAAATCATTCAATAAAAATTGAACAAGAAGATGATGATGAGTTGGATGAAGAAATAATACGTAACGATATTGAAGAAGAATCTGAGGGAAACTATTTGGACGAAAATAAAGAAATAGATGATGATGAAACAGAAGATGATTTAAAAGATTTAGTAGTTATAGACGAAAATGAGCTCGAAGATGAATTATAGCCACCAGTATTTAAATACAAGAATAAAGAAAGGTGAATATAATGGAAGAAAGACTAGAAATAATATTAGAAAGATATAATTATTTAAATGAAGAATTATTAAAAGAAGAAGTTTACACTGATTTTAATAAAATGAAAACATTATCTAAAGAAAAAACATCACTAGAAGAAGTAATAAACAAATACAAAGAGTATAAACAAGCAAAAGAAGATTTAGAAACAGCTAAAGAAATGCTAAAGGACTCAGTAGATGAAGAGACAATTAATTTTGCAAATGAAGAAATAGAAAATTTAACTAAAAAAATAGAGAAATTAACTGAACAGTTAACAATAATGCTACTACCTAAAGATCCAAATGATGGAAAAAATGTAATAGTAGAAATAAGAGGAGCAGCTGGCGGGGATGAAGCAAATATATTTGCTGGAGATTTATACAGAATGTACACAAAATATGCCGAAAAAGAAAACTGGAACATAGAAGTAATTAATGAATCGCATAGTGACAATGGTGGATTTACAATAGTTGAATTCATGCTTAAAGGAGACAACGTATACTCAAGATTAAAATATGAAAGCGGTTCACATAGAGTTCAAAGAGTACCAGTCACTGAAAGTCAAGGCAGAATACACACATCCACAGCGACAGTTTTAGTTATGCCAGAAGCAGAAGAAGTAGATATAGAAATAAAAGAAAGTGACATAAAGATAGACGTATTTAGAAGCAGTGGAGCTGGTGGACAAAGTGTTAATACAACAGATTCAGCCGTCAGAATTACACACTTGCCTACAAATACAGTTGTAACATGTCAAAATGAAAGAAGCCAAATAAAAAATAGAGAAAAGGCTTTACAAATTCTAAAAACAAGACTTTATGAACAAAAATTAAGAGAACAAGAAGAAAAAGCAGAAAACAATAGAAAAATAAAAATAGGTACAGGAGACAGGTCTGAAAAAATAAGAACATACAATTATCCGCAAAATAGAGTAACAGACCACAGAATAAATTTCTCAGTTATGAACTTAGACAAAGTTATGGAAGGAAACCTAGACGAAATAATAGAAGCATTAATCACAGAAGACACGAGAAGAAAAATGGAAGTAGAAAATGCTTAAAATAGAAGATTTAATATCACAAAGAGAAATAGAAGAATTAAAAAGTACTGGAAAATACACATCAAAAAATATAAAAAAAATACTAAGAGAATATCCATCACAATACATTATTGGATATGTAGATTTTTATGGAAACAAGATAAAAGTTAATAATAAGGTATTAATTCCACGTTATGAAACAGAAACGTTAATATACAAAACTATTAATTACATAAAAGCAAAAATAAAAAACAAAAAAATAAAAATATTAGATTTATGTACAGGAAGTGGATGCATAGCAATAACCCTAAAAAAAGAAATTAAAAATAGCGTCATTGTGGCAAGCGATATATCAAGCAAAGCCTTAAAAGTTGCCAAAGAAAATGCGACAATAAACAATGCGAAAATAAAATTTATAAAAAGCAATTTATTTAAAAAGATAAATGAAAAAAATTTTGATGTTATAATAACAAATCCACCATACATACCAAAAACAGAAAAATTAACAAAAATAGTAAAATATGAGCCACACAAAGCATTAATAAGTGGAAAATATGGAACTAGACATATACTAAAAATAATAAATGAATACAAAGAATATTTAAAAAAAGGCGGATTTATAGCCATTGAGATACACGAAACACAAAAAGAAATTTTAGAAAAAAAGTTAATGGATTATAACCTAAAATATAGATTTGAAGAGGACTTAGCAAATAAAATAAGATATTTATTTATATTTAATGAATAAAAAAATAATAATAAGACCAACATTAAATAGAAAGGTTGGTTTTTTGATGAAAAAAATATTAATTATTTTAGCAGTAATAATATTAATTTTAATTTATAATAACGAAGATAAAAAATACTTAGTCATACCAGAAGAATCAATAAGATACAGAATTATTCCAAATAGCAATAGTGTAGAAGACATAAATGCAAAAGAACAAATACAAAAAAGTGTAGAAACTGATTTAAAAAAAATAATGGAAGCAAATTCAATTGAAGAAACAAGAGAAAATATAATAAACAATCTTGAAAATATAAAACAGAACATTGAAATAACCAAAAAGAACATAAATTATGATAAAGATGTAAAAGTTAATTATGGATTAAATTATTTTCCAGAAAAAGAATTTATGGGTAACACATACAAAGCAGGTTATTATGAATCATTAGTAGTTGAAATAGGAAAAGCGGAAGGAAGTAACTTTTGGTGTGTATTATTTCCACCTTTGTGCATGATGGAAAACGAAGGTAAAGAAGAAGTAGAATACACTTTTTTTCTAAAAAATTTAATTTCAAAAATAATTAATTAAGTATAAATCAAAAAATAAAAACTATACTTAAATAGGTGAGAAGTTTGGAACAACTAACTATTATTTTGATTGCTATAAGTTTAAGTATAGATGCCTTTACATTGTCAGTGGCATACGGGCTTTTAAATATTAAAAAGAAAAAAATAATAATTACATCTATAACAGTTGGAATTTTTCATTTTTTTATGCCATTGATTGGATTACTCATTGGAACTATACTTACAAATAAATATACAATTAGCTCAAAGTTTATACTTTTAATAACATTGTTAATAATACTCGTAGAAATGATAAAATCATATAATGAAGAAATAATAGAAAAAGATATGAGCTTTATAGAATCTACAACATTCTCATTTTTAGTATCAATAGATAGTTTTCTAATTGGTGCTGGAATTACATATATAACAACACGTATAATACTTTCATGTATTTATTTTTCCATCTTTAGTTTTTTATTTACTTTAGGTGGTTTTTTACTTGGAAAATATATAACTCAAAAATCAAAGCAAAATGCAAAAATGATATCTATTGTTATAATATTTACATTAATAATATACTTTTTATGTAAATAACAATACTATAAGATTGACTTAGTAACAGTGTAATAATATATTAAAAATGGGAGAGAATATGAAAAAATATGAAGAAATTTTAAAAGCTTACAAAAATGGCTATGCCATTCCTCAATTTAATACCATAGATGCTGAATACACAAGATATATATTAGAAGAATGTGAAAAAGAAAAATCACCTGTTATTTTAGGCGTTAGTGAAAAAGTCGCAAATCATTTAGGCGGCTATAAAGTTGCAAAAAGCATAGTAGATGCGCTAATAGAGGATTTAAACATAACTGTTCCTGTCATATTACATTTGGATCATGCAAAGAGTAAAGAGTCATGTGAAAAAGCCATAGAAGCAGGTTTTGACTCAGTTATGATAGATTATTCTGCACATCCATTAGAAGAGAACATTAAAATTACAAAAAGTTTAGTTTTAGAAAATCCAAATACGATTATAGAATGCGAAGTAGGAACAATTGGTAAAAATGGAGGCGAAGGAATAATCTACTCAAATATTGAAGATATAGTGAAGATAAAAAGAGAAACAAACGCCCATTTGATTGCTCCATCATTTGGAACAGTACATGGTGTATATAAAGGAGAACCAAAACTAAATTTTGAATTACTGGACGAAATAAAGACTAAAATAGATACACCTTTAGTTATGCACGGTGGATCCGGTTTAAGTGTGCTACACTTTCAAAAAAGCATTGCCAAAGGGGTAGCAAAAATAAATATAAATACAGAACTTAAACAAGCGTGGACTAAATCAATAAGAAACTTCTTAAATGATAATCCTGCCGAAACCGACCCAGTTTTCATAATACAATCAGCAAGCGTAGAAATAAAAAAAGTTGTATCAAATTTAATAAACGTATTTGGAAGTAACAATAAATCGTAAAGGGAGGGTTATATGTCTAAATTAAGAATAGAAGGAGGACATGAATTAACTGGGACTATAAAGATTAGTGGAGCAAAAAATAGCGCTGTAGCCTTAATGCCCGCAGCAATATTAGCTAAAACAAATAGTACAGTATTAAACGTACCGAAGATAAGTGATATAAAATATTTAATAGAAATAATGGAACTATTAAATTGTAAAATTACAATAAAAGGAGATTCTGTGTTTATAGACACATCAAAAATAAAATATCACTCAATTCCAGAAGAATTAAGTCAAATGATGAGGGCTTCATATTATTATATGGGTGCAATGTTAGCAAAATTTAAAAAAGCGGAAATATCATTTCCAGGTGGATGTAAAATAGGAAATAGGCCAATAGATTTACATTTAAAAGGATTCCAAAAATTAGGAGTTAAGATAAAACAAGAAAAGAACAAATACACACTGACTGCAAAAGAATTAATTGGGACAAAAATATATTTAGACTTTGCTAGCGTAGGAGCAACAATAAATCTTATGCTTGCAGCCATAGGAGCCAAAGGCACCACAATAATAGAAAATGCAGCAAAAGAACCAGAAATCGTTAATATTGCCGCTTTTCTAATAAACATGGGAGCCCATATAACGGGCGCCGGAACAAGCACTATAAAGGTAGAAGGGAAAAAAGAACTAGATAAAGGGATTATAGAAGTGTTTCCTGATAGGATAGAAGCATCAACATATTTAATTGCCGGAGCTTTAATTGGAAACAATTTAACTATTGATGGTATAATTAAAGAGCATATAAATGCAGTATTGGATAAACTTGCAGAAGTAGGAGCAACCTATAAAATAGATAACAATAAAATTTCAATATCGAAAATTAAAAAAGTAAAGCCTACTAATATAAAAACACTCGTATATCCTGGGTTTCCTACAGATGTTCAGCAACCTTTCACAACATTATTAACGCAAGCGGAAGGGACTTCAACTATAACAGAAACAATTTATGAAAGTAGGTTTAAAAATACTGAATATTTAAATATAATGGGAGCAAATACAAAATATAAGGGAAATACTTTAACTATAACTGGTAAGACAAGATTAATTGGAAGGGAAGTATATGCAAGTGATTTAAGAGGTGGGGCAAGTTTAGTTTTAGCAGGACTAATTGCAAAAGGCACAACAATAATTGATAATACTGAACACATATTAAGAGGTTATGAAGACATAGTAGATAAATTACAAAAAGTTGGTGCTAAAATAGAAGAAATATAAATAAAATTATTACAAAGGAAATGATAATATGAAATACATTAAATTTGTAATTTTTTTTATAAGTGCAATAATAATTTTTACTATATATCAAATGACTTCAAATAGTAGCATAACATATCTAGCGTTAGGAGATGGCATTGCAAAAGGCCAGACTCCATTTGATACATTTGGAGAAAGTTACACTGACTACGTTTACAAATATTTATCTACGAAAAAAGAAACAAATGCAAATTATAAAACATTTACTAAATCAGATTACAGAATAACTGATTTGATAAATGACATTAACAATATTGAAACAACAAAAACAACAGAAAATTTAACAATAACGCACATGTTAAAGAAAGCAGATTTAATAACAATTTCAATAGGAAGCGATGAGCTTTTTTACAAACTAAAGCAATACAACGATAAAATAAAAATAGGAAATAAACAAAAAATCATAGAATATATAGATCAAATGTTTATTGATATGGACAACCTAATTAGTACTATTAGAAAATATAATAAAAAAACCATCATTTTAGTTGGATACTATAACCCAATACCATTTTCACAGACAAATGAAACAACAATGGATTCAATATTTAATTACATAGATTTGAAGTTTAGCGAATTATTAGACAAAAATATATATTATGTAGACATATATCAAATATTTAAAAACAAGAATCAATATTTACCAAACAAAAATTATGTTTTTCCATCATTAGAAGGATATAACTTAATATCAAATGAAATTATAAAACTAATTGAAAAAGAAAATATTATATAAAAACATGTTAAACATTAGTTAAAATTATACCGATTTATAATATAGAT
This sequence comes from uncultured Bacilli bacterium, assembly GCA_944363885.1. Taxonomy (GTDB): domain Bacteria; phylum Bacillota_I; class Bacilli_A; order RF39; family UBA660; genus CALVVN01. Next base: position 27 of record CALVVO010000004.1, on the reverse strand, counting down.
AACGAACAAAGGTGTACTTTGTTCGTA
>CALVVO010000003.1 GCA_944363885.1 uncultured Bacilli bacterium | reverse complement strand
AACCCCAATTGAATATAGGACTCAATTAGGGTTTAAATGAATATCTTTTAATTGTCTACTTTTTATTGACAAGTTCAGTCCGTTAAAGGACTAGGTCATCTTTATTTTTAGGTTTAACTATTTCATATTCTTCATAATCATATGATTCTTCTTCTGATTCAGGTAATGTTTCTTTATGTTCTAATAAGATGGTTGGTTTAGTTTCAATAATATTATTATTTAATCTACTGTTTTGTAATTCAATAATATTAACAATAGTATCAAGTCTATTTTGATACATATGAGAATAAGTATTTAATGTTTCATCTATTTTAGTGTGTCCAAGATATTTAGCGACTAAAGTTATATTAGCACCGCTATCTATTAATAAAGAGGCACAACTATGTCTAAAGTCATGTAATCTTATTTGTTTTACTCCAGCTTTTTCACAATTTTTATTTTTACGATCAGAGAATCTATTATTACTAGCTGGTGCAATATCTCCAACTACAAAGAATTTATCATTGAATCCAAATAGTATTTCTTTATCGCTTTCTTTTAACGTTTTAAGGTCATTTAAGAGAACTTTTGTAAGAGGTAAGACTCTGTTACTCTTTTTGGTTTTAGGTGGCACAAATCGCCAATTACCACGGCTAGATTGCTTTGTTATTTGTTTGTTTATAGTTACTGTTTTATTATCAAAATCAATATCCTTCCAGGTAAGACCTTTAAGCTCACCAATACGTAATCCACAGTAGTAGAGTAGTTGAAATCCACATCTAAATTTTATATCTTCTTCAACAGATAGAAATTGTTGAAATTCATCATATGTAAAGAATAACATTTCTTTAAGCATTTCATTTGGATTGTTAAAATTTTGCATTTTTCTATAAACATGTACAAAATTAAATCCATACCAATCAGTAGCATAATTTAATACTGATTTAAGAAATTTATAAATATCATTTTTATAACGAGTAGAGATATTGCATCTATTTATGTATTGTCTCCATCTTTCATATGTTTCGATATTGAAATTAGTTAATCTAATGTTATATAAGGGTTCCAGAAATCTTTTCTTATTTTGATAATTGTACATAGTTGTTTCTTTAACAATAGAGGATCTTTGTTCAATAAATAATTCTATCATTTGTTTAAAAGTAACGGTACTGACATTTGCTTCTTCTAAAGCCTTCATTTTAAATTCTGCTTCAGCATCTAGAGCTTCATGTCTTGTAGCGTACTTTTTTGAGTGATATTGTCTTTTGGTACCATCCAAATCTTTATATCTTGTTCGGAAGAACCATTGTCTTCCATCCTTTGTTGAATTTTTATCTTTATATACAGGCATAATCTCGTCCTTTCTTTTAATAAAGGAATGCCCAAAATATGCCGAAAACATAGATGAATATAATTTAAAAGATATTGACAAATATTTATGGCTTCTAGGCAAAGAATGTTTCCCAAAAAGATATTAGCCCAAAAATTTGTATTAATAATAAAATGCAAAAATCTGGAAATAACTACCAACAAAATTTATTCAAATAAGTTAATAATAAACATAGGTGGTAAAGTGAAAAAGGCCTTATTAATATTAACTTATTTTTGTTTGTCACTATTTTGCATAAATTATAAAGAAAGTGAAAGTACAATAGCAGTAAGTTACGAACAAAATGATTTATACTCGCAAAATGTTTACATATTGACTCTTAAAAACTTTAACAGCAATATGATACCAACTATTTTTAATAACGAAGAAATAACAGTATTGAGCATCACGCCAATAAATTATAAAAGCATACAAAAAGAATTTATTGCAAAAGGGACAAATATAGAAACAATTTACAAAAACTTTATAAAAGAATATACCGATATTTTAACAAAAAAAGGATTATCAGAAGAAGCTATATATATTGCTCAAAAAGGAACTCAAATAGAAAAAATAAAAATACTTACAATAGAAAAAGAAATAATAAACTTAAAAAAACAAATTGAGTTTGAATATACAATTGAAAACTCAACATACTAAAAATATGACAAATTTAAAAAAATACAATATTTTTATAACAATTACAACATTTGCAAAACTAATGATTGAAGTATTTATACCATTGCTTTTATATAACATTGGTTTTCAATTAAATGAAATATTAATTTTTTATTTAGTTCAATTTTTCACTATTTTTTTATTTAATATTCCTGCAACATACATTGGTCAAAAAATTACATTTAAAAAACTAATGATAATAAGTTCTATATTATTTTGCACAACTTACATATACATAAATTATATAACTGGGAACATCATCAAACTAATAATTTTAAGCGTATTAAACGGATTATACTTATCAACATATTGGATAGGTAGACATATATATGGCATATCAATTATCAAAGAAAAAGAAACAACAGATAACGTGAGCAAATACATGATATTTGGAATAATAGGATCATTACCAGCAAGTTATATAGGAGCCTATATTTTAGAAAAGTACGGATATATATCGTTATCAATAATCATATTAATTTTATCATTTATAAGTCTTTTTCCACTTTTTAAAATTAAAATTAACCAAAAAATAAACAAAATAAAAATAAAACAAATAATAAAAAAATTTCCAAAACAAAATTACATATTTTTATTTTTTGATCAACTAAAATTTTTTACATTACTATTATTTCCATTATACATATATATAAACATAAAAAGTGAACTAAAATATATTGCACTAACAAACGTTATAATTGGAATATCAAGCATACTATACATATTATATATAGCAAAAAAAATGGATGAAAACAAAAAAGACTATTTAAAACCAATGCTATTAGCGATGTTCATAACACTTCTAATAAAACTCAACATAAACAGTAGCAACATCATATTGTTTATAATATTTATTGAAGGAATTAGCAAATCTGCGTTGGACACAATAATACTTAGAAATACTTATAGCTATAAAGCAAATTATAATAACATATCATACATACTATTTATTGAACAATTATATAGTCTATTTAGATTTATTATTACAACAATTTATCTAATATTAGAGGTAAATCTAAAAACGATACTTTATATTGGAACATTTAGTTTACTAATAAATACATTTATAGGATTTAAACAAGGAAAAAGTGGTTACAAAACTGATTGTTAAATTCCATTTGATGTGATAAAATTATATTGAGAATAGAAGGGACACACATGGAAGAGAATAAAAAAGTTAGAATAGATGTAAAAAAAGGTATAGCAAATCCTGAATGTGTATTTAAAGGTAATAAATTTAGAATTACTATTCTTTCAGATGTCCTAATACGTTTTGAATACAATGAAGAAGGAAAATTTAATGATTATCCTACTTTACTAGCAATAAATAGAAAATTTGAAAAAATCCCAAAGTTTTCAGTCAAACAAGATGACAAATTTTTAAACATATCAAATAGTTATTTTGTCTTAGAATATGCAAAAGAAAAACCATTTACATCTTCAAAATTAATGCCAGATGCAAATTTAAGAGTTAGTTTAATAAACACCGATAAAGTTTGGTATGTTAACCATCCAGAAGTTAGAAATTTTAAAGGAACATCATATAGTTTAGATTTAAATAAAGGACATTTAAAATTATGGAAAGGCTTATATTCAACAGATGGTTTTGCATCAATAGATGACTCAGCAAGACCAGTATTTGTAAGCGATGGATCTATAAAGAAAAATCCATCAGATGGATTAGACATATACTTATTCATATATAGAAAAGATTTCGGATTAGCTTTACAAAGTTATTTTGAATTAACCGGGTATCCTACACTTATACCTAGATATGCATTAGGAGTTTGGTGGAATAAAAATGAAGTATATAGGTCACAGGACATATTAGATTTAGTACAGAAGTTCGATAAAAACAATATGCCAATTTCATCAGTTATACTCGGACCAAGTTGGCATAAAACAAAAGATGAAAAAGGAAACAAAATTAACACTGCATTTACATTTGATAATGAACTTATACCTAATCCAAAAGACTTAATAGAAAGATTACATAGAGAAAATGTATTTGTAGGAATTAATATAAACACAAAAGATGGAATTAATCCTAGAGAAAGTGCTTACCCAGAAATTGCAAAAGAATTAAACCAAACTAAAAATGAAATAATTCCAATTAATGTTTACAATGACAAAATAGTTAGATTATATTATGAAAAATTAATAAAACCATTAAATGATATTGGAGTAGATTTATTATGGCTTGATGAAGATACAAAAGACATGACAAGCTTATTTATGATAAACCATTACTCATTCATGCACTGCAAAGAAGTAAGCGGAAAAAGAACGGTTATATTATCAAGAAACCCTGGTATAGCAGCGCATAGATATCCGGTATTATATTCAGGCGATACTTTAGTAAGTTGGAAAACATTAAAACTATTGCCACACTACAATTCCAGTTCATCAAACATAGGGGTATCATGGTGGAGTCATGACATAGGCGGATATAAAAATGGCACTGAAGATGAAGAATTATATGCAAGATATGTACAATTAGGAACATACAGTCCAATATTTAGGTTCGCTGCAGACACAGGAAGATATTACAAAAGAGAGCCTTGGAAATGGGATGTAAAAACTCAAAAAATAGTAAAAGACTACATGAACGTTAGATATAGACTAATTCCGTACATATACACAGAAGCGTACAAATATAGTAAAACTGGTTCGCCACTAATACAACCACTATACTATAAATATCCAGAATTATATGATGAACCAATATACAAAAACGAGTACTTTTTTGGCTCAGAACTTTTTGTCTCACCAATAACTGAACCAAAAGACACAGTAATGAAAAGAGTAGTACATCGTATATTCTTACCAAATGGAATGTGGTATGATTTTAAAACAGGAAAAAAATTCCCAGGTGGAAAAAGATATGTTACATTTTTTAAAGATGAAGACTATCCAGTATTTGCCAAAAGTGGCTCAATAATTCCAATGGCAGTATTAGATAGTGACCATTTAAATGATTCAAGACCACCAAGAAAACTAGAAATTCAAGTTTTTCCAGGAAGAAGTAATACATATAGGCTATACGAAGACGATGGAGTTAGCAATTTATATGAAGAAGGCTACTATATAATAACAAACATAGATTATAATTATAGAGAAAATAATTATACATTAATAATAAGACCAATAGATGGAAAGAGTGGGCTAATTCCAGATAAAAGAGACTATAAAATAAAATTTAGAAACACAAAATATGCTGAAGATGTAAAAGTTAATGTAGGTAGACATGAAGTAGAATTTGAAAAATATATTGACGATGCAGACTTTATAATAGAAGTCAAAGACGTTCCCACAATACAACAACTTACAATTAACTGCGCAGGAAAAGACATAGAAATAGATGCAGTAAGACTAATAAATGAAGAAATAGATTCAATCATATCAGATTTAAAAATAGAGACTAAACTAAAAGAAAAAATAGCTGACATAATATTTAGCGACATGTCTATTAGAAAGAAACGTATAGAAATAAGAAAATTAAAAAAAGATGGATTAAAATCATTATTTGTAAGAATGTTCATAAAATTATTAGAATACATTGCAGAGATATAATATTTACTTGAAAAAACAAATATAAAATTATATAATACATTTAAGTTCTATTTGAAAGAGTAGTAATATATCAATATTTTAAAGAGAGTTAGTGTAAGGTGTGAACTAACAAATAAAAATATATGAACTTACTTTCTAGGAAAATCGTAAAAAAGGCGTTAACTTAAAGAGATGCATAAACTTTATGAATTAAGGTGGTACCGCGGTTAAAACCGTCCTTAAGTTATAAAGTTTTTATTTTTAAAGGAGTAAGTATGCAAACAATAATAAGATATATAATGGTATTTATTTTAGCATTTTTAATAGTTTTTATATTTTATTCAATAATGTTTAATAGAAAAAAAGTAAAAAATAAAGAGAAGAAAATTACTGAAGTAAATTTTTTAATTAAACGATATAAACTAGATATGAGAAAAATAAAATATAAAAATTTATTATTCACAATTTCAATAATAAATTCAACTATAATAGCACTGGCATTTACAGCTGTATTTTATGTAGAAAATTACTTATTAAGTTTATTAATAGGTTTTATATTATTAATAATTTTAACATATGCACTATATGAAATAGTCGGTAGACACTACCAAAAGAAAGGAAGTAAAGAAGATGTACAACTTTAAAGAAATAGAAAAAAAATGGCAAAATTATTGGGAGAAAAATAAAAGTTTTAAAGCCGAAACTGGGAGTAGTAAAGAGCCATATTACATACTAGTTGAGTTCCCATATCCATCAGGATCAGGATTACATGTAGGGCACGTTAGGAGTTATACTGCACAGGATTCAATGGCAAGAATGATAAGAATGCAGGGGAAAAACGTGCTATTTCCTATGGGCTGGGATGCATTTGGTGCGCCTGCTGAACAATATGCTATAAAAAATCACATTCATCCTAAAGATGCTGTAAAAGAAAATATAAAAACATTTAAAAGACAGATGCAAACATTAGGATTTTCATTTGATTGGGATCGAGAATTTTCGACAACTGATCCAGAATACTACAAATGGACACAATGGCAATTTTTACAATTTTATAAAAATGGAATGGCATATAAAGATACCGTGCCAGTCAATTGGTGTCCAACCTGCAAAAGTGTACTTTCAAATGAGGATTCAGCTGGAGGAATTTGTGAAAGATGTGGCTCACAAGTAGTTCAAAAAGAAAAGTCACAATGGATGCTTCGCATGAGCGATTATTCAGAAGATTTACTCAATGGCCTAAATGATACTAATTTTGCAGAAAAAGTAAAACTAGGACAAATTAACTGGATTGGGAAATCCATAGGAGCTGATGTTAAATTTAAAGTTGACAATTATGATGAAGAATTTGTTGTATTTACCACTAGATGTGATACACTATTTGGCGCTACATATTGTGTTTTAGCGCCAGAACACAAATTAGTAGATAAGATAACAACTGAAGAATGCAGAAAAGCAGTTATAGAATACAAAGAAGCATGTGCTTTAAAAAATGATATGGAACGAACAGAATTAAACAAAGATAAAACTGGTGTATTTATAGGATCATATGCAATTAATCCAGTAAATAATAAGAAGATACCAATTTATATTAGCGACTACGTATTAGCCAGTTATGGAACAGGAGCAATCATGGCTGTTCCAGCTCACGATGAACGTGACTATGAATTTGCACAAAAATTTGGGCTTGAAATAATACCAGTTTTAAAAGGCGGTGACGTTTCTAAAGAAGCATTTGTTGGGGATGGCGTACACATAAATTCTGGATTTTTAGATGGATTAAACAAAAATGAAGCAATTTCAAAGATGATTGAATTTTTAGAAGAAAAAAAATTAGGAAGTAAAAAAGTAAACTATAAAATGAGGGATTGGATATTTTCTAGACAAAGATTTTGGGGAGAACCAATTCCTATGATATACTGCGAAAAATGTGGATGGGTTCCAATGAAAGAAGAAGATTTACCATTATTACTTCCAGATGTTGCCGAATATGAACCAACAGATAATGGTGAAAGTCCATTAGCTAAAATTACAGATTGGGTGAACACAACTTGTCCAAAATGTGGCGGAAACGCGAGAAGAGAAACAGACACTATGCCAAATTGGGCAGGCTCTAGTTGGTATTTTTTAAGATTTATGGATCCACATAATGATAAAGAATTTGCATCTATGGACGCAATGAAATATTGGAGAAGAGTAGATTGGTACAACGGTGGAATGGAGCATACAGCAAGACATTTACTTTACGCTAGATTTTGGGTACAATTTCTTTACAATATAGGTTTAGTCCCAAATAAAGAGATGCTTTGGACTAGAGTGAGTCATGGAATGGTACTTGGAGCTGACAATCAAAAAATGAGCAAATCAAAAGGGAATGTTATTAATCCAGATGATATAGTAGCAGAGTATGGAGCAGACACATTAAGAATATATGAAATGTTTATGGGAGATTATCAAATGGATTGTCCATGGAACACTGATTCTTTAAAGGGATGTAGAAGATTTATAGATAAAATAATACGTTTAAAAGATAAAGTAATTAATGATGAAAATTATTCAAAAAATTTAGAAATAATTATTAATAAAAGTATTAAAAAAGTACAAAATGATTTATACACAATGGGATTTAACACAGCTATCTCAACATTAATGATCTTAGCTAACAAATATGATGAGCATGATCATATTACAAAAAAAGATTACAAAACTTTATTGACACTTTTAAATCCAATTGCACCCCACATTACAGAAGAATTAAATGAGGAGTTAGGATATAGACCAATATGCGAATCTTCATGGCCAACGTATGATGAAGAAAAAACAATTGATATATCAAAGAAAATAGCTGTTCAAATAAATGGAAAAGTAAGAGCAGCAATAGACGTATTAGAACAAGAAACAGCAGAAGAAATAAAGGAAAAAGCCTTAAAAGAACAAAACGTACAAAAATATCTTGAAGGAAAAGAAATAATTAAAGAAATAATTATACCAAACAAAATTGTTAATTTTGTTATAAAGTAATAAAAGAATATATTAAAATAAAAAATAATATGATATCATATAAATAGAAGGAGGATGTTTATGTACGGATATGGTAATTATGGAATAGACTATAATATTTCATCAACAGCAAGTTCGGCAGCAACATGGATGCTAGTTAGTTTAGTTGCAGCGTTAATAGGCGGTATTGTAGTTTATCTAGTATTTCTAAACAAATCTAATGAAGGAAAATATAAAGGATTTATAGGCTGGTTATATGACTTTTTAAGTTTTAAGTCAATGTTTGCAGAAGTATTATTAAAAGTTGCTTATATAATATTAGCAATATACATAACATTATCATCTTTTGCATTAATAAGTGCAAGTTTTATCGCATTCTTAGCATACTTAATTATAGGAAACTTAATATTAAGGTTAGCATTTGAATTTTCATTAGTAATTTTAGTAATATGTAGAAATACAACAGAAATTAACAAAAAATTAAAAAAAGAAAGTCACAAGAAAGAAGAAAAATAGAAACTTTCTTTTTTTTTATACTTGATATATAATTAAAATATGAAAAAAATAATAATACTAATTATGGTAATAATAATGACAGGTTGTTCAACTGACGAGATGAGTGAAGAGTATAAAATATATAATAACTATATAAACGAATTAAAAGAAAATAACGAAGCAAGTGAAATTAATAATTATTTAGTAAACATAGAATTAGAAAAAATTACAGATGAAGAAACAATGTACGTTTTAACGTTAGATAACGCGCAAGTAGATATGTACGATATAGAAGTAATAGTTATTCACAATCAAGAAACTGATGATATTTTTCCAACATCTGGGATATTTGAAGAAAAAATTGATTTAACTAAGGAAAACGAAGAAATAAAAGGTATACAACTCATTGGATTTATAGACAATGAAATAAAAGACATAGAATTCAAAGCAATGATAAAATATATAGATGAAGAGGGCAATGAAAAAAAAGATTACTATATAAAACAATTTTAGACAAAAAAATTAAATACGAAGTGCTAAATTATAATTGGTGAGCACTATGTATAAAGTAAAGATAATAGATGAAAATCATGAAAAAGATTTAGAGGCAAGTTTAAATAATTTTTTAAGCACGTTAAATAATGATATAATAGATATAAAGTTTCAAGTATCAGTAGCAATGTTTAGTGAAGAACAAATATATTGTTTCACAGCAATGGTAGTGTACGATGAAGATTAAGGAGTTATGCAGTATGAAAAAAAACTCATTTGTAGAAGGAACATTTATTGCAACCTTTGCGATAATATTAATTAAAATATTAGGTGCTTTATATGTAATTCCTTTCTACAGAATAATAGGTGAAGATGGAGGTGCATTATATTCATACGCTTATAATGTATATAACCTATTTTTAAATATATCCACAGCTGGATTGCCGGTTGCAATCAGCAAAATAATAAGCGAATACAATGCACTTGAAATGTATGAAACAAAAGAACGAGCATACAAAATATGTAGAAACGTAATGACAATAATATCATGTATAGCATTCTTTTTAGTATTTGTATTTGCAGAAGAATTTGCAGTACTAATAATTGGAAACATAGAAGGTGGAAACTCAATACAAGACATAGGTTTTTGCATAAGAAGCGTATCATTTTGCTTATTAATAATTCCGTTTTTATCGGCGACAAAAGGATATTTACAAGGACATAAATTTATTGCACCATCATCAACTAGCCAAATAATCGAGCAAATAGTTAGAATTGCAATAATATTAATGGGTTCTTACATTACCATAAATATATTACATAGAAGTGTAAGTACTGGCGTCGCTATTGCAATTTCAGGAGCCTTCTTCGGTGGCTTAGCAGCATATATATATTTAAAAATAAAAATAAAGAAAAATGAAAAATTATTTATAAAAACAAAAGGCAAAGAGGAACCAAAAGTAAAAGACAAAGAAATTATAAAAAAAATAATTACATATGCAATTCCACTAATAATAGTAAGTATTGCAATTGATATATATAGTCTTACTGATATGTCACTAATTATAAGAGGCTTATATTTTCTAGGGTATTCAGCTGAAGAAAGTGAAATTATTTCAAGCATAATAGCAACGTGGGGAACAAAAATATGCATGATCATTAACTCAGTGTCAATTGGACTTGGAGTAAGTCTAATACCACACATGGTAAGCTATTATGTAAAAAATAACATAAAAGAATTAAACAAAAAATTTATTCAAGCAATTGGAATAATTATAGTAACTGCTTTACCTATGGCAGTAGGTTTGTCAATATTATCAGAACCGGTTTACACACTATTTTATGGTGCTAGTGAGTATGGCGGTGCAATTTTAAAATTTTTAGTTTACTCAGCAATTGCAGCTAGTTTACACATGACTATCAACATGACTTTACAAAGTTTAAACAAATTTAAAATAGTTTACTTAAACACAATACTTGGATTTGTCACTAATGCAGTATTAGACATACCACTAATGATATTATTCCATAACATAGGAATACCAGCTTATTATGGTGCAATTGCAGCAACTTTATTAGGATATTCGCTATCATTTTTCTTGGCACTTTCAAGCTTAAAAAGAGAACTAACATTTACATATAAACCTATTGTAAACATATTAAAAAAAGAAGCACTTTCAATAATTTCAATGTTAATAGTTCTACTAATATTAAATCAAATTATGCCAATTAGAAGTGACAGCACATTAAACATAATTATTGTGTGTGGTACATATGCAATACTAGGAGCAATTACATATATAATAGTAGCTTATAAGACAAAATTACTATATGACGTATTTGGAGAAAACTACGTCAACAATATAAAAAATAAGATAATTAGAAAACATGTTTAAGCATGTTTTTTTTCTTGAACTGTTATGCATAATATTGTATTATTTATATAGATTGATATCGAGGTGAGAGGATGTTAAAGGTAGACAATGTTACAAAATATTATGGAGACTTTTTAGCTGTAAAAAATCTTAGCTTTGAAGTTAAAGAAGGCGAAATCTTTGGACTTTTAGGTGTTAATGGAGCAGGAAAGACAACGACATTTAGAATGATAACAGGATTATTAGACAAAACAGAAGGAACAATAACCCTAGATGAAAAGCCAATTGATTATAATGCTACTGACAAAATAGGATTTCTAACAGAAGAGAGAAGCCTACTAACAAAATTAACAGTAAAAGAACAAGCATTTTTTTACGGACAATTAAAAGGAATGACTAAAAACCAAGTAGAAACTGAACTCGATAGATTACTAGAAAGATTTCATATATTAGAATACAAAGACAGAAAAATAAAAGAACTATCAAAAGGTAATCAACAAAAAGTACAATTTATAATGGCAATATTGCACAGCCCAAAATTATTAATATTAGACGAGCCATTTTCAGGACTAGATCCAATCAACGTAGAATTATTTAAAGATGTAATATTAGAATACAAAAATGAAGGAAGAATGATAATATTTTCTTCACATAGAATGGATCATGTAGAGTATTTTTGCGAAAAACTACTAATATTAGTAAAAGGCGAAACAGTATTAGAAGGAAAATTAAAAAATATAAAAGACGAATACAAGAAGAAAAACATCAAAATTATAGGAGACGTCAAAAAAGAAGAATTACTAAAAATAGACGGTGTATTAAAAGTAGAAAAAGCAGGAATTGAATACATTGTAAACATTAAAGAAAAAAATTACGTAAAAAATGTATTTGATTACGTAAAAAAACAAAATAATATAGAAAAATTTATTGTAGAAGAACCTACACTAAATGAAATATTTATAGAAAAAGTAGGTGAATCATATGAAAAATAAATTAATGTTTTTAATAGGCGAAGGGATTAAAAGAAAAGTTAACACAAAAACCTTTAAAATAGTGAACATAATTCTTATCTTAGCGATACCTATATTAATCAATATAGATACCATAATAAAGTTTTTTGGTGGCGACTTTGACACTGCAACAGAAGTATACATAAATGACGAAACAAACAATTTATATGACACATTCATAAATACTTTTGAACAAACAGAAAGTTTTACAATTTCACAAACAGATATAGAATTTAAAAAATTAGAAGAAAGTAAAGAAGACTTAGAAAACGATATAAAAGAAGATGAAAGCAAAAACATAATTCTTACCATAAAAAGTGACGAAGAAAACATATTAGCAGCAGAATTGACTGCTTACGATGAAATAGATTCAGGTTTAGAACAAAGAATACTAAATACTTTAAATACAATAAGAATGAATATAGCAATTCAACAAAGCAATATTAGTGCAGAAGAATTAGCAAACATATATAAAAGCGTAGAAATATCAAAAGTAATGTTAAATACTGAATATGATGAAGCAGCAGAAAACATAAAAACATTTAGTTATACATTAATCCCAATTTTTATAATTCCATTTTTCTTAATAGTTATATTTGTAATACAAATGATAGGTGCAGAGATTAATGAAGAAAAAACTTCAAAAAGTATGGAAATAATTATCTCTAGCGTATCACCAAAGACGCATTTTATATCAAAAATGGTAACAGTAAATGCATTTGTATTATTACAAAGCATACTAATGTTAATTTATGGAGCAATAGGTTTAATAATACGTTCTAAAATAAATGGAACAGGAATAATTGAAAGTTTTGGAATAAACTTAAATCAAGTTGGGGAGATGATAAGCGCTTCGAGCTTACTACAAGAAGTAATGTTGGCTCTACCTCTAATAATTATATTACTTGTACTAAGCATAATTGCTTATTCATTACTTGCAGGAATATTGGCATCTATGACAACAAGTATCGAAGACTATCAACAATTACAAACACCAATGATGATACTTATAATGGTTGGATATTATTTAGCACTTATGGCATCTGGATTTGAAAATGCAACATTTATCACTGTATTTTCGATAATACCTTTTATATCAGCACTACTCGCACCAGTTCTATTAATAATGGGACAAATAGGAATAACAGAAATAATAATATCTATAGTATTATTAATAATTGTTATAGGATTATTCTTTAAATATGGAATAAGAGTTTATAAAGTTGGAATATTAAATTATTCTACAAGTAAATTATGGACAAAACTTTTTAAAGCAATGAGGCAAAAAGATTAATGACAAGTGAAGACAAAGTATTATTAGAAACAAGTTTTAGACAAAAAAATATAACTGATGAAGAATTTGATAAATGTCTGTCAGTTTTATTAGGAAGTAAAGAAATAAGTAACAGTGCATACAGCGTTAACGGGATAAGTAAATTAGAAATAGTAGAAATGTCTTTTAAAAAAGTAAATGAAAACGATTTTGAATTTAACGGATCATTAACATTGGTAGATGACTCAGATATAATTTTAGAAAATAGATCCATTAATGGAGTAATAACATTTAAAGGGAAGAAAATATATTTATTATCAAAAGTACATAGGTATTCTGAATGTGAGCATAAAGATTATGAAGTAGGTGAAATGATATATTTACAAAAAGGTTATGCTAAAAGAGATTCATTTTACCAATATATCGCAGATACTTATATAGAGAAAATTAATTTAATGTCACAAGAACAAGTAATAGAATATAAAGAAAATTTTGTTAAAGGTTTAAAATTATAAGCCTTTATGTGGGTATGGCGGAATGGTAGACGCGCATGCTTGAGGTGCATGTGATGAAAATCGTGAGAGTTCAAATCTCTTTACCCACACCAAGCCGGAATAGCTCAATTGGTAGAGCAACTGAATCGTAATCAGTAGGTTGCGGGTTCAAGTCCTGTTTCCGGCACCATAATTTAAATAAAAGGAGAAAATATGAAAACAGTAGTAATAACTGGCAGTGCCAGAGGATTAGGTTACGAAATGGCCAAAGTATTTAAACAAAACAATTTTAATGTGATAATAAGTGACTTAAATTTAGAAAACCTAAAAAAAGCAAAAGAGAACTTAGATAGTTTAATTCAAACGGGAAACGTAGAATTATGTGCATGTGATGTTACAAAAACAAGCGATATAACAAATCTAATAAACTTTGCAAAAGAAAAATACAAAGACATAGACATATGGATAAATAATGCAGGAGTAAACCAACCAGAAAAAGCAATCTGGGAGCTTACCGAAGACGAGATAAACACAGTAATAAATGTTGATTTAAAAGGAACAATAATGGCTTCAAACTTAATAATGCAAGAAATGATTAAAAACAAAAAAGGAGCAATATACAATATCGAAGGATATGGAAGCAACGACGCAATGATGTTAGGCCTATCAATATATGGAACAAGCAAACGAGCAATAACATATTTTACAGAGGCACTAGCCAAAGAAAGCGAAGAAAGAAAAACCGGAGTTATAGTTGGAAAACTCAGTCCAGGTATAATGATAACTGATTTTATAACTAATGCATTAGGAAATAAACAAAAAATAAATTTGTCAGAAAAAACCAAAAAAGTATATAACATTTTGGGTGATTATCCAGATGTTGTAGCAAATTATTTAGTAAAAGAAATGATAACAAATACTAAAAATAATGCTAAAATAGAATGGCTAACAAATAAAAAAGCAGCGTGGAGATTTATGACAGCCACATTTAATAAAAGAGACTTTTTTAAAGACTAACAAAAACGTTAGTTTTTATTTTTAAATTTACAAATAATTAGTACAAATAAATAACTTAATAACAAGATTAAAAGTATATAAAAAGGATATTTCATTATAGAAATCTTATCCAAATAATAAGACAAATTAGCAATAGGCAAAACAATCAACAAAATTAAAATAACCAAAGCTATACCCAAAATATTCTCAAAGCGACTACTATTTATACCATAGAATTCTTTAATTGAAAATTTAGCATAAATCACGCACATACAAATTGCAAGAGTTATATAAATATACCATAAAATTGCCGAAATATTTTCCACAGAATCAATAAAATTGGACAAATTAATAATTTTAAGTGCAGTAAATGCAGGGTAAGTATACAAATTAATAAGATCAATATGCAAACTCATTTGAATAGTAAAAAATATAAGAAAACCCATTACATTAGAATAAATAAAAGAAATTATCATCTTTTTATTAAATGATTTATTATTAGAAATATTATCTTTAGGGATAATAGTAAGCAAAAAAACAGGACTTATAGTTAAAACAGCGTAATGAATAGCTGAATTTAAAATACTGCCTAAACTATCAGTAAAAAAAGGTTTAAAATTATTGACATCATAATGAGGCAATAATCCAATAAAATTAAAAATAATAATAACCAAACCAGCCATAAAACATAAATTATTAAACCTACACAATACAGTAAAATTATTAACCGAAATATAAAATATTGGAAGAGAAATTAAAAGAACAACTAAAATTATAGGCGTTTCATACAAATACTCATTAGTAGTAAAAGAAGAAAGACGCCACAAAAGCATAGAAGCTAACATAATAACTATAACAATTTGCAAATGAGTTACAAAAAACGAAAAAGGCTTAGAAAAATTATTTTTAACTTTACCCACAAAAGACAAATTACTATTAACATTAAATAACAAAAGTAGCATAACAAAAAAGAACAAACTTATAACAAATCCAATTATAACACTAATAAATGTACTAGTTTTAGATATTTTAAACATATATGGTATTAAAAGACCCAAAAACAAGCATTTATTTAATGCACTAATCATAAGTGAAAAACTAGTACTATTAAGCTGTTTATTCATTTATATCTCTCCTTAAATTTCCCTGTTTAGTTAAATCAACACTAATCTTATTAACAATATTAAAGTCGGCAAGAGAAATATTAACATCCTTTATTTTTTTATACTCATCAGGATAATTATTATATATAAATTTTCCAATTTCCAAAAAATCAAGTTTAAGCTCTTTTGATTTATTAAAAGCATTATCAATTATGTCATAAAAATTATTTTTAATTACATTTTCAAGTTTAAATAAAGTTTGATCATCATCCAAATCCCAACTACAATTATATTCATTAACAGAACCTTTTAAATTACCATTTAAATAAATATTATTATTTTCAAATTTAGAAAAACCAAATTTAGAATTTAAAACCATAATTGAAAAATTCCCACCATTGCAATCAAAGGTCAAAGAATTATCATTAATATTATTTTCAATAGTATTTAAAACTATACTTTCATCCAAATTTAATTTATAAACAGTTTCATTATTAAAAACAACCGGATTATCTATATACAAAGTTGAAGCATTATCAGTATCTTTTAACACATCATTGTTATCTTCCATATCACTTGACTCTTTTAATTCAACATTAGTTAACATAATACTATTATAATCAGTCAAATAATCGACAAAAAAGCTTGAAAGTTCTATAGGATAAGCATTACCAAATTTACTATTATTGATTTCAATAAGACTAGAAATATAAGAAGCATTAATTTCATTATTAGGAGTAATAACACTAAGGACATCTTTAGGATTAGATTTTAAAGAGGTTACAACAGGAACATTTAAACTAACTTCCAAATCATTCATTAAAAAATCAACTAAACTTCCCAAATTATCTATTATGGCAGACTCATCAATAACTATTACCTTTAATTGAGTAAGAGTTATTTCCTTTGAAAGTTCTTTACTGATTTTATTAATAGCTTCAAATATTGTTTTACCTTCTTCAGTATAAACAGAAAAAGAAGCATTATTATTTGAAGACTTAGCATCAAAAGCACTTGTATTAACAACCTGCAAAGTTAAAGTATACTTATTTTCGCTATAGGAAACACCAAGTCCACTACAAATAGCAAGATCATTTAATTCTCTATGATTATAACAGCCAGACAATAAAAACAAACAGCCTAATAAAACAAATAATTTTTTCATAATTAACCCTTTCTAACGTGATTATTTGATAAATAAGATTTTCTGAATTTTAAATGTCTTAAATTTCTTCTGATAACAGCATTTCCTTGTGCTTGCAAATCAAATGGAGCAAATGGAGATAAATAAGATTTGCCATAACTTTCAATAGTGCACAAATTAATTAAAAGAAGAGTACATCCCACGCAAAATCCAACTATTCCAAAGAATAATACAAATATTAAGAGTGTATATCTCCAAAATCTAATAGGAGTTTGCATTTCCTGAAATACAGATAAAAGACTAGTAATAGATGAAATAGCAACAACTATTACAACTATTGGTGAAATTAAACCTGCGTTAACTGCGGCATCACCTAAAACTAATGCACCTAATATTGACAAACTTGTGCTACTTGAAGATGGTGTTCTTGCATCACCTTCATATATTATTTCGAATATGAATAAAAGAATGCAAAGTTCAATAATAGTTGGAAAAGGAATATTATTTCTTTGAGCAGCAAAATTAATTATAAGACTGGTAGGAAGTATTTCCTGGTCATAAGTCAGTAAAGAAAGAAACAAAGCCGGCAAAATAATTGAAATAAAAAAACTCAATATTCTAATAATCCTTACAAAAGAAACAAAAAAAGGTTTTCTATAATAATCCTCATTATTTTGAAAAAAATTAATAAAGAAAGTGGGTAATAATAAGACTTCAGGTGAATTTTCCATCATAACAATAATTTTTCCATCTAAAAGATTTTTAGAAGTATCATCTGGCTTTTCACTTACAATCATTGTAGGAAAAAAAGTATAATTTTGATTTCTAATTAACTCTTTTATATAATTTATATCAAAAACACCATCAATATCTATATCCTCTATATCTTTAATTATTTTATTTGCAACATTTATATCGCAAATATTACCCATATAAATAACAGCAACTTTACTTTTAGATTCTCTACCTACAGTTAATTCTTCAATAATTAAATCTTTAGATTTGACACGTTTTCTAATAAGACCTAAATTAGTGTTATAATTTTCATTAAAGCTATCTTTAGGTCCACGAGTAACAGGCTCACTTGTAGGGGGATTAACACCTCTATCAATACTTGCTCTTGTTTCAAATGCTAAAAATGTTTTATCGTAAATAATAACTGTAAATCCACTAAATAAAAAATAGAGCAAATTGTCAAAGTCTTTTATAGTTTTTTTATTAATACCAGGAACAAATTGTTGTAAATCTTTATTTATATTAATATTTTTCTTTGCGCTATTTCTTTTATTACCAAAAAATTTTAATATAAAATCATTAATTCTATCTGTACTACATACAGTTTCAATTGCTACTACATAAACAGTACTAAAAAGGCCATAACTTAATTCTTTTATCATTAAATCTGGCATTGTTTTCTTTAATTTATATAACTTTCTCAACACATCTTTACTGTTCATATTATTAAGTTTTACAAAAAAAATGTTTATATACGTGATATAATAACTACAGGAGAAAATATGATAGTTAAAATAGAAAATATAAATCACCAAGGTTTAGGAATTACAAGAGTAAATGGCAAAATAACATTTGTTGAAAATGCGTTGCCTGGTGAAGTAATAGATATAATACTTACAAATGAGAAAAAAAATTATAACTTAGCAAAGATTCAAAAAATAATTCAAAAAAGCTCTTATAGAATAGATCCAATATGCCCATATTTTAATGAATGTGGCGGTTGTGATTTTGGCCATGTGAACTATGAAACTGAACTTAAATATAAAAAAGAAAAAGTAGAAAATATCTTAAAAAAATACGCACACATAGATGTAAACATAGAAATAACACCTTCTGATAAAGTATACAACTATAGAAATAAAATAACATTACATAAACAAAATGAAAAGATAGGTTTAGTAAAAAAGAATAGTAGTGAAGTAATAGAAATTAAAGAATGCAAATTAGTCGATGAAAAGATAAATGAAATATTACATAACAAACCAAAAGAAGGAATTATAAGAACTAATGGAAAAGAGATAATTTCAAATGAAAATGAAAATATAACAATAAACATAGATAAATATAAATTCAAAGTCAATTTAAATTCATTTTTTCAAATAAACCCATATACTTATGAAAAAATGTTTAATCACATAAAAAAACTTATCAGTTCAAATGATGTATTACTTGATTTATATTCCGGAGTTGGCGTGTTTTCGATTTTACTAAGTGAAAATTGCAAAAAAATATATGGAATAGAAATAAATGAAAACTCCTATAAAAATACTTTAGAAAATAAAAAAATAAACAATTTAGAAAATATCACTTTTATGTTAGGAAAAGTAGAAGATAACTTACCAAAAATTAATGAAAAAATTGATACAATAATTGTAGATCCACCTAGAAGTGGTCTAAGTAAAACAACAATAAAACAAATTATTAGTATAAATCCTAAAAAAATCATATATGTATCTTGTAATCCAATGACATTAGCAAGAGATTTAAATTTATTAAATAATAGTTACAAATTAGAATGCATCAAAGCTTTTGACATGTTTCCTAGAACCAATCATGTTGAATGCGTATGCGAACTAAAAAGTTGTTAATCATTATAAAAATATAATAATTTAGCAGATTTATTTATATATATTAAATTAATAATATTATTTAACTAAACAAATAATTAATGAAAGTAGTTGATATTTATGGAATATAGAAAAGCAATAATTAGTGACATTAACTGCATAGCACAACTTGTTACGGATTTGATTGGATCTTGTAACATTAAATCTAAAAAATCAATATTAGAAACTAATATTGAAGATATAACTAAAGATATAAATAATTATTATGTATGTATTATTAATGGTAAAATTGTAGGAACTTGCGGAATAAGCAATGTTATAAAATCCGATAAATATAATTTGAATTTAAAGAATATCAGAGAAATTTTATATTTAGCTGTAGATAAAAAATAACAAGGTAGAGGTATCGGAACAAACTTATTAAAATTGTGCAGTTGTAATAATAAATATGACATCCTTTATGAGGCATGGGGTGACAATGGAAAATATGTAAATTCTAAATTTATTTTAAAAAAATGTGGATATGAATTAATTAAAAATTTAGGAAATAACTATTATAGAAAAAATAATTATTGCCCTAAATGTGTAAATAGAGATAAAAATTGTAATAAATGTATTGCTCAAATTTGGATTAAACATAAATATACAAACCTCTGCTAAATTACTATGTTTTGTTTGAAAATGTTATTTTATACAAACATACAAAAAACAAATTGAAGTGTATGTAAACTAAACAAAGTCACTTCATTATATAAAGATTAATTGAAAATCATAGCAATAAAAAGTAATTGTGCAAAAAATATGATATAATACAAATAAGAAATTTATTATGCGTACAGGTGGTAAAATGAACTATATAGAGGAAGCCAACAACGAATTGAAAGAATATTTTAAAATATTAGAACCAAATTTTCCGGAGTGGTTAAATGAGTATATTGAGACAAAAGAACTTTTATCTCAAAAATATATAAGTATAACATGTGGGACAATATATTCTGATTTATTCGAAAGCAAATTTTTCTTTTCAAGTTTAGATCACTCAATAGCAGTTGCATTAATAGTGTGGCATTTTACTCATGACAAAAAACAAACTTTAGCAGGGCTCTTCCACGACATAGCAACACCGGCATTCAAACACTGCGTAGATTTTTTAGATGGAGATTATATGAATCAAGAATCAACAGAAGACTTAACATCCGACATTATTAAAAATTCTAGTGACATTATGAAACTCTTAAAAAGAGATGAGATAAAACTTTCTGAAATAGATAATTATCACTTATATCCAATTGCTGACAATGATACACCAAAATTATCAGCAGATAGATTAGAATATTCACTATCAAACGCATTATTTACTTATAGATTATTAGAGAAAAGTGTAATAGAAGAAATTTATAATGACATTGAAATTCAAATAAATGAAAACAATGAAATTGAATTAGGATTTAAAACAAAAAGAATAGCGAGAGAATTTGTTAAAGTAACTAGCAAATTATCAATAATATATAGAGAAGACAAGACAAGATATTCAATGCAATTTATTGCAGACATATTAAAAAAACTTAATGAAGAAAACAAAATATCTAAAAAAGATTTATATGAACTCAAAGAAAGTGAAATAATAAACATAATTGAAAAATCCAAATACAAAAAAATATTTAATATTTGGAAAACTGCCAAAAAAGTAAAAACATCAAAAGAAGAACCCAAAAATGTATATTATGTTAATCACCCAGCAAAAATTAGATATATTGATCCATTATTAAACGGAAATAGAATTTCAAAAAAATGTAAAATTGCAAAAAAAATGATAGATAAAAATCTATCATATGATATGAATAAATATGTTTATTTAGATTTAGAAATGTAAAAGGTGTAATGTATGATAAAAGAAGAAAAATACCAAAAAATTGAAATCTTTTTTAAAAAGGATTTAGAAATAAAGCAAATATTAAATGCGATAATACCTACAGAGACAGATTTTTATGATGAAGAGTCAAAAATAAATTATGCAGATAAGTTAATTAAAGAAATCGAAAAAATAAATTTTTTAATAAATCAAATTATTAGTGACTTTAATATCCCAGCCCATATAAAAGACACATTTACATCTAAAATCAACCAAATAGAGCAAGATATAAACGGAATCGAATTTTATAGTATTTTAAACCAAGGATTATTAAAAACCTTACAATATATTAAAAGTAATATTGGCAATTTAAGACCTGAATTTGTAGATTCTGTTAGAAAAGGATTGAAAGGATATTATTTGTTTTATGGTGAAAATGTTGAAACACCTATAACGATTAATGAATTTTTACATTATATTCATAGTTACATAATAAACAATGAAAAATTTTATGAAGACATACCTGAAATTAAGAGCAAAAAAGAGAATCAAACAGATGAATGGGAGGGAATATTTTTAAGAGGAAAGATAGACGAACTTGGAGAAAAATTATTTGATGAAATTTTAAAAGATAATATAAATAGCGATAGAATAGACATATTAAGTTTGACAGACAAAATATTAATAATGGCACGTAATTTAGGCCACGCAACAGTGTTTGAGATTGATACTACAGATAAAGAAAAAATATTTGTAAGATATTTTATACCTAAAAACAATAATACAAATATGACGGCAAATTTAAAAGGAATAAACGTGAATAAATCCGAATTTGCAGTTGGAGATTTTTTAACAAATAAAGAAAATTTTTCAAATGATATAATAACTCTTATGAAGGGAATTGCAACAGATCTAGATATGGAAAAAAATAATAATTACTAGTAAACCAAAGCATTAAAAGGAGAGTAAAAATGAAAAAAGTATTAAAAATAATTTTATTAATAGCATTACTTATAATAATAATCATAAGTTCACTAGTTATATGGGATTTAATTCAAGAAAACAAACTAAATAAGGAACTAGTATACATAAGTGAACTAACTAATGCAAAAGAAATTAATGTCGAAGAAATATATAAAGTATTAAATCGAACAATTACAAAAGGAGATTACGAAGAAGTAGAAAAATCTTTTAAAAACTATTTAAAAGACAATTTTGATAATACATTAAAAATTGCTAATATATTAAATGATGAAAATTTGATAAATATTTTAACAGTTGAAAATTATTTGAATGATGGTAAAGATTTTATAAAGTCAAAGCAATATATAGAAGATACAAAAAACAACCTCACAGAATACAAAAATGTATACTTAGAATTTTTTACTGAAGAAAAGGCAATGTCATATATAAAAGATAAAAACTTAGATGAATACTATATTGAATTATATAGAGAAGAATATGTAGGAGATATAGAATATGATAATGGAACAGAAGAAGTAGAAAAATCTTTAAATGAAATATTAGATATGCTAAATATTTATGAAGAAGTTATTAACATGTTATCAAATAACCAAAATGCTTGGGAAATAGTTGGAAAAAATATAGTTTTTGATGATACTGAATTATCAAATAAATATGATGAACTAATCAATAAATTGTAAAAAATATTTTAAAGTGACTTACCTGTAACTTTAATAATAATATAATTATTAATGAAAAGGAGAAAAGTTATGGAAATATTAAAAGTTGAAAATTTAACAAAAATATATGGAAAAGATACAACAAAAGTTATTGCGTTAGATGATGTTTCATTTTCTATCGAAAAGGGAGAATTTGTTGCAATTGTCGGTGCAAGTGGAAGTGGTAAATCAACATTGTTACATATTATAGGTGGGGTTGATAGACCAACTTCAGGGAAAGTATATATTGATGGAAAAGATATTTTTAAATTAGATGATGATAAATTAGCGATTTTCAGAAGAAGGCAAGTGGGTTTAATATATCAATTCTATAATTTGATTCCAATATTAAATGTTGAAGAAAATATTGCATTACCATTATCATTAGATAATAGAGAAATAGATAAAGAAGAATTAAATGAAATGCTAAAATTATTAGGTTTACAAAACAGAAAAAAACATTTGCCTAATGAATTATCAGGTGGACAACAACAAAGAACCAGTATCGGTAGAGCTTTAATAACAAAGCCAACAATAATACTAGCTGATGAACCAACAGGAAACTTGGATTCTAAATCGAGCGATGAAATTGTAACACTACTAAAAAAATCAAATAAAGATTTAAAACAAACAATTATTATGATTACACATAACATGGAAATTGCAAAATATGCTGACAGAATAATAAAAATAGAAGACGGCAAAATTGTTGAGGAGGTTTAAAATGTCCTTGCTTAACAAGTTAACAATAAAAAATTTAAAATTAAATAAAAAAAGAACAATTGTTACTATAATTGGAATAATTTTGTCAGTTGCTTTAATTACTGCAGTTTCGACAATATATGCAAGTGGAGTAAAATCGTTAATAAATTTTGAAATACACGAAAAAGGTAATTTTCATGTAGCCTTTTATAACGTTCCAAACGAAGAAATACAAACGTTTAAAAACAATCGAGCAATTGAAGAGATAAATATAACAAAAAACATTGGGTATGCCAACATTGATTCAAAAAACGAATATAAACCTTACGCGTACATAAAAGCATTTACACAAAAATCATTAGAAAATTTATCAATAAAATTAGTTGAAGGTAGAATGCCAGAAAACGAAAACGAAATACTAATTCCGACCCATTTAAAAACTAATGGAAGAATTGATTACCAGATTGGAGACACAATAACTTTAGAGGTTGGTAAAAGAGTAGATAATGAAGGTCACGAATTAACACAAAATAATCCATACAATCCAGTTAATATGACAGAAACAATGGTAGATATGGAAACCGGCAAAGAAGAAACCAACTACATAGAAAAAAGTAATGAAAAAATAATTGATACGACTAAAAAAACATATAAAGTAGTTGGAGTAATAGA
Source organism: uncultured Bacilli bacterium (assembly GCA_944363885.1). GTDB lineage: Bacteria > Bacillota_I > Bacilli_A > RF39 > UBA660 > CALVVN01. The sequence continues at coordinate 21,186 of CALVVO010000003.1, read as the reverse complement.
AAGGCCAGCATCAAACATAGAAGATTACATCGCACCAGGATATACACTAATAACATATACTGATGAAAAAAACTTTGAAGGAAACGTCGACTTATACATACTTTATAACGACAAATCATTAAAAAACATATATAAAATAACAGCTAATATTTTAGAAATCGATGAAGATCTATTCGAAAAAGCATATACAGGAGTATCAAATGCAACCTACGAAGAATTTGAAAAAATAAACGAAGAATTAAGTAAATCAAAGTATGAAATAAACGTTAATGAATATTTAATAAGTTTAGAAACAAATCCAATAAGTGGAAGCGGAGTTGGAGGACTAGGAATAGTAGCTGGAATTGTAATAACAATCATAATTACTACATCAGTATTTTGCATAAAAAATAGTTTTGACATATCAATAACGGAGAAAATCAAACAATATGGTATGTTAAAAAGCATAGGAGCCACAAAAAAACAGATTAAGAAAAATGTTTTTTATGAAGCAACAATTTTGGGAATGATTGGTATTCCGCTAGGTATATTATCAGGTTTTGTAGCATCATACATACTAATTATAATAAGCAATTATTATTTAAAAGATATGTTAAGCGATGGCTTAAAACTTATATTTTCGTTTTCTTATATTGCAATTATCATAGCAATTTTGTTAGGAATAATTACAATATACTTATCAGCATTTAGAAGTGCAAGTAAAGCATCTAAAACATCTCCAATAGATTCAATAAGAAATAGTTCAAATATTAAAATAAATAAAAAAAGTTTAAAATGTCCAAAAATTATAAACAAATTATTTGGAATAGGAGGAGAAATATCATATAAAAATTTAAAAAGAAATAAGAAAAAATATAGAACTACAACCATTTCAATAGTAGTTTCTGTAACTGTATTTATTGCATTATTTAGTTTTATGAGAATCGCTTTTGATATGGTAGAAAACGAACTTAATATTAGTGAGTATAATGTGTATTTATCTAATAGTGGTAATGGAAATAATCTAGATAAGTTTATTAAAACTACAAAATTCGACAACATTGAAAATTATACAATACTTAGACAAACTACTATAAAATCCATTGAAAACTATTATAGTTCTGAATATATTAATTGGTTAAAATTAGAGCTAGACCCAGATATAGATAATTATATTAATATAATTGCAATTGGTGATGATCAATATAAAAAATATGTAGATTCATTAGGATTAAAGTATCAAGATGTAAAGGATAAGTTAATATTATCTGATTACGCTAATATAAGCAAATACGATAATGAAAAGAGCAAATTTGTAAATAAATATATGAGAATTAATTATTTAAAAAAAGGAGATGTAATAAAAGGCTTTGTTGATAATGATGTTTCAATTAATTTAGAAATTGCTTTTGTTACAGAAGAAAAACCATTTGGTTTAAAAAATAGAGAAAGTTCACAATTTATTATCAGTGATGAATTATTTGATAAATTATTTACTTCCGAAGATTTAGAGATATTTTATAATTCAAATAATGCTAATAAGTTACAAGATGAAATTGATGAGTATTTAAAAACTGAAGATTATTATCTAAATAATTTAGAAGAAAATGTTAGAATTATGAACAACTTATTCACACTGATTGGGATATTTTTATACGGATTTATAATAGTTATATCATTAATAGGAATAACAAATATATTTAACACAATAACAACAAATATGGAATTAAGACGACAAGAATTTGCAATGCTAAAATCAGTCGGAATGACAAAAAAAGAATTCAATAAAATGATAAGACTAGAAAGTTTGTTTATTGGAATAAAATCATTAATAATAGGAATAACTTTAGGAACTATATTATCGTATACTATTCATTATTTCTTAACAGAAGACAGTGGAATGCCATATAATTTACCGTTATTAGGAATATTAATATCTATATTAATAGTATTTATATTAATATTTGTTATAATGAAATACTCTATAAATAAAATAAATAAACAAAACACAATTGAAACTATCCGTAATGAAAACATTTAAAAGGGCAAAAGCCCTTTTAAAAATGGTATAATATAAAAGAAGGGAGTTTATATTATGAATATTTTATTAATTGAAGATAATTTATCTATAATAAAAGGTTTATCATATTATTTTGAAAGTAACAACTACAATTTGATATATAAAACTAATATCAGTGATGCGTTAAAATACATAAATGAAAATAAAAAAATTAATTTAATAATTCTTGATATAATGCTACCAGATGGAAATGGTGTGGAACTATATAAAAAAGAAATATTAAATTTAGGTATACCAACAATTTTTCTAACAGCAAAAGACGATGAAGATGAAATTGTAAAATGTCTAAATTTGGGTGCAGAAGATTTCATGACTAAACCTTTTAGTACTAAAGAATTATTAGCTAGAGTAAATAAAATAATAAATCGCTTTCAAAAACAAAATAAAATACAAATTAAAGATATCATATTTGATTTAGATAAAATGATTTTATATAAAAATAATATACCAGTAAGTTTAAGTCCGCTGGAATTAAAAATAATTAATTTATTATTTTCTAATTTAAATAAGGTTATAAGCAGAGACATATTATTAGATAAAATTTGGGAATGGACAGGAAACGATGTTGATGACCATACTATAACAGTATATTTTAAAAGAATAAGAGAAAAAATAGGAACTGATATTATTATTACAATCAAAGGTATAGGATATAGAATAGATGAAAAATAAAATAGAATTAAAAAAATATATAAAATTAACTATTTTAATATCAATAATGTTTTTGATAATAACTCCAATTATAAATACATATGAATACAAAAAATATAACCAAAACTTTAACAATAAAATTGAAGAAATAATATACATATTAAAAACAAAATATCCACTATTATCAGAAAACGAAATCATAACAATTTTAAATCAAGAAAGCAAAGAAACATTCACATTTAAAAAATATGGATTAAATACTGATAAAGAAGCGATTTTAATTGATAACTATAAAACATATAATAAATTTTTACTAATAAATACTGCCATAACAATAACATTTCTCATTATAATAACGACAGTATTCTTCATATATAATAGAAAAAAAGAAAAAAATATAAATGAAATCATAGAATATATAAAACAAATAAATAAAAGAAACTATGAACTTAAAATAGATTCTATTTCTGAAGATGAATTATCTATATTAAAAAATGAAATATATAAAACAACCATAATGTTAAAAGAAATAGCAGAAAATTCAAAAAATGATAAACAAAATTTAAAAAAATGTTTAGAAGATATATCGCACCAAATAAGAACACCATTAACTAGTATTATAATAATGCTTGATAATATTATAGAAGATCAAAAAATGGATGAAAAAACGAAAAATAACTTTATACGAGAAATAAAGCGTAATATTTTAAATATAAACTTTTTAGTAGAAAATTTGTTGAAATTATCTAAATTTGATTCTAACACAATTGAATACAAAAAAGAAAATACAATTTTAGCAAACATAATACAAAATTCCATAAAGAATGTATCAACATTATGTGATTTAAAAAATATAAAAATAATAGTGAAAGGAGAAGAAAATACAAAAATATTATGCGACTTTAAATGGCAAGTAGAAGCAATAACAAATATATTAAAAAATTGCATAGAATATTCCAAAGAAAATCAAAAAATATATATTGAATATAGTCAAAATAACGTATATACTAAAGTTATAATTAAAGATTTTGGAGAAGGAATTTCAGCTAAAGATTTACCAAACATATTTGATAGATTTTATAAAGGCAAAAATTCGAGCATGAATAGCATAGGAATTGGGTTGGCATTATCAAAATCAATAATAGAAGAAGATAATGGTAATATAAATGCGACCTCATCAAATAAAAGTACAATTTTTACTATTAAATATTATAAATAAAGGAGGAAAAATGTTAGAAAATATTTTAGTATTAACACACAGTTCTATAAAAATTAAAAATAGCAAAACTATTTATTTTGATCCATTTAAAATAGATAAAAACTATAATGATGCAGATTACATATTCATAACCCATAGTCATTACGATCATTATTCAGAAGAAGATATAAAAAAAGTTAGAAAAAAAGAAACAAAAATTATTATAACATCAGATTTAAAAGAAAGAGTAAAAGAACTTGGTTTTGAAAATTCAAATATAATAATTGTAAATCCAAATGAAAAATACATAATTGACACATTAAAGATAGAGACCATACCAGCATATAAAAACAAAAAACAAATTCATCCAAAAACTAACAACACGGTAGAACACAAAATAGAAATTAATGGCGAAAATTATTACATAGCTGGAGATACAGACATTACAGAAGAAAACAAAAAAATAAAATGCGATGTTGCACTTTTACCGATTGGTGGAACATTTACAATGAATTATGAAGAAGCAGCTGAACTCGCAAACATAATAAAACCAAAAATAGTAATACCAATACACTATGGTAGCATAGTTGGAAATAAATGTGATGCAGAAAAATTTAAAAAGTTAATTAATAAAGAGATAAAATGTGAAATAAAATTAAAATAATAAGGAAATAATTATGAAAAAAACTAAATTTGAAAAATATTGTCTATTATTTACAATATTTATATTTGGAAGTTTTATTGGCTTTATACTAGAAAATTTATACACTATTGTAATTAAAGGAAATTATGCTTTAAGACAAGGACTCATATATGAGCCACTTATACCAATCTATGGATTAGGTGCTTTAACCATGTATTTTCTATTAAAAGACAAGCAAAAAACTGACAAATTTTTAATATTAAAAATATTTATAATCGGATTTTTAGCTGGAAGCTTAATAGAATATATATGCTCATACATGCAACAAAATATTTTTGGCACAATATCTTGGGATTATTCAAAAAAAATGTTTAATATAAATGGCAGAATTAATTTATTTCATTCAATCTTATGGGGATTATTGGGAATACTATTTTACTATTTAATCTTGCCAATAATTGAACAAATCAAAATAAAGGATAAAAAAGTAAAAGTACTTATAATAATAATATCTTGTATTTTCCTAGTTGACTCCACAATTTCAGGTTTAGCTTGCTATAGACAAAAAGAAAGAAGAGAAAATTTAGTACCGAGCAATAAAATAGAAATTTTATTAGATAAGCACTATCCAGATGAATACTTGGACAAAATTTATAACAATGCAAAAGTAGTAAACATAAAATGAAAAAATAGTGATAAATATTTACTAGAAAATTTAAAATGATAAAATATAAATAGGAATAACATTAAAATGGAGGATCTATGGCATACATAAAAGTTGAAAATTTAACAAAAGAATATACAATGGGAGAAATAAAATTACTTGCAGTAGATGACGTATCATTTGAAATAAACGAAGGAGAACTTACAGTAATCTTGGGCCCAAGTGGAGCTGGAAAAACAACGATTTTAAACATACTTGGTGGGATGGACTCTCCAACGAGTGGCAGTATAATCATAGACGGAAAAGACATATCAAAATATAGCGACAAAAAGTTAACGTACTATAGAAGAAACGATATAGGATTTGTCTTTCAATTTTACAATTTAGTACAAAATCTAACAGCACTTGAAAATGTAGAATTAGCAAGTCAAATATGTAAAGATACAATTCCAGCAAAAGAGGTTTTAGAAAAAGTTGGCCTTTCAAAAAGAATGAACAATTTTCCTAGTCAACTATCAGGGGGAGAACAACAACGTGTTGCAATAGCAAGAGCAATTGCCAAAAAGCCAAAACTATTACTATGTGATGAACCAACAGGAGCATTAGATTCTATAACTGGAAAAAAAGTATTAGAAGTTCTACAAGACATAGGCAAAAAATACAACATAACTATAGTAATTATTACACATAACCAAATAATATCTCAAATGGCAGATAAAGTCATAAAAATGAAGAACGGAAAAATAAGTGATTTAATTATCAACAAAAAGCCAAAAGATATTAAGGAGATTGATTGGTAATGGGTTTACTATTTAAAAACAGCATAAAAAAAATATTTAAATCTTTTGGAAGATTTATATCTATTTCAGTGATAATCATGCTTGGAACCGGATTTTTCCTTGGGTTAAAAGAGTCAACACCAGGGATGTTTTATACTGCGGATAAATACTACGATGATAGCAAATTAATGGACTATAAAATAACTAGTACATATGGATTGACTGATGAAGATATAGAATCATTAAAAAATTTAGAAAATGTTAAAGAAGTAATAGCAACATACTCATTAGATACAATGGCAAATGGTAGTTCTATAAGATTACATGCCATAGAAAATGAAGTTAACAAAGTAAAATTAATAGATGGACGTATGCCAGAAAACAACAATGAATGCGTTGCTGACAGCAACAAATATCAAGTAGGCGACATACTAGCCTTTGACGAACCAAGTGAATACCTAAACATCAATGGATGTAAAGTAGTTGGAACAATAAATTCAGCATTATACATGTTCAGTAGTTATGGAATATCAAATAGTGGGGATGGAAAACTAGAATCATTTGCATTTATACCAAGAGAAGCATTTAATTATGAATACTTCACAGAAAGTTACATAATTGCAAAAGGAACAGAAGAAACAAATTCATATGAAAACGAATATAACGAAAAAGCAAACGAATTATATGAAGAATTAATCTTATTAAAGCCCATACGAGAATCAATAAGATACGAAGAGATAATGAAAGAAGCTTACGATGAAATAACAAAAATACAAAATGAACTAAATGAAGAGATAGCAAAAAATCAAAGCAAATTAAATGAAGCAAAACAAGAACTCGATGAAGGACAACAAACATTAAACAAAACAAAACAAGGAACATTAAACTCAATAAACAAAAGCTATAACAATCTTATCAACAACAAAGAGGCTATAGTAAATGAATTAAAAAACAATAACATTGAAGTAAACGAACTTGGAACGACAATAAACATTTTAAATCAAACAATAACAAATCTTAAAGAACAACTCAATTTAATAGAGCCAGAAACAGAAGAATATAAAAATTTAGAATTACAAATAAATGCATTAGAAACACAATATAATAGTTTAATAGAAATAAACACAAACTTAACAAAAATTGAAGAAGGAATAAAAGAAATCGAACAGGAAAAATACAATTTTGAAATCAAAATTCAAGAAGAACAAGACAAATTAGATGAAGGCTATGAAGAATATTATAGTGGAGTTAACGAATTAGAAAATGCAAAAAAAGACGCAGAAGAACAAATTAACAAAGCAAAACAAGAACTAGAAGAAATTGAAAAACCGGTTTGGTATTTATTAGACCGAAACGACAACACTGGATACCAAAATTACAAAGACGATGCAGAAAAAGTAGAAGCAATTTCTAAAATATTACCAGTTTTTTTCATTATAATTGCCTTACTTATGTGTTTAAACACACTTAGTAGATTAATAGAAGAAGAAAGAACAGAAATAGGAATACTACAATCAAACGGATTTAGTAAAACAAGAATTATTTCAAGTTACTTATACTATGTACTTACTTCGTCAATAATAGGAATATTAGTCGGAATATTCCTAGGTTATCAAGTTATATCAAAGTTAATATATGGTGTTTTTACAGCAAATTACTATTTACCAGAGTATATAGTAGTTGTAAATCCAATTACACTATGTACAATAATTATTTTTACTTTATTCTTAATGATAATGGTAACTATAATAGCGTGCAGCAAAGAACTAAAATGCAAACCAGCAGATTTACTAAGACCAAAAGCACCAAAATCAGGAAAGAAAATATTTGTAGAAAGAGTAAATTTCATATGGAATAAATTTAGCTTCATGAGCAAAATAACTACTAGAAATCTATTCAGATACAAAAAAAGAATAATAATGACAATTTTAGGTGTATCAGGCTGCACCGCATTACTATTAACAGGATTTGGACTAAACGATAGCATAAATATCATTTCAAAAATACAATATCAAGACATAATAAAATATGACGAAATGATAACATTAAAAGACGAAGTAGAAACAATAGATGAAAAAATGGAAAATCTATTTAATCAAGACAACATATCAAACTACTTATTAATTAATCAAAATACATACACATATAAATACGATGGAAAAGAAGAAACTGTATATTTAATCGTGCCAAATAATGTAAACGAACTAAATAATTACATATCATTAAAAAGCACAGAAACAGAAAAAGAAGTAACTTTATCAGATGATGGAGTAACAATAACTAGTCAAATGGCAGAACAATTAAATGTTGATGTTGGAGAAAACATAAGCATAAGAAATAGTGACAATGAACTAATAATAATGCGAGTTGATAACATCATTTATAACTATGTTTCGCACTATATATACATAAGCCCAAATTACTACGAAAAAATATTTAACATTGAACCAAAATACAACAACATTTTAATAAACGGAAATATAACAAGCGATATCGAGTTAGAAGATTACAATATGTATTTAATTACAAAGACTAGTGAAATAGAAGACACATTTGATGACTTAATAAAAAACATCAACGAACTAATCGTTTTAGTTATAGTATGTGCATCATTATTAGCGTTTGCAGTATTATATAACCTAACAATAATTAACGTAACAGAAAGAAAAAGAGAAATTGCGACATTTAAAGTTTTAGGTTTTAACAGTAAAGAAATATTTATATTTATATATAGAGAAACATTTGTACTAACAATATTTGGCTCACTATTAGGTTTAATATTAGGCGTATTTTTGCACAGATTCGTAATTTACACGGCTCAAACAGGAAGTGTACTTTTTCTATACAATATAGAATGGTACAGTTACGTAATATCCGTTATAATAACAGTAATATTATCTTTAATAGTACAATTAATAATAAATAAAACTATAAAGAAAATAGACATGATAGATTCATTAAAATATGTAGAGTAAAAATGAACAAAGAAATTTATAAACTATTATTAACAATACCCAAAGGTAAAGTAACCACTTATAAAGAAATAGCTATTAAACTAGGAAATAAAAACCTATGTAGACATGTAGGAAATGTACTCCACAAAAATCCTAGCGAAAGCAAATATCCATGCTATAAAGTAGTAAGTAGCAATGGAAAACTTAGTAACAACTATGCCTTTGGAGGAATAGAAAAGCAAAAAGAAAAACTAGAAAAAGAAAACATTAAAGTAACAAATGGCAAAGTTAATTTAAATAAATACTTATTTAAATTTTAATAGTAATAATTAAATATTACATTCATATAATAATTTATATAAAATGCATTGACAAATAAATGTACGTGTTATAGAATTGGAATAAGGAGGAAAAAATGAAGGAACTATATATTGATTTTGACGGAGTTATTTTAGATACTATACCCCATTTATATCAAGCTGCAGATGAGGCAGGAAGAGAAAGAAGTGATATAAAATTTTACGAGACATTTGATTTTAAAAAAGTATTAAAAGATGAAAATATATTAAATGACAGTATAAATTGTATACAAAAAATAATAGACAGTAAAAAATTTAACGTTAGTATATTAACCCATATAAATTCTTTACAAGAAGGAATAGACAAAGTTGAATACCTAAGAAAATTTTTTAAAGACATTACAATAATACTAGTTCCAAAGAAAATTTCAAAAACAAAAATGATTCATACCAAAGGAGCAATATTAATAGATGATTATGCCCATAATTTGAGGGAATGGGAAAGTGAAGGCGGAATAAGCGTTAGATTTTCTCAAAAAAGAAATGGAAAGGGTTTTTTAGTAGTTGATAAATTAGATCAAATAATAGACATGTTTTAAGGAGTAAAATGAAAGTAGAAAAAATAGTAGTAGGACCATTAGACACAAATTGTTATATAATAGAAAAACAAAATGATTGTTTAATAATAGACCCAGGTGATGAATTTGAAAAAATAAATAAATACATAACCGATTTTAAATTAAATGTAAAAGGTATATTAATAACACATTATCATTTTGATCACATTCAAGCATTGAATAAATGCGAGAATACTTTTGAGTGTCCCATTATTGACTACAAAAACAAACAAAAAATTCCGGATTTTAACTATGAAATAATAGAAACAAAGGGTCATCATTTCAGTTCAGTTACATTTTATTTTAAGCAAATTAATTCAATGTTTGTTGGAGACTTAATGTTTAAAGGTAGTATTGGAAGAACAGACTTAGAAGGGGCCAATGAAAAAGACATTATAAATAGCCTTAAAAAAATAATAAAATTTGAAGAAAACATAAAAATATATCCAGGCCATGGGCCAAGTACATATCTAAACGAAGAAAAAAAGACAAATCCATATTTAAAAGTGGAGAATTACTTATGATTGCAAGTGTATTAATAGAATATAACATTAAACAACTTGATAAAGTATTTGACTACAAAATACCTGAAAACCTCAAAGTAAAAAAAGGGATGAAAGTACTAGTGCCATTTGGAAAACAAAATATAGAAGGGTTTGTTCTTAACATACACAAAAACGAAGATAAAAATATTGAATACAAAGAAATTATAAAAATAGAAAACGAAGGATTTATAATTAATGACGAATTATTAACGCTAGGGAAATGGATGAGCGAGCAAACAATCTCATCACTAATCAGTTGTTACCAAGCAATGTTTCCCAAAGCATTAAAAGCAGATCATAAAGCAAACATAAACAAAAAATATGAAAAGTATATTAAATTAGCCAACAGGGAGAAAACTGAAGAATACATAAAAAACAAAAAAATTAGTGAATCACAATTAAAGATTATCAACAAATTAAAAGAAAATAACAAACTTTTAAAAAGTGAAATAAATAGTTCAAGCCTAAAAACACTAATTAAAAACGGAATAGTATGCGAAACAAAAAAAGAAGTAAACAGAAAAATTTTAATAAATAAAGAAACGCCGAAAAAAATTGAATTATCACAAGAACAAAAAGAAGCATATAATGAGATAAAAAATAGTAAAAACAAAACAATACTCTTGCATGGAGTAACTGGAAGCGGTAAAACAGAAATATATATAAAATTAATAAAAGACTGTTTAAATAGTGGACAAACAGCAATTTTTCTTGTGCCAGAAATAAGTCTAACACCACAAATAATATCAAGACTAAGTAGTGAATTTTCAAATGACGTTGCAATACTACATTCAAGACTTAGTGAGGGCGAAAAATATGATGAATACAGAAAAATATTAAAATGTGAAGTAAAACTAGTAGTCGGTGCCAGAAGTGCAATATTTGCGCCTCTAAAAAACATAGGATTAATTATAATCGACGAATGCAGCAGTGCTTCATACAAACAAGAAAACAATCCCAAATATAATACAATAGATCTGGCGATAGAAAGAGCAAAAAACAACAAAGCTTTTGTAGTAATGGGAAGTGCAACACCATTACTAGAACAATATGCTAGAGGAGTAAAAGGTGTTTACAAATTAGTAGAAATGCCAAATAGAATAAACAAACAAATGCCAAGTATAAAAATAATTGACATGTCAAAAGAAATTAAAAAAAGAAATACAATTTTAAGTAGCGAATTAAAACAAAAAATAAATGACAGATTAGAAAAAAAAGAACAAGTAATATTATTATTAAATAGGCGAGGATATTCAACATACATCAGCTGCGCGTCGTGCGGTTATGTTTACAAATGCCCACATTGTGATATAAGTCTAATATACCATAAAACTACAAACAATTTAAGATGTCACTACTGCGGATATAGCATAAAAATGAATGATAAATGCCCTAAATGTGGAGAAGAAAGTTTATTAACGTTAGGAATGGGAACAGAAAAATTAGAAAAATACATACAAGAAGAGTTTCCAACATCAAAAGTATTAAGAATGGACATTGACACCACAACGAAAAAAGGAAGTCATCAAAAACTAATAGAAAGTTTCAAAAATAGAGAATACGACATATTAGTAGGAACACAAATGATTTCCAAAGGTTTAAACTTTCCACACGTAACACTAGTAGGCATAATAAATGCAGACAACAGTTTAAATATTCCAGACTTTAGAAGCCATGAAAAAACATTTGAAATTCTCATGCAAACAAGTGGAAGAAGTGGCAGAAACGAACTTCCAGGAGAAGTAATAATACAAACATTTAACCCAGACAACTACGTTTTTACATGCCTAAAAAAACACAATTATATAGATTTTTATAACCATGAAATGTTAATAAGAAAAACACTTAAATATCCACCATACTATTATTTAATTCAAATAAAAATAAGTAGTTTAAAATACGAAACTGCAAAAAAAGAAAGTATGACAATTAAAGACTATTTAAAAAATAATCTTAGTGAACAATTCATCATACTAGGACCTTCAACAGCAAACATTTTCAAATTAAATAACAAATACTATTTCAGTATAATAATAAAATACAAAAAAGAAGAAAACATACTTGAAGTTTTAAAAAATCTTACTAATAACTATCTTAAAACTAACACTAATGTAGACATAAACATAAATCCTTTATCAACAATATAATTAACACTTACAATATAAAATGTTATAATAAAAATGGTGATCAAATGAAAAATAAAAAAGTAATATTTATGGGAACTCCTGAATTTGCAGTACCAATTTTACAAATGCTAATAGAAAATTCAGAAGTAGTATTAGTTGTAACACAACCAGACAAAGAAGTAGGAAGAAAAAAAGAAAAAAAATTCCCCCCTATAAAAGAACTAGCAATTAAAAATAACATTGAAACATTTCAACCAATAAAAATAAAAGAAGATTACAAATACATCTTAGAAAAAAATCCAGACATCATAATTACTTGCGCGTATGGTCAAATAATACCAAATGAATTAATTGAAACCCCAAAATATGGTGCAATAAATGTACACGCCTCACTATTACCAAAACTAAGAGGTGGTGCACCCATTCACCATGCAATTATAGACGGATACAAAAAAACAGGCATAACAATAATGTACATGAGTTCTAAAATGGATGCAGGAGACATAATATCACAAAAAGAAATTACTATTAATGAAAAAGAAAATGTCGGAACACTTCACGACAAATTATCCAAAATTGGGACAGAATTACTAAAAGAAACATTACCATTAATATTTGAACAAAAAAATGAAAGAATTAAACAAAACGAAGAAGAAGTAACATTTGGATACAACATAACAAGAGAAGACGAAAAAATAGATTTTAACAAAACTGCAGAGGAAGTATATAACCAAATAAGAGGGTTAAATCCATTCCCATTAGCATATGCAATATTAAATGAAAAAGAAATAAAAATAATAGAAGCAAACATAAACGAAAGAGCAATAGGAAAAACAGGAGAAATCACCGAAATTACAAAAAACAGTATAATAGTAAAATGCAAAGACAAAAGCATAGAAATCACAAAAATAAAGCCTTTTGGGAAAAAAATAATGGAAGTAAAAGATTATTTAAATGGAATAAGGAAAGAAACACTAATAAAAAAGGAGTTCAAATAAGATGATTAATAAATTAAAAAATTATTTAAAAAAAAATGAAGTCTTAAATAAATTAGAAAAAAAAGATTATGAAAATAAAATGAATGTAATAAAACTAGTCGGCTGTGTACTTTTTATTATAATAATGATAATATATGTGAACTTAACCCCAAATACCAGTAATAACAGCCAGACTCAAAATAATAAAAATAACATTGAAGAAAATTCAATATTGAATGAATTAAGTAACATAAAAGATAATTATAAACAAAAAATAACAATATCAAAAGATCTAGAGCAAGTGATAATTGAAAGAGAAGTAAAGGAAAACAACGAAGCAGGTACGCAGACTATCGGAGATAATGAAATAAATTATGTATTTTATGAAAATGAGTATTATATAATCTCTGAAGAAGAATCTGTGAAAAAAGATACGACATTTAATCTTTATTTAGATAATGATACAACTTTTATAAATATAGAAAACATTATAGAATTAATTAATTCTAGTAAAGATAGTATTGATTTAACAGAAGAAAATTATAAAATAAAAAGGTATAAAATTTCACTAAGTGATTTGATAGTGATTTATAATAAAGTAAATGATACAGAAATACCATTAAAAGAAAATAAAGAAGTTGATTTAAATATAAATTATAATGAAAACATAGAATCAATTGAATTAGATTTAACAGAATTATTTAACCTAATATATGAAGAAAGTTACAAACAAGTCATTTACAAAATAGAATATAGTAACATTGAAGAAATAGAATTAGATGGTATAGAAGAACTTATAAAAATGGCAGAATAAAAAGAAACACTAGTTTTGTCAAAAATAATGAAAAAAATAAAATTATAAGTTATATTAACATTGGTGATCTAAAATAAACAAAATTAATATAATTTTTAATGAAATACAAAATGACATAAAAGAAGCAATAATAAAATTAGAAAGCAGCAAAATGCATACAAAATAGTGCTGCTTTTTAATTTGACAAACTATGTAATATTTTGTAAAATTAGAGTGTGAAAAGGGGCATTAAGTATGTTAGAAGAAAAAATATATTTAACGACAAAAGATATCCTTGAAAAAGAGTTTAAAATTGATACAAGAGGATATAGACCTCAAGAAGTAGACAAATTTTTAGACATAATAATAAATGATTACACGGAATATAACAAAATTATAAAAAGATTAGACGCAGAATTAAGAACTATTGTGACTGAAAATGAAAGACTAAAAAAAGAGGTTAGAGAACTACGTTCACAAATCGAAATGGCAAGTAATGCTAAAGGTGTTACAAATGTTGATATATTAAAAAGATTAAGTGAACTAGAAAAGATAGTTTACGGTGAATAAAATAACTTAGGCAAACGCTGCATATAATTTATGTAGAGGAAAGTCCATACTCGCACAGACCTGAAATGGCTGTAGTGTTCGTGCTAAAGGAAAAAATAACTTTAGGTAGCTTAAAGCTAACGGCTCTGAAATAATCAAGAACTGATTAAAGTAAGTATAAAAGTGTCATAGAGACGAGCTATTTAGGAATAAATAGAGTGGAACGTGATAAACCCCACGAGCGAGAAACCCAAAATATGGTAGGGGAATTTTTACGAAGGAAGCAAACGGAGTAAAGAAGTAGAAATACTAGATAAATGTTTGCCACCTATATGGTACAGAATATGGCTTATTAAGATATTTTATTATAAAGGAGATAATATACTTTGAAAGAATTAGGAATAAAATTCAAGGAAAAAAGAGAAGAAATTGGTCTTAAATTAGATGAAGTATCAAAGGATTTAGATATAACAATACCACAACTTGAAAATTTAGAAGAAGGAAACATAAATGCATTTAAAGATATTTTTTTTCTAAAAGATTTAATAAAGAGATATACAGTATATCTAAATTTAGATGAAGATGAAGCTTTAGAATATTTTAATGACTTTGTATTTGACTATACATCAAAAATACCTGTAGAAGAAATAGAAGCAAAAGTTAAAGAAATAAATAGACAAGAAGAAATAGAAACAAGGAAAAAAATAAGTTCTCCTTATACTGCTAAAAAAGTAATTAAAGCAAAATTAAAACCGTTATATTTATATCTTATAATTACAGTAATATTAGTTACAATAACACTATTAATAATGAATTCAGTATTGAATACAAAAAAAGAATTAATTAGTCATGATTACAAAATAGTGAAAGGAGAATTACAATGAATTTGCCAAATAAAATAACAATAACTAGATTAATACTATCATTGATAATATTAATAATTCTAATCGTACCATTAAATGACTTTGGATTAGAATTCCCAAAAGTACTAGTTGGAGGGAAAGTCCTTGTAGATGTCAAATATATCATATCTGGGGTTTTATTCATTATTGCATCGTGTACAGACTTTATAGATGGGCATATAGCTAGAAAATATAATTTAGTAACAGATTTTGGAAAAGTCATGGACGCCATAGCTGATAAAGTTTTAGTAAATGGAGTATTAATAATCTTAAGTGCAACAGGATTTATAAGTGTAATAGTACCAGTCATAATAATATCAAGAGATACAATTGTAGATTCAATAAAAATGGTTGTTGGAAATAAATCTGGTGCGGTAGGTGCAAGTGTTACAGGTAAAATTAAAACAATATTTATGATGATAGGCGTTTCACTAATGTTATTTTATAATTTGCCATTTGAATTATGGAATTTAAGAATAGCAGATTTACTAATATTAACTGCTACAGTATTATCAGTAGTAAGTGGAATTGAATATTATGTAAAAAATAAAAAATTTCTTTTTGGAAAATAAATTACTCGAAAAATAAACCTTTTATATAAGGTTTTTTAATTTTCAAAACATAAAATTTACAAAAAAAAGAAAATATAAAACAAATGTTTGCAAAAAGTGTTGACAAGATGAAAATAAATCGATACAATTATAATGTATGAAGGAGGATAACTTGTGAACAAAAATACAAACGATAAAGATAAAGCCTTAGCACAAGTATTGTTGGATATAGAAAAACAATTTGGAAAAGGTGCAATAATGAAATTAGGAGAAGGGGGATTAAAAAACATTGATGTTGTATCATCAGGAAGCTTAAAGTTGGACTTAGCCCTAGGCGTAGGAGGATATCCAAAAGGAAGAATAGTAGAAATATATGGACCGGAATCAAGTGGTAAAACAACATTTGCTTTACACGCAATAGCAGAAGTACAAAAAAATGGTGGAAAAGCTGCATTTATTGATGCAGAACATGCATTAGATCCAGTGTACGCCAAAAAATTAGGAGTGAATATTAACGACTTATTATTGAGTCAACCAGATACAGGAGAACAAGCTTTAGAAATATGTGAAGCACTAGTAAAAAGTGAAGCAATATCAATAATAGTTATAGACTCAGTTGCTGCATTAGTACCACAGGCAGAAATTGAAGGAGAAATGGGAGATTCACATGTTGGATTGCAAGCCAGATTAATGTCTCAAGCTTTAAGAAAATTATCGGGTGCAATCAACAAAACAAATACCATATGTATATTTATCAATCAACTAAGAGAAAAAGTTGGTGTAATGTTTGGAAATCCAGAAACAACACCTGGTGGCAGAGCGCTAAAATTCTATAGTTCAATAAGATTGGATGTAAGAAGAGCAGAACAAATTAAAGTTGGAACTGATATATTAGGAAATAGAACAGTAATTAAAGTTGTAAAAAACAAGGTAGCCCCACCATTTAAAACGGCAGAAGTAGAAATAATGTATGGTGAAGGTGTAAGCCGTGAGGGAGAAATAGTTGATATAGCGAGTGACATAAACATAATAGAAAAAAGTGGAGCATGGTATTCCTATAATGGTGAAAAAATAGGTCAAGGAAAAGAAAATGTTAAAGCATTTTTAAAAGACAATCCAAAACTAAAACAAGAATTAGAACAAAAAATTAGAGAACATTATGAAATAAACAAAGATACTACTACTAAAACTGAATGAAAAAAATTGACAAAGTTTAAATTAAACATTACAATAGATTTAGAAGAATTGATAAAATCTTCTAATTTTTAATAGTAATGGAGGAAAAAATGGAAAATATTTTATACTCCATTTTGCTAATATTAGTTGGATTATCTTTTGGTATAATTATAATGTTAATTATAAATAAGCTAAAACTTGTTAAATCACAAAAAGACGCTGATAAATTAATTGAAAATGCAAAAAAAGAAGCAGAGAAAATAAAAAGAGATAATGTTCTTGATATAAAAGAAGAAACTTACAAACTTAAACAAGAAGCAGAAAATGAAATTAAAGAAAAGAAAAAAGAAATTACAGAATTAAACGAACTAATTCAAAGTAGGGAAAAGAGTCTTAATAGAAGAGACGAAATGATACAAGAACGTGAAAAAACTTTAGATCAAAAAGATAAAGATTTATTAGTAAGACAAAAAGAAATTCAAGAAAAAGATGCAAAAATGGAGTCATTATTAAAAGAACAGGTAGAATTGCTCGAAAAAATATCTGGTTATAGCAAAGAAAAAGCAAAAGAACTAATTATGAAACGT
Organism: uncultured Bacilli bacterium; assembly: GCA_944363885.1. Taxonomy (GTDB): domain Bacteria; phylum Bacillota_I; class Bacilli_A; order RF39; family UBA660; genus CALVVN01. The sequence continues at coordinate 3,116 of CALVVO010000003.1, read as the reverse complement.
GTTGAAGAAGACATGTCAAAGGAAGTTACAGTTTTTATAAAAGAAAAAGAAAATGAAGCCAAACTAGAAGCAGACAGAAAGGCAAAAGAGTTTTTAATAAGTAGCATGCAAAGATATGCAAACGATGTAACAAATGAGCAAACAGTTTCAACAATAGAATTGCCGACAGATGAAATGAAAGGTAGAATAATTGGTAGAGAAGGTAGAAATATACGAACAATTGAAGCAATAACAGGAGTAGACTTAATTATTGACGATACACCTGAAGTAATAGTTTTATCAAGTTTTGATCCTCTCCGTAGAGAAATTGCAAAAGCCACATTAGAAGCATTAATAAAAGATGGAAGAATTCATCCAGCAAGAATTGAAGAATTATATGATAAAGTGTGTGAAGACTATAAAACAATTATAAAAGAAAAAGGCGAAGAGGCATTATTTGAATTAAACTTAACTAAAATAGCTCCTGAAATAGTCGAATTATTAGGTAAATTACATTTTAGGACGAGTTACGGTCAAAATGCATTAAAACACTCAATAGAAGTAGGATATTTAGCTGGTATATTAGCAAGCGAATTAGGCGAAAATGTAGCTTTAGCCAAACGAGCAGGACTTTTACATGATTTAGGTAAAGCGATTGACTTTGAGGTAGAAGGAAGCCATGTTGAATTAGGCGCTGAAATGGCAAAGAAATACGGTGAAGATAACATTGTTGTTAATGCGATTGAATCACATCATGATGACAAGCCAAAATTAAGCATAATAGCAGAATTAGTTCAAATTGCTGATGCACTGTCAGCAGCAAGACCAGGGGCAAGAAACGATAGTTTAGAAAACTATATAAAAAGACTTGAAGAGCTAGAAGAGATTGGAAATGAATTCCCTGGAGTTGAAAAAACATATGCTATGCAGGCGGGTAGAGAATTACGTGTAATTGTTAAACCAGATGAAATAGATGACTTAACAAGTTATAAAATGGCGCGAGATATAAAAGAAAAAATTGAAGAAAAATTGCAGTATCCTGGAACAATTAAAGTTGTAGTGATTAGAGAAATGAGAGCTGAAGAAATAGCCAAATAAATAATAATTAAGATACAAAGTAAATTATTTATTAATATATTTATTTAATTAATGTAAAAAGTTTAAAATAGAATCTACTAAAAAGCACTTTAAAAAAAGTGCTTTTTTTCAAAATAATCAAAAATAATTAGAAAATTATTTATTTTTATAAGATAATCAATATAAATCACGTTATTCATTAATTTTTCTTAGTTTCCAAAATCATTGGCATAATTATTGGACGTCTTCCTGTTAGCTCAATTATAAAAGAATTTATTTCAAGAATTATTCTATTTTTCAAATCAACATAGTTAAAACAATCTTTATTTAACTCGTTAATTGCTATTTGTTTAACTTTTTTTTGAATATCGCTAATTAAATTTTGATTTTCATTTACTACAACAAAACCTCTAGTAGTGACATTAGGATCAAGTGATAATTGCTTTAATTCACTATCTATATTTAAAATGATAATAAGAACTCCATCAGTTGACATGATTTTTCTATCCTTTATTATAGAAGCTCCGATACTACCAATTCTTTTACCGTCTACATAAATATCATTAATAGGAATTGAATCTTTTAAATATACTTTATCCTTACTTAATGCAATTCTGTCTCCATTTTTTAACACAAAAGTATTTTTCTTATCAATAGAACACAAATTACCAATTTCCGCATGTTTTTTTAACATTCTGTATTCTCCATGAATAGGAATGAAATATTCAGGTTTAATCAATCTTATAATTAATTTCAATTCATCTTGCTTACCATGGCCGCTAGTATGTATATCAGCTTCACTAGAATTGGTATAAACTTTTGCACCTTTTAAATAAAGCTTATTTATAACTCTATTAATACTTAACGCATTACCAGGTATTGGACTTGAAGAAAAAATAATTGTGTCATCCGGCAATAATTTTACATTATTATCAACTCCATTAGCAATTCTTGATAATGCAGCTAAAGGCTCACCCTGGCTACCGGTACACAAAATGCAAACTTCATTAGGCTTCATTCTATTAGCCTCATCACTAGTAACAAAAATATTGTTATCAGTTATAAAGCCACATGATTTAGCAATTTCTATGCTATTTACCATACTTCTACCAAAAACAGCAATTTTACGATTGTTATCCTTACAAGTTTGAATAATATGAGCAACCCTGTAAATATTACTTGCAAAAGTTGCTAAAATAATTCTACCAGTACTTCTAGCAAATAAGTCGCCTAAAGCTTCATCAACAGCTGATTCACTTAAAGAAAATCCAGGAACTAAAGCATTAGTACTGTCGCTTAGTAACAATCTGACTCCCTTTTCTCCTAACGCTGCCATTTTTTGCAAATTTGCCATTGGCCCAATGGGAGTTAAATCAAATTTAAAATCACCGGTAGTAACAATTATCCCATTTGGTGTATGAATCGCTAAACCGTAAGAATCCGGAATAGAGTGTGTCGTTCTAAAAAAATCAACCTTAAAATGTTTGAATTTAGCTACAACATTCTCATTTATTAATTTAATATTATTATATTTAATATTTCGGTCTTCCAACTTATGCTTTATTAAAGCTGCTGCTACATTTGAGGCATAAATGACTGGAATATCAACGTCATTTAATAAAAACGGAATTCCACCAATATGATCTTCATGACCATGAGTGATAAACAAAGCCTTTATTTTATTTTTGTTATTTATTAAATATGTGTAATCAGCCAATACATAATCAATACCTAGTAACTCGTCTTTTGGAAACATTACACCAGCATCTACCACAATGATTTCGTCATCATGCTCAATAACGTACATATTTTTTCCGACTTCTCCAAGTCCACCTAACGCAAAAAAAAGCGTTTCAACATTTTTATTCATTTAAAATTCTCCTTTTCTCGAATAACTAATTTTCAAAACGAAAAATAAAGTAATTATAATTATACTATAATTATCTTTAAAAGTCTAGTGAAGGTAGCTATTTTTAATTAAGTATTCAATTTCAAAAGTAAATTGATATTTAAGATAAGATTATACAATTTAGTATGTCACAAGATTTAGTCAAGGACGA
>CALVVO010000002.1 GCA_944363885.1 uncultured Bacilli bacterium | reverse complement strand
GATTTAACACAAGAAAAAAGAGTGTTAGCCACTCTTAATTCTATTAGATTTAATTATTTCTCGACAATGAAATATAAATTTAAATCTATATTAAAACGGATATTCCGTTCTAATAACTAAAAATTGGAGCAGGTGAGGAGAATCGAACTCCCGTTAGCAGCTTGGAAGGCTGAAGTTCTACCATTAAACTACACCTGCATTAGAACTAGTTATAATTTTACTTTATTTTATGAATTTGTCAAGTGAATTATTTGTATTATTTTAATATTTTGCTTTTTATATTAAATTCTATGTGGTATAATCTTTATAGTAGGTGAAATAATGAAAAAAATACTTTTAGTAATTTTGATGCTTTTCCCTTTGGTTTTAGATGCAGAGTGTACATATAAGGAAAAATATGAATTAAATGCTTTGGCTAGTTATATAAATTATAGTTATGATTATAATAGGGATACTGAATTATTTACAATTACATTATATAATGTTGATGAAAAAGTAGAAATAAGATATGAAAACGCGGTTTATTACCCAGAAAATGGGCAGATATTAATTGAGAATATTGCACCTGGTTCAAGACTTTCTTTAGATGTTTATTCTACAATAAACAATGAATGTTATAATGAATATTTAAGGGTTATATATATATCTGTACCTTATTACAATACTTTCTATGGTAGCATTTTGTGTGAAGGCCATGAAGATTTAGACATTTGTAATTCAGAGTTTCTAGGTTATAAGATTTCAAATAAAACTTTTATATTATTACTTAATAATGATCAATTTTCTTTAAAAGAAGACGAAGAAAAAGTTGAAGAAGAAATTGATGAAGTTTGGTATGAGAATGTATTTGTGTTTTTTCAAGATTATTACATAAAAATCCTTGTGACTATTGTTACAACTGTTGTTACTGTGTCAATTTATAATGTTTTATATAGAAAAATTAGGCATAAATTGTAATTATTAAATTTTGTGATATAATTAAATAAATAAAAATAGAGGTGTGTTATGAAGAAAATAATATATAGTATATTCGTTATAATGTTGTTAGGAATAAGTGTATTAAAGGTAAATGCTACTTGTAATGATCAGGTATTATTAGATGCTAAAAATGTAACTGTAGAGGCTATACCAATGACGGAAGGTGATATTTATTATATAATAAGGATTTCTAATTTAACACCTAATGTTTATGTGACTGTATACGAGGATGATAATGAAACCACTACTACTTATACTTATGAAGATTCTAATAATGGAACTTTAGATATAGAACATTGGTATATCTATGAGAGGGTTTACTATACTGTAAATGTTTACTCAGATATAGACGGTTGTCAAGATGAAAGCTTAAATGTTTTAAAAACTAATACAAAAAAATTTAATGATAGGTGGAGGTATAGCATTTGTGTTGAAAATCCTGAATTGGAAAAGTGTCAACCATTTTACGAAGCTCCAGTTGGTGAAGAACAGACCGATGAGGAGTTTTATGAAGAAGTGCAACAACAAAAATATGAAGAGTCATTAAGCTTTTGGGATAAAGCGTGGATTATTGTTAAAGAATATTATTTATATGTATTAATACCTATTATAATAATATCTGTATGTTATGGCATTGTAATATATGTTTATAAGACAAAAAGGAGTGATGTAGATGGAAAGTAAAAAAAGTTTATTTCTATTTGCTTTTTTAAGTTTCTTTTTGATATTGTTAAATATTGATATTATTTATGCTAGTGAAAGTATGACAATATACAAAGCACCTGAAAAAAGAGAAAGTAATATGTATTATACAGATAGCAATGGGAATGAGAAAAAAATGCCTTTATACGACTTTACTAATGAAGATGGTAGTAAATCGCTTTGTTTGCAGTCTGGTCTTGATGGTGCTGAGGTTGAGGGGTCAACTTATTATAAAGATAATGATTTTGATGTTTCTTCTTGTTCAAAGAATTGGACTAATAATTGTGGATTAGCATCTATAATAGCTGCAGGGACAGCTCAAAATGTTTCTTATGGAGCTTTAGAAACAGCATTACGTTTATATAATGCTTATAGTGCAGATCCAAGTAGTTATGTTCATGGAACTGATGGTGCTTATGATGATACTACTGGGTTGACATCAAGGGAAAATATATATTATGCTACAGCAGAAGCGGCAGTTGAATATGGATATGATGGTAAAACTATGAGTAGCCAGGTTGCTGGGTTAGAAAATGTATTATATGTTAAAGATAATGGTGATAATAGTTCTTTAACTAGTAGTGATTTGGCTGCTGGTATAGCTTTATTTAAAGATGCTTTGAATAGAAGTGAAAGTAACACAGGAATGTATGGTTGGGCTCCTAGTGTTAATTTGGTGAGTTCTGAAAGAGATTCTAGCGGTAGGTTTACATTTACTTTAAGTACTAATTTTAATTCAGCAACAGAACTTGATATTCCAAGTGAGATTTCAGGATATCCTACGACAGTTTCAAAAAATTGTACTGACAGTGGATGTACTATTTATATTTCTGTGACTCCACCTAGTTCTACTGAATGTGTATCTTTAGATTTTGATATATCTTTTTTGGATAGTAGGTATTCTATGGGGTCGATTCAGAAATATGAAGCAGCTGGTGCTAGAAGGCAAGAATTTTTGACTTATAGCAGTACACCTGGTGGAGGTAATTATCCAATATCGGATGAGTGGTGTGAAACTGACGGTGAGGATTGTTGTAATGACATGAGAATTCAGGATAATATTCCTATGAGCTGTGATACTAGTTCTGAAGGTAGTGTAGAAGATCCAGAAATGTGTACAATAATTAAATCATGCGACTCAGGAAAAAAATCGAGTTATGATTTTACTGAAATGGCTGGGTTAAATGAAAAATATTGTTCTTTGTTTTGCAGAGAAAAAATTGAATTTACTTTTATGGATAAAACAGAAGTTATTGCTGGTAGACAGTTTAAATATGATGTTAGTAGCAGATATAATGTTACTCAAATGTTGAGCACAGTTATACTTGGGACAAGAGAATGTATGAGTCCTGAAATAAAATATGAACAATGGGAAAAAGATTATTTGGAGGCAGACGCGGCTGTTATTGTTGCATGGAATAATTTGAAGTTTTGGGAAGCAATTTATATTAATACAGGTGGTGGTGTTCCAACTGATATTATAGAAACGCCGAATTCTTCTGACAACTGTTGTGGTAGACATGGAAAAGGAATTTGGAACTGGATGTATATTTGGAGCGGTCCATGGAAATATAATGGTTGTGATTTAGTTGGGGGAAATAGTGTGAGCTGTAGTCCAAAAGATGCTGAAGCGTTCGATGCAGGTATTATTGCTGATTCTTGGGATACTACATGTTGTGGATATGATACTGATGGAAAGTGTATTAACTCGTGTTGTATTGGTTGTGGCGAACAAGATGCAACATCAGGAAATCCTGGTTTAGTTGCAAGCTCATACACTGAGGCTGTAAGAAATTATAAAGCTGCTTTGGAAAAAAGAGAAAAATTGCTAATGGATATTCAAAATTGTAATTTGTTAAGTTATAGTAATTTTACTTATATTCCTCAAACATATGATATGGGTGAAGCTGGATCATATCGTTACAATTTTGGTGAAACAGATACTGCTTATTATAAGGTAGTTAGTGATTATGATTTTCATTCAATTGTAGACATTACTTATGAAGATCAATACAGTCCATTAATTAATATACAAGAAGATAATCCTATCCAAATTAGTACGAATAATTATTTCTGTAAAGATTGTGATTATGATAGCTATTGTGGGGGCTGTGGCAATGAGCCTAAACTAGGTGCGATATCAACAAAAAATGACTTGAGAAGAATAGTTTGTAGTGGCCAAGAAACTGGCGCTAACTGCGAAGTTATAAACACTGTAGTGCCTGATAATAATGCGGCAATGGTAACAACAAGTAAAGAACAACATTTTTGGCAAAGCGCAAAGTTTCATACTCAGCTTTATACGGGAACTGTAAGCACGTCACCTAATGGGCAAGGTTGGTGGATAGGCTTAGATGATTATATCTATCCTATAGAATTAAACAAAAAAAATGGTAGCTATGGTGTTTATGTTGATATTTCCAATATAGGGGCTGCAAGTAGACCTCAGAATATTAAAATAAGTGATAAAGAATTTGAATGTGCATTTAATGTTATAAATGAAACTACAATGTATGAATGTGATCCAGAAGACACAAATTGTTATATAGAATGCGATCCAACTGAAGAAGTTTGTGATGATTATGGTGAAGGAAAAACTGGGCTAGGAATGGTTGTTAGAAGTGTTGACTTGAGTAATTTATTCCCTAATAATAGAACGGTTGGTATGAATTGGAAAAATAGTGAAAAAGTAATCAAGTCTATACAAAATTTAGGAGATAATATATGGACTAGTAAGTCACCACAATATGTTATTGAGTTATCACCGTCTAATATTAGAAATATAAGAAATTATAATAAGTACATGGATTATATGGATTATTCATTAAGTTGCGATTCAAGTTATAATTGTATTAGTGAATTTTTAACAGATTTAAGTAGTAAGAATTATTCATATAATTTTGATTTACCAGCTAGAAATAAAACTACAGATGAATATGGTAATTTTTATAAGTATAACAGAGGTGATTATTAGTGAAAGAATCGTTTTGGACTTATTTAATAATAGCTTTGGGATTGTTTGTAATTGTAATTCTTATAATTGTGCAAGATTTGACAACTACTTCTGAAGAAGATTATTATTTGATGAAAGAAGTAATGGAAGCTGCAATGATTGATTCTGTAGATTATGGTGTGTATCGTGCTTATGGTGAAATTAGAATTATAGAAGAAAAATTTGTTGAAAGCTTTACCCGCAGATTTGCAGAAAGTGTTACGGCAAATAAAAATTATAAATTAGAATTTTATGAAATATATGAATCACCTCCTAAAGCGTCTGTTAGAATAAGTACATCTACAAGGCAATATACTATTAATTCCCAAGATGTTGTTGACTTTAGTGTTGTAACAATATTATCTAATATTATGGAAACTAAATATGAAAATTCGAAATGGCCTAATGGGTGTGAAAATTGTTAAATATTTGGGATAGTAATTTATATTTAATTAAGTTACTATCCTTTTTATAATTTGTTCTAATTTTGTTTGATTTTAAGATTTTTTTGTTTTATAATAATAAATATAGAATAGGAGGAAGTTATGCAGAAATTTTTAGTTGGAGTTAAAAAGTTTTTTTCTAATAAAAATACTGTAACAATAATATGTGTTTTGGGAGCAATTTTAGTAATTTATTTTGGGTATAATTATAGGATTGATCAAGTTACTAAACCTGTTAGGGTTCCGTATGCTAAGGTTGAAATTCAGCCTAGAACAGAAATAACTCAAGATATGATAGGATATATTGAAATCCCTAGTAATATGCTAACAAATAACACGATTCAAAATGCTAATGATGTTATAGGTTATTATGCTAATTATAATACAGTAATACCTATGGGCAGTGTTTTTTATAAGTCTACTTTAGTTACGTGGAGCCAAATGCCTGACTCTGCATGGGCAGATATCCCTGATGGCTATACTGTCGTTAGTTTGCCCGTTACAACTGAAACTACTTATGGTAATTCGATTTTCCCAGGTAATTATATAGATTTATATTATGCTGCGAATGATGAAACTGGTAAGCTATTATTAGGTAAATTAATAGAAAGCATTGAAGTATTGGCAGTTAAAGATAGTAATGGAAACCATGTTTTTGAAAATAGTTCGGAATTGAAATCACCAGCTTCTTTAATATTTGCAGTGCCTGAGGATTTGCATTTGTTATTGAGAAAAGCTTCATATTTGAGTGGCGAAATTATTCCAGTCCCTAGAAATAAAGATTATTCTCAAAATCCAGGAGCTACTGTTGTTAGTAGTGAATATATTCAAGATTTTATTTTAAGTCAAACAGTAATTATTCCTGATCAACAGTTGCCTAGTTTAGATGATAATTTGGAAGAAAATGTTAGCCAAGAAGAGTAATTAATAAAATTATAGAAAGGGTGTTGTAATGAACGAGGCAATTTTTTCTCAGATTGATTTTGGCCCAATAAAAGAGTTTTTAGATGATGATGATATTACTGATATATCTTATACAAACAATGGACAAATATGGGTAAAGTCTTTATCAAAAGGTGTGTTTAAAGTAGAAAGGCCTAATATTAATAATGCATTAATGGAAAAAATGGCTTTTCAATGTTCAAATGTAATGGGAAAAACTTTTAATATGGCTCATCCTATGCTAGATGCTGAAAGTGCTGAGTTACGTTTGAATTTTATTCACGAAAGTATAGCAACTAATGGAATTGCTTGCGTCATACGTAAAACCCCTGCTAAAATCAGATTAAATAAAGAAAAATTATTAAGTGAAAATTATGTTTCTCTTCAAATTCATGATTTTTTGTTTAAATGTGTTGAAGGCCATTGCAATATCATGGTTTCGGGCGAGACTGGTAGTGGTAAAACAGAACTAGTAAAGTATTTGGCAAGTCATACAAAAGAAAATGAGAAAGTTATAACAATAGAAGATACATTAGAGTTACACTTAGATAGAATATTTCCACATAGAGATATTGTGGCATTAAAAACTAATAATATTGCTAGTTATAGTGACATTTTAGTTGCCTGTATGCGTCAAAATCCTAGGTGGATACTTTTATCGGAAGTTCGTAGTGCTGAGGCTGTGATGGCAGTCCGCAATTCTATAAGTAGTGGACATAATATTATTTCAACTATACACTCTGATAAAGCTAGTAGTATTCCAATGCGTATGTATTCTTTATTAGAGACAAATCTGGATATCGATCAATTTTTGAAAAGTATTCACAGATATGTTCATTTAGGGATACATGTTAAGGGATACATGTCTAAAAAATACGGAAGATTTCAGCGTGAAATAGTTGAAGTGGTGGAATTTTATGTAGATAAGAATAATGAAGCGAAGTCTAATACTTTATACGTAAAAGATATGGATGGTGCTGAACATTATAACAATCCTACAGATTTTTTGCTAGATTATTTAAGTGCTCAGGGTATAGAATTGCCAAGAGAAACATTTGTTAAAAATTCTAATACATTACGAGAAATGGAAAATAGTGTTGAAGTTTTATAAGGAGATTTGATATGGGATATGTTTTAGAAATATTTATAGCTGGTTTTTTACTTCTTTTTATGGTCGTATACAGAATGAATACTGGTGATAATTTTTATAAGTTTATATCTAAGGCGTTTTCTGATGTATATAACAAATATGCACCATACTCTTTCAAAATGGTTAGGGAAAAGACTAAAGAGTTGGGGCAAGAATATACTACAAGACAGTATATTATTCAAATCGCTATTTTTGCTGGCGGAGCAGGTATTATTTCCTACTTATATTTTTATAATTTAGTAATATGTATATTTTATGCAGTTGTCGCTGTGTTATTTATCCCTTATTTGGCTTATTTAAGATGTAATAAAGTTTATAGTGAATTTATATTTGAACAAATACAGGTTTATACTACGAACGTTATTATGGAATTTAATACAACGCAATCTTTTGTAAAAGCTCTTGAAGGTGTTAGAGACTCTGGCGTTTTAGAGGATCCAGTGTTATCTGATGTGTCAGAGATGATTCAGATGTCTTATTCAAATGGTACAATTGAAGAATCTATTCAATTTATGAACGAAAAATATCCGTTTTATGTAGTAAAAAACATGCATCAGTTATTTTTACAAATTACCAAGGAAGGTTCAAAAGATAGTGGAGAGGCCTTAGAAGGCATGAGCCAAGATATTGATATGCTTGTTGAAAGTGTATATAGAGATAGATTGGATAGGCAGCAATTTCATAGACAGTTTATAACCTTTGGTGTTTGTTTGTATTTTTTGGTTGCCTTGATACAATATTTGTTAGGAGTGGAAAGTTATATTGAATTAATTGAATTATGGTACGTTAATATATTACTTCACGGTGTAATATTGATTAATTCATATTTCTTGATAAATGGCGAAAGATATTATAATGAGGATGTGGGGGCAGAGTAATGATAGAAATTTTTATTTTTGGTGTATTAATTTTAACAGTTTTTATAGTAAATGGAAAAATTGATTCTAATAAGTTTATTAATGATAATAAAAAAGCATTTAATTTGTTAAAAGAAGACGATTATGACTTTTTGGTAGCTGCAAAATATGGCGATACGGCCGATCCAGAAAAATTATATGAAATGAGAATAAAAAATAGTTTAATAGTTTTATTGGTTCTTATTATATTATTTCTATCTAAGATATCATTTTTAAACTTAATTTTTGCTGTTGCGGGAGCCTTTTTAATATTTAAGTCTGGATATTCAAGCTTAAAAAGTTATTATAAAAAGCATCTTCATGAGATTAATTTATTGTTGCCTTATTATTTAAAGAGTTTGGAAATATTAATACAACATTATACAGTCCCTGTAGCAATAACTAAATCTGTTGATGATGCACCACCAATTTTTAAAGAAGGTTTAAGAGAATTAATTGCTAGTATAGATGCAGGAGATTCTAGTATAGATCCGTATATGGCTTTTGCAATTAAATATCCTGTTAGAGATTCTATGAGAATGATGAGATTACTTTATAGGTTAGGATTAGGAAAACAAGAAAGAAAACAAGAACAATTAATTGTTTTTTCTAGAACTATTTCAAACTTGCAGGCTAAAAGCCGTGAAACAAAGTATAAAGAACGTCTAGATAAAATGGAAAAGAAAACTATGGTAATGCTATCAACTACTGGAATAGGCGTTATGTTAATATTATTAATTTCAATTATGCGAATGTTTGGAATATAGATTGTAAATAATAAGTATATTTCTTGATAATTATAAAAAAAATATGTATAATAATTATTGTAAGATATGAATAGGAGGAATGTTAATATATGAAAGAAGCTACTGGTGAGTTAAATATGACAGTTATTACAGTTATCGCAATTGCTGCTGTTGCTGCATTGTTTTATGCGTTTGTGTGGCCAATGATTCAAAGGACAATTGTACAGCAAACATGTAATACGTATGGACCCGGATATACCGCAGAAAAAGTGGAAGCCGGAGAAAGTTCTGCGTGCACTACGTCGAGCGATAAAACTTCTTGTTGGGTATGCAAATGTGATCCTGCAAAAGGATGTACAGGAGAAGATATTAATGCAGAATGAAAAAATAAGGTGATGGTGTAAATGCGTGAAAGTATAGGTGGAACTTGGTTACTTGGATTTGTGGTACTATTTATAGTACTCTTTTCTGGTTATTTAGCAGTTTCAATAAATTATACCAAAGCGTTTAAAGTTAAAAATCAAATTATTAATTTAATTGAACAAAATGAGGGATTTAGAACGTCAAATATGGGGGGGATGTTGAATACAGCTAGTGATGATCAATTATCTAGTAGTAGTGCAACTGAAGATAAAATATACCAATATATTAGAAATATTGGCTATGCTAATACAACTATAACTACTGACAATTGTAAAGACAGGGGAAATTATTATACTGGGGGTTATTGTGTTAGACGAATTTGTACTTCAAATGGAGCATATTATAAAGTTACATCTTTTATAAAAATAGAGCTACCTTTAATATGGTCTAGTTTTACTATTCCTATAACAGGGGAGACTAAAACAATTTTTTATGATAATTCGAATGTTAAGTGTGGGTGATTAATGTGAATGTTATAATTGTAAATAAATATAAAGATATGTTGATGGGATTGAATATAGAAGTTATTAAATCTATGGAAGGTGTTTTTGATGTAAATGAAATCATTGACACTTTTTCAAATTTCTATTTTGATCGTATGTTGTTGGATATAACTGCTATAAAAAATTATGAAGATTTAGATAATTTACAAAGGTTGTCAATTAATTTGGATATGAGCAGAGTTATACTAATATTGGATGATAATCCTCAAAGTGAAACTCAGGAATATTTGTCTAAATTGATTTCTATGGGAATTTATAATTTTACAAGGAATTTAGAGGGAATAAATTATTTATTAAATCACCCTAATACTTATAGAGATGTTGCGCATATTCATAATGTTGATGGTGCTGGGGGAAGTTTGTTTGTTTCCAATAGTGGTAATCGTGTAAAGATAATCGGTGTAAAAAATTTGACGGAACATGCTGGGGCTACTACATTAACGTATATGTTGAAAAAACATTTAGAGGCTAATTATAATGTTGCAGCAATAGAAGTTGGTAAAAGAGATTTTGCTTTTTTTGAAGGTGAAAACTTGGTGAGTACGACTGAAAGTGATTTGCCAAAAGAACTTATGAAAAAAAATGATTATGACATAATAATTGTTGATTTAAATAATTATTCAGATGATGAGATTTGTAGTTTTGTTTTGTATTTAGTTGAACCATCTACTATAAAATTAAATAAATTGATTAGGCGTAGTAGAAGGATTTTTGAGAAACTTAATAATAAAAAAATTGTTTTAAATAAGAGTTTTATAACTGAATCAGATGTGGCAGTTTTTGAGTATGAAGCGGGAACTAAAGTTTTTTATAATATTCCATGTATTGATGATAGAAAAATGCCTCAAAGTTCAATAAATTCAATTATTTCTAAAATGGGATTGATGAAGAGTGCTGAAGGCGAAGATGAGAATTTTAAAAATAAATTGTTGGGATTGTTTAAATTTTAGTGTAAAATGTTTTCAATTTTGTTGACAATAATTTTAGAATTTTATAGAATTAAATATAGAGGAGAGGAAAAGTTATGAATTTTATTTATTTATTAGCTACTGCAGATGGAGATAGTATTTGTGCTACATTGACTCCTATCATGACATTATTAGGATATGTTATTTTTGCTATTAAAGTGATAGTTCCTGTCATATTAGTAATATATGGAATGATTGATTTAACTAAGGCAATTATGGAAAAGGAAGAAACTGGTATAAAAAAAGCTCAAGGCTTGTTGATTAAGCGGGTTATCGTTGCAGTTTGCGTATATTTGGTAATTACACTAGTTTCGTTGTTAATGGGTTTAATTGTGAAAAATGATGAATGGAAGCAGTGTGTTGGGTGTGCTTTTAATGTTACCGGTACTGAAGGATGCACAGTTGTAAGTAATGAATGGGAGAGATAGTTAATGCTTAGGTAAACATAATTCTTTTTGTAAAATGAATTATGTTTTTTTTGTGTCAAAAAAACATTTGAAACTTATAAGTCTTGTGATATAATTTTAATATAACAGGTGATTTTAAGTGAAATATAAAATTTTAATATTATTTTTAACATTCTTTTTGGGTATTGAAACTGGATATTGTTTAACTTGTAGTTATAGTTTGAAGTACAATGATCAACAGGAAAATATTACTTTTGAAATAAGTGATAGTTCAGTTAAAGTTAAAACTGATAGTGATTTAAACGGCATAACTTTGGGATCTACAGTTCCAGGGAATCATGTTAGTATTTTTGGAAATGAAGAGTTATATTTAGATACTGAAGAAATGTTTAGAAATGTTTTTAGAGATTCTGATTCTTGCTCTAGTGGTTTATCGTATTTTGCTTTTGGGGTAGGGCCAGGAAATTTTGATTATGTGTTGGTTAATCAAAATACTTCTGTGTATCCAGTTGGTACTTTGGGAAGTATAACTTTTAATAAAGAAAGTTCTACAAATAATCCAGATGGTCGTAAATATTATTGTGGGGAATCTTTTGTTGTTTCTATGAATACAAATAATGCAGCTTCAAATTATAGAGAACAGTCATTAGAAGTAAGATATTATATGGAGAATGGCAAAAAGTATGTTGAAATAAATCCTAAAAAAGGTTTTAATGAGGGAGCTGCTCAAGTTTTTGAATTAAAATCTGGTTCTGGGGAAATTACGTTTGTAGATTATTATGCGAAAGAATATGCAGCAAAACAATTAAGGTTTATTACTTTTGATTCATGCCAAAATGTAAGAAATTTGAAAGTTTGTGAAGGCGATGATGGAAGTAGTACGTTTTTATTAATTGGTGATACTTGTAAAGATAGTGATAATGTTGTTGACGATGAGGACACAGATTTAGAGACTGAAAAAGAGTATGAAGAAAATTACGAGAATAATTTTGGCACTTGTAATATGAATTCATATTCTCCTGATACTTGTGCTTATTATCTAGGTCATGTTTCACAAAATAATAAAGGTTGTCCAATATATTGGATAAACATTGTTTACCAAATAATAAAATATTCAGTAGTTGCAGTTCTGGTTATATTAATAATGCTTGATTTGGTAAAAGCACTTACTAATAAGGAGGCAGACACTAGTACGGTTATACATCGAAGTATTGTAAGATTCATAATAGTTATATTAATTTTTATAACGCCAACTTTAATAGAAAATATTTATCAATTATTAACTGGAAAAACTGGTATATTATGCGGAATTAAATAGGAGGATTTATGGGATTTCTTTTAAATAATTTATTTACTGTGTGGATTCTTGATGTTTTTAATAAAATCAGTTTAATTTTAGATGGTTTTGTTTATACACTTGCAGGTTGGCTTTTTAATACTTTTTTAGATTTATGTAAATGGAATATAACTACAGAATTAGGCGATTTTCAAGTTGTTATAGATAGAATAAAGGTATTTATTGGGATTTTAGCTTTATTTGTATTAATTAAGTCTCTTTTAGAATTTATGGCTGATCCAGAAAAACTTAGTGCCAATGGTGAATCAATAGTTAAAAATGTTGTAACATCTTTTGCTTTGTTGATAATTTTTCCTTTTATTTTTGAAGTTTTAAATGGTTTTCAGATTGCTGTAGTAGAAAATGATACTATTATGAGATTGGTTTTAAATGAAAATATGATAGAAGCATCTGAAAATGAAGATGGATCATTTTGGACGATGAATAATTCGGGGAATGTATTTATGAACAATGTTTTTTTGCTCTTCTTCCGATATGATAATAAAGTTGGATTTATGGATGTTGTTAGTAGTGTTTTAGCTGGTGGGCCGGTGAGTATCTTTTTGGATTTATCAGATTCAAAATTTGATACTATTAGCGATGCTATTGACGCGGTGCAAAGAGGCGCACCAATCTTAGGCCTTTTACCGTTTAGTAACAGTGCTTATATTGAATATCAGTATCCAATTATTTCAACTATTGTTGGTTTAGTATTTTGCTATTATTTTATACAGTTAGCAATAGGCGTAGGTATAAGGATTTTCAAATTGTTTGTTCTGCAAATTGTAGCACCATTTCCAATTATAATGAATATAAATCCTAGTACCCAAGGATTTTTAAAAAAATATATTACATACTTGACAAGCACTTATATAGATATTTTCGTAAGAATGCTTGTTGTTATGCTTATATATCCTACAATTGGATTTATATTAGATAAAATTAACACTGAAAGTAGTGGAAATTTGGTTTTAAATTTAATATTGATTATAGCAATGTTAAAATTTGCTAAGGAATTTCCAAAAATGATATCTGATTTATTTGGTTTAGATATTAGCTCTGGTGGAAAGAGTCCAAAAGGATTTTTGGGTGGATTATTTGGCGGAGCTTTTGCTTTGGGAGCTAGTGCAATTACGGGACATAAGGCAGGTCTTAGAGGAAAAGATTTAGCAGGACATATAGCTTCTAATACATGGAAAGGTGGAGTTGCTGGTAGGGCAGGTCTTAAAAATGGCTTAACTGCTTTTGGTAAAAGCACGTTAGGAAGCGTAGCTAATAGTTATGCTTCCGCAAGTCAAATTAAAAGGTCTGGAAGTTATAGTAACTATGCTAAAGGTAAAATGTTACAACAGGTTGGATATGATAAATATGATGCTGGGGAAACTGAGAGATTATCTGACGCAGTTAAAGTAGCAGAAGCTAATAAAAATAAATTTAATGACTATTTATCTAAAGTTAATAATTTAAAAAGCAATAGTCAAGATTATTTTGCTAAGGCAATGATGCAATCTAATGATCAACAGATCAAGAATATGGGTGTGGAATATGCTAGAAATCTTGCAATTGTAAGAAGTAATGGTGCTGGAGTTTCATTAAGCGAATTTCAGAATGCCATGAATTATGTTTCTGGTAAAGAACTTGCACTTGAAAGATTTTATAATGGTCAATCTGGATTAAATGGTACTGCTGCATATGCTGAATTAAATTCTTTAAAATCATCTATTGCTAAGGAAGTTCAAGATGTTAATTATACTGTACATGGTGTTAGCCAAAGCGTTGGTAATCTTATTGGAACATTTGGAGATTTGAACACGGCAGCAGCTGAACTAAATAATAAGTATATTGAAGCTGATAAGAATTTTGATGCGGCACAAGCAGCTAATAAAGCTTATACAAGTTCAGATATTCATAAATTGGTTAATATGCAGGCACCAAAAAATAAAAAATAAATTAAAAGGAGGAAAAAAGTATGTATTTAATACCTGCTAACAGTAAAAAAGGTCAGTTAATATTTAATATGTTTAGACCCATTGATTTGTTAATATTCTTTATAGGAGCATGTGCAACATTAATATTGATGTTTGTGATACAATCGACAGCTCTTGTGGCATTAATTATCAAATTAGCACCTATAGTAATTACTGCAATATTGGTAATGCCAATGCCAAATTATCATAATGTTATGATGTATTTAAAAGATGCGTTGGATTTTTATAGCAATAGAAGGGTATATGTATGGAAAGGTTGGTGTGTAATGAATGAGTACTCAGAAGATTAATTCAAAAGCTCAAAAATATGCTGAAAATTGGCTCCCAGTGAAATCTATATTAAATGGTGCAATTCAGATTGAAAATGGTTATAATGTTACTGGAGTTAAGATTCAGCCAAAAAATATTTTTATTATGGATAGCCAAAGTCAAAGTAATGCAATATTTAATTTGAGAAATTTTTACAATACTATTGATTATGAATTTTGGTTAATTGTAGCAGATAGGCCAGTAGATATAAATGTTTATTTGTCTCAATTGCAATTATTATATAATAGTGTGCAAACTCCAGCAATGAGAAAGCTTATAATGCAGGATATAAATAAAGCTAATTTGTTTATGGGCAAAGAACTTGGGGTTTCAGATACTGAATATTATATATTATTCAAAGATAAAAGGCCTGAAATAATACAAAAAAGAATTCAAAATTTAATTAGTAATTTAGCAACTGTGGGTTTAGTTGCTAGACAAGTAAGTAATGACGATTTAAGAATTCTACTTGATGGATTTTTAAATGGTGGCGTTACGACTGAATTTGGGACGGTGATAGGTGTATGAATTTAAAAAGTCAATTGGCTCCTAAAGGTTTAGATTTCAAACCAGGAGAAATGATTATAAGTGATACTTATATGACAATATTAACTATCATTAGTTATCCGAAAGCTATTCCTGAAGGCTATTTAGCAGAACTGACGCAGATGAGTGGAATTAAAATTGTAATAAAGCATATTCCAATACAATTTAGCGTTTTATCGAAGATGCTAAATAAAGAAATTGCTGACATGAAAGTTAAATATCAAAATGAACATGATAGAACTATCCAGGAGAGAATTAGACAAGATTATGAAAGCATCGAAAGCTTTATTACAATGCTTACTGCAACGCAAGCTAGGATTTTTGATTTTCAAATGCATGTTATTTTGACAGCTGATAGTAAAGAAGAACTGGAAAAGAAAAAAGTTCAAGTTAAAAATTATCTAGATGCGATGGGAATGAAAGGTGTAACATTGAGATACGAACAAGAAAAAATATTAAAAAGTTGTCTACCAATTTTTCCTAAAAATGATATTGAAGATAGAATAGGAACACCAATACCTTCTGTTACTATGGGTGCAATGTATCCTTATGTGTTCGATAGTATAAAAGATCCTGGATTATCTTGCCTTTTGGGAGTAGATTTTAGCGGTGGAGTAATACTATTTAACCAATTTTTATATCAGATTAAAAAGGAATTTAATAGGAACAATGCTAATATGATTATGCTTGGTACATCTGGAAGTGGTAAAAGTACAGCAGCTAAATTATTGCTTAGGACTAATATACGTAATGGTAATAAAATTGTTGCAATAGATCCAGAAAATGAGCTTTATGAAATGACCCAATTATATGGCGGTGATTCGATAGATTTAGGTCGTGGTGGTAAGTATGGCATGATAAATCCATTAGAAATAGTTGCTGATTTGGACGAAGAAGAAAACGCTAGTACTGCTGGGTATGCTATTATTACGAGAGGACTACAAACGTTAAAAGCTTTTATGAAGTATTATAGCCCTGACATAGAAGAGGATGTTTTAACATTGTTTAGTGAAATGGTTCAAGATACATATAGTAGATTTAAAATAAACATGGATACAGATTTTTCTAAGCTTAAAAGTGAAGATTATCCAACTTTTGATGATGTGTATGCCACTATAAAGGGAAGATTAACTTCAATGATTGATAGGACTCATGAAAGAGATATTATGGAAAAATTGGAGTTAAAAGTTAGACCGTTGATTAAAGAACTTAGATACTATTTTACGGGGCATACGACTGTTAGACCAGATAGTGATTTTATAGTATTTAATATTAAGGAATTAATGAATAGTGATGCTAATATTAGAAATGCTTTATTTTTTAACATTTTAAAACATGCTTGGAGTTTATGTCTTGATAAAAATAATAATACTGTATTAATGGTCGATGAAGCACATACGCTTCTTGCGGATAAAAATACTTTAGGTGCTGAATTTTTAGCGCAAGTTCAAAGACGAAGTCGTAAATATAATACGGGGACGATAATTATTACGCAGCAACCAACCGATTTTGCAAGTCCTGAGGTATTTGTTCATGGAAAAGCAATTTTTGATAATGCTTCATATTATTTGATTATGGGTTTAAAGAAGCAGGCAGTGGAAGATCTTTCTAGGTTAGTTGATTTGACAGATCAAGAAAGAGAAAGTGTAAAAAGATACAATCAAGGTGAAGCTCTGTTTATTTGCGGCTCTAGAAGGATGAGAATAAATGTTGTTGTTACACAAGAAGAATTAGATTCTTTTGGAAGTGGTGGAGGTTTGTAGTTCACTAGTTGTGGAGGTAAATTATGGATGATCAAAATAATTTGACGCCTGAGGAATTTCAGCAGTCGGATAATCAGCAAAATAATAATTCTGATTTTTATGATCGTGTAGAAAATGCAAAAAATGTTTATAACAATGTTAATGCTATACAAAGTAAATTAAGTGCAAGTAAGGTAAAAAATGTCGCTGATGTTGCGTCTGCAGCAGGAAAGACTGCTGGAAGTGCAGCTACAACAACGACAGCTGCAACGGCTACAACAACTACAACTGCAACGGCTACAACGGCGACGGCTGCTACGGCTACAACGGCGACGGCTGCTACAGCTACAACGGCGACAGCCGCAACTGCAACGACAGCCGCTGCTGCGACTCCAGTAGGGTGGATTATAATTGGCGTAGTTTTATTGATTATTATAATTCTATTTTTAGTTCTTTTTTTTAATTTAATGTATTATAACGTTATTGAACCGGTATCGTCTAAATATTCTGTAAGTGAAGTGGATGTAATAAATAAGTATGACTCTAATGAAAAAGATGAAAACTGTGAAGATTATGTAGCAGCCGGTGGAATTTGTAATGTTACAAACACAGAAGTGGAAAAGTTAGATGAATTGCTTGGAGATGAGGCAAAGTTAACAGTATGGCAAAAAATTAGTAATATATGGCAAGGATTATTTGGTAATTTTTTAGGTAATGTTTCAGAAGCACAAGCTGCAGTATATTTAAAAGGAAAAGTTGATGACAAACTAGATCAAATGACTAGGGAAGGGGAAGAAATTGATAAAAATGATTTACCTTTAGGTGTTATAGTATCAACACTTGCTTATACTTTTTCTAGTCAATATTTGGAATTGTCATATAAAAATTATGAAAGTTCTTATTTAACTTATGAAGGCAACGATATTTTTCTAGATAAAGAAAGTAGAGTTAATCCATCTAATCCAATAAGTGTATTGGCATCATTATTAAATGAAGATATTTTAACAACTAAAAATCCCGAAGATCTTCAAGATTTAATAGATAATTTAGTTTATCATGAATTTTATCCAACATATTTATGGGGTGAAGTTGATAGAAAATGTGAAACTGATGAAGAGACGAATGAAGAAACTTGTACCATTTATATGGGATGTATGAAAATAGATAATGATAGTTATAGATTAGATTATGACAAATATTATATGTATTTAAGGTTTGGGGCATATGTTTCTGGATATGCAGTTGATAGCAGTTCTAATGATTATAAAAAAGTTGGTACTGGTGATACACAGAATTTATGGGGAAAGACAGGTGTTATAAATTACAAATCAGATTCAAAACATGAAATAGCATTTGGTTATGAATATTTTCGTAATCTTTATGAGGCATATTATAGTAGCGATCAAGAATGTAAGTTAAAAATGTATGCGGAAAATGCTGTGGCGGCTTTAAATGATCAAAGCGATGGTAAATACAAATATGTATTGGATGGTTCAACAGATACGGCAAATTGGTTTTTTAAATTTAGGGATGTAACTGACGGTTATTCTCAGATTAATAATAATCATGAGATTTTTTCAGACTTTAATAAGTATTATGCTAAGGCAGATACGAGCGAAGAAGAAGGAGGAAATGTTAGTGTAAAAGTAGATAATACTAAGCCAGCTGGAACTGGTAATTTTGCTGTAAATTATAGTAATGGTGAATCTTATACTTATCAACATGGATGGATATATAATAGATTTCCATTCTATAGAAGTGAGTTTCAAGTTGAAGAGGGTAGTTCTTATGATTATGAACCCGATATAACACCATTAGAGATAGAAACTACAATTGAATATATTGATGAGCAAAAAGATTTGTATGATGAAATTTTAGGATATGATACTAGTGGATACGTATCAAACAGATGGACTAAATCTTATAACGAAAGTGGAACTGAAGTTTTTCCATTGCCTTCAGGAAAGTACCGAATAACTTCGTGTTATGGTCCGAGAGATCCTATAAATACTCCAGCAGGAACGACTTCGAATTTTCATGATGGTATAGATTTGGCAGCTGAAGCCGGAACTCCAATTTATGCTTGGAAAGAGGGTGTTGTTGTTGCCAGCGAAAATGCATATCATGGATACGGTAATTATGTTGTTGTTAAACATTCAACAAGTACGGGAAATGTATATACTTTATATGCTCATATGTCTAGGAGGATGGCAAAAGTTGGTGATGTTGTAAAAGTGGGTGATCAACTTGGAACAGTTGGTAGTACTGGATATTCAACAGGAGCACATTTACATTTCGAGCTTAGAGTTGGAGGGGATATTTGGCAACAATCAACTGCAGTGGACCCATACCCTACTTTAATGGAATTAGCTGGTGGTGAAATTAGTGGTACTTGTGAAGTAGGACAAATTACAATTACTCCAAGTTATCCGTCAACGTCAGGTGGTTCAGCGAAACAACTGTTATGTTTATTACTTAAATCAGCAGGTTTTAGTGATAGCGCGGTTGTAGCTTTGATGATTAATGCGTCAGCTGAAAGTACTTTCAATCCTAATAATGAAAATAGTAAAGGAGCATATGGATTATTTCAATGGAAAGACACACGTAGAACTTTGCTTGAAAATTATGTTGATAAATATTATAATGGTAATTATTCTTCTACGGAAGCACAGGTTTCTTATTTACTACATGATTTAACTGGTGGTGAGTTTGGTGATACGGAAGATTATTCTTCGCTGTATTCAAGTTTATTAGGTAGTGGAAAGTATAATAAGTCAAGAGCTATAGAATTAAGTGATTTGTTTTGCGAAACTTATGAAAGAAGCGGAAGTTGTGAAGGTAGACCAGAAAGAAAAAATATAGACGCTTTAGCAGAATATGTAACTAATAACTGTGGAGTTGGTAGTTCACAGGCAAACACTGGAGCAACATATAACGATGTAATAAAATTTATACAAGAACTATACAAATATGTGGGAATGAATAAGAATCAAGTAGATCAAGCTTTAAATAAAGAATTAGCATCGGCATGGTGTGCTGATTTTCTATCAAAAGTTATGAGAATAACTGGTGCATATAATTTTGTTAAAATTGATACCGCAAGAACTAAAGATTTAGAAAATTATTTTAAAAACAATAAAAATGGAACAATTTATAATAAAAACGGAAGTTATGTTCCGAAAGTTGGAGATTTTGTTTTCTTTGATTGGAGCCCAAAGCGTAGTGGTGTAGACCATGTAGGAATAGTAACTGAAGTTATTGGAGATAAGTTTGTGTATGTTCATGGAAATGTTAAATCTACTTCATGGTATGATGCAACAAAAGAGCAACTTGCAAATTGTCCTAGGGGAGAAATAGACGGAGTAGAGTGTGTTATTCAATCAATCGAATCTATAAACGATAGCGATATTCTTGGATATGGTTCATGGTATTAATATGAAGCTCATTAATATAAATTAAAGAAAAAATTATAAAAGGAGATAATATAAAATATGAAAAAATTATTAATACTAATATTGTTACTTTTTATAACTGGATGCGATGCTGAATATACCCTCAAATACGAAGATAATGTGTTTTCTGATTCTATTGAAGTTTTTGATTACTATAATTCCGAAGATGAAAGCAGCGAAGATAAAGATTTATCGTATTTTGTCAACAAAAAACAATATTATGATATTGATGGCTTGAATCCGTATAAAGTAAATTATGAAGAGACTAGTGAAAATTATTATGATCTAAAATACACTGCTACATTTGATAAAGTTTCATATGAGTTTTCCAGTGTTTTAAATAATTGCGTACAATATCATGATTTTGTTGAAGATGAAGAAAAAATATATATTACAGCATATGGTGAATATTATTGTGAATACTTTGATAAACTAAAAATAAGTTTAATTACTGATAAAAAGGTTACGTATTCAAATGCTGATGAAGAAAAAAACGGGAAGCACATATGGTATTTTAAGCCATATGAAAGTATAAATATAGAATTTGAAATTGATAAAAATGAGGATAATCCTAAAAATTATAGTTTTATATTGTATGCTGTAATTATGATTGTAATTGTAATAGTATTATCT
The DNA here is from genome assembly GCA_944363885.1 of uncultured Bacilli bacterium. Taxonomy (GTDB): domain Bacteria; phylum Bacillota_I; class Bacilli_A; order RF39; family UBA660; genus CALVVN01. Next base: position 68,294 of record CALVVO010000002.1, on the reverse strand, counting down.
TTAATAATTTTAGGTTTTAAAATTTATAAAAAATTAAAAAATAATCAAGAGGTATGATATGAAAAAATTATTTTTACTAATTACAATTTTGTTATTTGTATCTGGTTGTGAAATAGACTATAAAATAATTTATAATTCTTCTAATGATATTACTGAAGAAGTAACTGTTGGTGTTTATAATTCTATAATTTATCAGAATGACGAAAATATTGAAGATTATTTTAATGGAATTGTTAACAGTTATAGAGAATCTTATAATTTGGAAAAGTATAAAATGTCTTTAAAAGAAAGAACTGGTAGTTCATATATGATTTTGAAAAAAAATCATAAAAATATAGAGGATTTACTTTCTAACGAAGTTTTAAGTATGGCATTTTTAAATCGAGATGTTTATAATGATGGGGATAATTTAGTTGTAAAATTAAGTGGATATAATTATTATTATGATGATACTACTCAGGTAGAACTATCGAATTTGAATGTTACACTTGTAACTAATTATAAAGTTAAAACAAATGCTAGTAGTGCAAATAACATGTTGGGGATTTATAAGTGGGAATTTGAACCGACAGATGAAGAAAAGACTCTTGAAATTGAATTTACAGATCAATTAAATATAATTGCTTATATATATAATATTTTCCCTTTGTTTTTTTGGATTTTATTGTTTATTGTTAGTGTAGTTTTGTTTATATTTTTGTGTAAAATTATAAAAAAACGTATAGAAAAATCAAATGAAATCTAAGTTGTTCATTTGTTTTTTTTATGTTATAATATTCTAGGTGAGGTGTCGTGTATGAAACTAAAATTTAGGGCGACTGTAAAAGACGTAGTTATTTTTGTTATATTTTGTATATTTTTGCTATATCTTGTAGCTATAGCTGTGCTTAATTTACATTATTTTTCAAATTATGGCTATTTTTATGGTTTAAATCCTTTTCCAGCTTTTGGCTCTGATTTAATAGTGTCCACATTGGTTTTTTATTTGTTGGCATTAGTTGGTGTATTTATGAGTGTTTCTTCATATTTTTTTGAACGTGAAAAGGGTTTTGGTTATACGTCTAAGAAGAAAGAAGACACTAAAGGCGGATGGGCAAAATGGATGGAAGAATCAGATATGAAAAAAGCCTATGATATAAAAAAGATTGAATTGTTTAATAATGATTATGATCATTCTGGAGTTCCAATTATTATTGAGGGAAAAAAAATACACGGTTCTAAATTAAAAAAGTGTAATGCGTGGGTTGATGATGGTGAAAATCATACTTTGATTATGGGAGCTAGTGGTAGCGGTAAAACGTGGGCTATTCTTGATTCTATGGTAAAGATTTTAGGTAAACGTGGAGAAAGCATGATAATAACTGATCCTAAAGGGGAAATATACGAAAACAATGCTAATATGTTGCGTGATCATGGGTATAAAGTTATTATTTTGAATTTCCGTGATCCTAAATATGGCGCTTGCTGGAATCCTTTTAGTTATCCATATAGGTTATGGAAAGAAGGGAATCATGATAAAAGTCAAGAACTTTTGGAAGACTTAGGTAATAATATATTAATTGATCCTAATAATAAGGCTGAACCTTTTTGGGAAAACAATGCCGCTGACTATTTTACTGGTCTTGCGTTAGGTTTGTTTGAAGATGCTGTTGATGAAAGTCAAGTTAACTTAAATAGTATAAATTTAATGCATAGTATGGGTGAAGATAGACTTGGCGCAACAAGATATATTAATGAATACTTTAAACTTAAAGATCCTCTTAGTGGCGCGTATGTAAGTGCAAGTTCTACTATTAATTCTCCTGCGGAGACAAAGGGAAGTATAGTGTCAGTGTTTAAACAAAAAATCAGAATTTTCTCTTCTCGTGAAGAATTGTCTAAAATGTTGAGTAGAAGTGATTTTGATTTAAGAGATATTGGTCGAGAAAAAACTGCTTTATTTATAAAAATACATGATGAGAAAACCACGTACCATGCATTGGCTACAATTTTGGTTAAACAAATTTATGAAAGTTTAATTGAAGTGGCTCAAACAGAAGAAGGAAACAAATTAAAAATAAGAACAAATTTTTTGCTAGATGAGTTTGCAAATATGCCTGCTTTGAGAGATGTTGAAAGTATGGTTACAGCTAGTCGTAGTAGGCGTATTAGATTTACTTTTGTTATTCAAAACTTTAGCCAGTTAAATAAAGTTTATGGGAAAGAGGTTGCTGAAACTATCAAAGGAAACTGTGGTAATATGATTTATCTTATGACTACAGAATATCAAGCTTTGGAAGAATTCAGTAAATTATGTGGTGATGTTCAACCTAAAGCTGAAAAAGATAAACCACTTCCTCCTGTTAGGCCACTTGTTTCTGTTAGCGATTTGCAGCAAATGAAAAAGTTTGAAATTATTGTTAAAAGATTTAGGAATCAACCTTTTAAAACTAAACTTGTCCCTTCATTTGAAATAGATTGGGGACAGACATATGAAAAAAGTGGTTATCCAGAAACTCAAGTGGATGATGTAAAAGTTTTTGATTTGAAAGAATTTGTTGATAAAAAACGTGAAGAAAGTGGTTTTGGTAAAGCTATAAATACTGGTATGATGAGTTTCCCTCCACAGTTTTCTTTTCCTGATAGGTCATTTGCGCCGACGAATGTTGGTAACAATACAAAGTCTACAGTAGATGTTGATGATTTAGTAAAACGTATTGATGCTAAAATTGCCGAGTTAGAAGAAGAAGAAAAAAAAGAAAAAGAGGCAAACAAATTAAATTCACAGCGTAATGAAGAAAACAGTCAGGTTAGTAATAAAAATAGTGTTTTATCAGATGACTTGATAAACAAAAAATTAATTGATGATGAAAAAGAATTAAAAGAGCAACCAAAAATTGAAAAACCTAATATTAATATCGATGAAGAAAGTATAGTTGTTAATGATAATATTATAGATGATGATTTTTTTGATGATTTTTTTGATGATGAAGTATAGGAAAAGGGAATATAAATATGAAAAAGGTTAATGAGATAATTGATGAAATAATAAATAGCTTTACAAGTATTTTTTCTAAACATGCAAAGGAAATTTCAAATAGCAAGCAAGTTATTATTAAAATTATTGTAATTGTTGTTCCAGTTGTAATTATTATAATTATTATTAATTTGATTATTTCTGGAGTTAGAAATAGTAATTGCTATAATATTAGAAAAGAATTAAGTAATTATGTTGATTCTTATGTTATGAGTTATAATCTTTGGCCAACTATAAATGGGGACAGTGTAGTTATTAATTTAGATAATGTAAAAAAAGTAACTTTTAAAGATCAAGTTTGTTCTGGAGAAGTCAAAATAACAAAAGTTAATGATGAATTCATAAAAACGTTTTATTTGGAAAATTGTAATTATTGTTCAGCTTCAGAAAGTGATTTTAAAAATGAAAAATCTAAATATAATAGTAAATTAAATGCTGATGTAATAGTTTACATAAATTATTATAATGTTACAAATAATAATTCTCCTTGGAGTGAATATATTCCTTATGAAGAGATAAGTACTGAAGAAACTAATGGTGTTATGTTACCTTTAGATGAAGAAGATTTGCCTGATATCAGTGATGAAGCTATTATAACTGAAATTGTTAAAGAAGATAAAACATTTTATAGTTATAGAGATAAATTATGGTTGTGGTATAAAGTAAATAATAACGATTATAGTGATTTTAGTAGTGAACAACCTAGTGGTTATGTTAATAAAGATAAAAGGACAGAAATTAAAAGCGATTATTCTGAATGGAGTATAGATTATCCTGAAGAAAAGTCATACAGAGTAATATCTAATAGAAATGGTTACAGGTGGTATAAAAAAGATGATAATGGGAACATTGTTTGGTGGAATAATGGTGAATATTATCCAGATATGCCGGAAGATGGATATAAAAGAGATGATGATAATAAGATAACGATGTATAGATATTTTGATTATCTTTGGAAATGGTATAATGGTGAGGCACGAGGATATTATTCTTCTTATTCAGCAACGCCTCCTTCTAAGTCTTATATATATAAAGATGAGGACTTAACTAGGTATACTGATTGGTCAAGATTTGTAACTTATTCGAGCGTTAACTCTGATAATGAATATTATAGGGAGGAAATCACTAATGTTCATTCTAGATATATGATAAAATATAAGATAAGATCATTTTTAGTTTTAGATGAATTCTTGGAAAGAACTGAATTTGAGGAGACTTTAGGAAGAACTTTGGAAGAAATGTCAGAGGATATAAATGTAGATCTTGAAATCACTTTTAAATATAGGTATCAATAAAGTTTAGAATAGTAATCTATTCTTTTTTGATGTTTTTTTACTATGACAAATTAAATTTTTTTCATAAATTATAATGGGTGTTAAATAATGTTTAAAGAAAATTATTTTAATATAAAAAATAAAAAAAATATAAGGATTATTGATATACAAGATAAATATGATTATAATAAATGGCATTTACCTAACTCTATAAATATTCCCTATGATGAACTTGTTAATAATTATAGGCATTATTTAAGTAAAGATAATATATATTATATTTACTGTAAAAGTGGCAAATTAAGTAAGAGATTAGTGGTAGTTTTAAATTATTTGGGGTATAATACTATTATGTTAGAAAGTTAGTGATAGAATTGGGAGTATTTTCGAAAATTGAGGAATATATTTTAGAAATTATAAATTTACTGGGAATTTGGGGCCCAGTTTTTGGCTGTTTTTTAATTGTTATTGAGTCAATTGTTCCAATTTTGCCTTTAGCAGTTTTTATTACTTTAAATTTTATGACTTTTGGTAATTTAATTGGTTTTATTATTTCTTGGATTTTTACGTTGTTGGGATGTGCTATGTCATTTTTTATATTTAGAAAAGGTTTTTATAAAAAATTTTGTAATTTTACCAATTCTAAACGTAGATTAAAAAAATTTATGAAGACTGTAAGCAGTATGACTTTAAGTGAATTAGTTATTTTAACTGCTATACCTTTTACACCAGCTTTTCTTGTAAATATTGCAGCTGGGTTAAGCGATATGAGTTTTAAAAAATATTTTGCTGGTATTTTCATGGGAAAAATTTCTTTAGTTTATTTTTGGGGATACATTGGGACAAGCTTTATAGAAAGTTTAAAACATCCCATTATTTTAATACGTATTTTTGCTTTGGTTATGATTATGTATATTATTTCGCGTTTTGTAAATAAAAAAGTTAATTTGGAATAGACAAAAATATTTGTTTGGTGTTAAAATGTTTTTAGGTGAATGATGTATGATAGTAGATTATATTGTTATAGGTTTATTAATAGTTTTGATATTAATTGCAATTTTTATGTTTTTTAAAATAAAACGAGTGAATGAAAGTGAAATTATTGAAAAACTTTTAAAAATTGAAAATGAAGTAACTAAGGAAATTGGTGACTTTAAATATGATTTTTCTAAAATTGTAAATGGGGACTTTGAAAAATTACGTTCGGAAATTGAAAATAAACTTGTTCAAATTAATGATAAAGTAAATGAAAGAATTGATGTTAATTTTGAAAAAACTAATAAAACTTTTAATAGTGTTTTGGAAAGGCTTGCTAAGATTGATGAAGCTCAGAAGAAAATTGATAATTTAAGTAATGATATTGTTAGCTTACAAAGTATTTTAACTGATAAGAAAAGTCGTGGTATATTTGGTGAAGTTAATTTAAAACATATTTTATCTAGTGTTTTTGGTGAAAAGAATGATAAAATATATAAAATTCAATATACACTTAGTAATAAGTATATTGCAGATGCTATTGTGTTTGGCCCAGAACCTTTAGGAAATATTTGTATTGATTCAAAGTTTCCATTGGAAAATTACAGATATATGTTGGAAAAAGGTATAACTGAAGAAGAAAAATTAAGACGTGAAAAGATGTTTAGGGATGATGTTAAAAAGCATATTGATGCGATTAGTAGTAAGTATATTATAAGCGGTGAAACAAGTAATCAAGCAATTATGTTTTTACCTGCTGAAGCTATTTTCGCGGAAATTAATGCTTATCATACTAATTTAATAAGTTATGCTCAAAGTAAAAATGTTTGGATAAGTAGCCCAACGACTTTAATGAGTCTGCTCACCATTATTCAAGCAGTTTTAATGGGAATGGAAAGAGATAAGTATACAAGTGTTATTCACGAAGAATTAAATAAACTGGGGGAAGAGTTTAGTAAATATAGAATTAGATGGGATAAATTGTCTAGAAGTATTGATACTGTTAGCAAGGATGTTAGGGATATTCATGTTACAACAGAAAAAATCACTAAAAGGTTTGATTCTATTAGTCATGTAGAAATTGTTCATAATGATGATGAATTATTAAATTAATTGTGCTATATTATTACTAGGAGGTATATTATGTTAATAGGTGTTTTAGTTTTAATTATATGTTTTCTAGTTGTTTCAGTTAAGCAGATAAATGAGTATGAGAGAGGTGTCAAATTTACTTTAGGTAAGTTCTCTAAAATAATGAATCCTGGGTGGAATATAGTTGTGCCAATTTTTCAGTCTTTTAGAAAAGTTGATATTAGGACAAAAGCTGTTGATGTTCCTGAACAGGAAGCAATTACTAAAGATAATGTTTCTATTAAAATAAATGCAGTTTTGTATTATGAAATTTTTGATGCTTCTAAAGCAATTTTAGCTGTTGAAAATTTTAATTACGCTGTTAGTCAACTTGCTCAGACAACTATGAGAAATGTTGTTGGAACGGTAAGCTTGGATGAACTTTTGACTGAAAGGGAAAAAATAAGTGGGGAGATTTGTTCTATAGTAGATGAAGCGACTGATCCGTGGGGAATTAAAGTTGCAAATGTAGAACTTAAAGATATAAGTTTGCCAGAAGAAATGAAAAGAGTAATTGCAAAAATAGCTGAAGCTGAACGTGAAAAGCAAGCTGTTATTACTAAAGCTGTTGGTGAAGTGGAAGCAAGTAAAAACCTTGCAGAAGCAGCTGAAACAATGGCTAAGTCTCCTGGAGCTTTACATTTAAGAACGCTTTCTACTATAAATGATTTAAGTAGTGATCAATCTAATACAATAATTTTTGCTTTACCAATTGAGGTATTAAGAGCACTTGAAGGAATTAATAAAAAATAATTCCTTTTTATTTACATGTAAACAAAAAATGTAAAAAAATGTAAAATAAAAAACTATTGTTTTTAAAAATACTTTATGCTAAAATTAATATAGGAAAATAAGGGAAGTGGCAATATGGATACTAATTATGAAGCAGTTAAATGTCTTATTGAGATTTTAGTAAAAAAAGCAGGATATGATATTAATAAGAATTATTCTGAGAATGAACTAAAAAAAACTAAGGAAACTATAAGTAAACTTGAAAATAATAAAGATATAGAAAAAGCTACTAAAAATGAACTTATTGCAAACTTAAAAATTAGACAGGCTAATTGGGAAAATAATGCTGAAGTTATAGGTAAGGCTTTGTTGAATTGCTATAAAAATAATAAATCATATATGGATGTAAGGGGCAAAGTAGAGTTTTTGTCTAATCTTGCAAAGAAAGATGAAGAATTAAAAAATGATCAGTCTTTAATGAGTTATGTATATTCTAAGCTTAAGAAACTTGAAAATGAATACAATGAGTTGAATTTGAAAATAGAATCTAATGATTATATTAATCAAGAGGAAAAGGATTTAGATGTTAGGTTAAAAGAGTATTTAATAAATAGTATAGACAACTGTTCTAATGAAATTATCTTATGTGATAATGAATTAGAAAGATTAAAAGATGTTGAACATAAAGAGCAAATGATTAAAGAAAGGCTAAATGCTTACATTGCTAATGTGAAAAAAGATGTAGAACTTTTAGATAGTTTAAAAAAGAATTCTTTGGATAAGGGTATAACTTTAGAAGTATGGGAAAAAATCGAGGATATTGAACTTAATATTAAGGAAAAACTTGAAAAAGTATTAAATATTCTTAAGAAAACAGATAATATTTTGAATGAAGTAAATGTAAATAGAGAAAAATGCAATAATAAGAAAACAATGTTATCTAAAGAAATTGATAAGAGTAATAATAAGTTAAATCGAATAGAACAAAGATTAAATAATGATGATTATTTAGATTTTACTAAAAAGATAAAAGATCTTAATAAAAAAGAGCTAATTAGAATTGAATTAAATGAATTAAAAAATAAAAAAGATGTTATATATGTAAATGTTGATATGGTTAAAGAAGAACTAATTAGGGAATGGTCAAAAAATTCTTCAGATGATTCGCCAGTAAAATTAAAACCTGATAAGTTAGATAAAATGATTAGTGAAGATGCAGATAATGATAAGTTAGTTGAAAATAAAAAAATTGAATTAGTTGCCGATGAACCACTTGTTGTGGAAAGTAATTGTAGAGAAGTGGAAGATAAGAAAGAAGTTATTAAATCAGAACAAAAAGAAGAAAAAAAAGAATCCAACAAAATAGAGTTGGATTGGTAAAAAGGAGTTGGGATAATGAACTATAAAGCATTAGAAGATTTGATTAATATTTTAGTAAAAAAATCTGGTACAGATTTGGGAGTTCAAGTGGTTTCTAATGAAGTGGTGAGGTTAGAAGAAAAAAAGAAAAAATTAGTTAAAGAAAAAAATAAACTAGATGACAAGCTTGAAAAAGACGATTATATTCTCCAGATGGATAAGGATAAAGATTTAAATGAAAAAAGCTATTTGGAGAAAATGATTAAGTTACTTAACCAAGAAAAGGAAGAGTATTATTCTGAATTAGAGGGATTTAACAGAACATTGGAAAGCGGAGAAACTTATTTTAAATCTTTAGAGGAAGATATTAAAAGATTAAATAAGCTTTCTAAGAAATTAATGATAAAAAATGAGATGTCGCCTTCTGATGAAATTAAAAAAGAATATGAGGATACTTTAGATAGTATTCATAATAAAGAAAAAGAAGTTAATCGTAAAAAATATTTAGAAGAGGAAATAATTAGGGTTGAGGATGAAATAAATTTCAATACTATTAGACTTAATGAAGTTGAAAAGAAAATTTCTGATGATAGATATATGGACGATTTAACTTTTAATAAAGATAAATTAATGTTATCTAATTGTAAGAAGGAAATTGAAATCATTGATTCTTCAGTCGATGTATGGCAAAACAGTGCAGAAGTTTTAGGCGGAAAAATATTGGATGCATTTAAGGGGAATAAGGACATTAATGATGTTAAAGACGAAATTGATTCTTTGGTTAAAATGGCAAATTGTGAGTTGAAATGTACTCAAGAAGAAATTAACGGATCTAATATTTTTGAAATTATTGATAATTATGAAAAAATGAGTGTTAATTTGAAAGGTAAGGTTTCTAGTTATAATTATGACAACGAAGAAGAAAAAAATCGAATCCATGTTAAACAAACTTATCATAAAGAAAAAATATCAAAATATAAAGCTAATTTGGAAGGAATTAATGCTAGAAAGTCTGAAGTTCTTAATTTAATTAGTGTTAGTAAGAATTTAAGTGAAGATGTAAAACAGGCTAGAATGTGTAGTGAAAATAAATTGTTTTATTTAGAAACTAGACTTTATGGCGTTAATACTTTAGATATTTCGGATGAAGAATTAAAGAATATTGATACACTTATTGGTGAAATTAAAGTTGATATTGAAAATAATAGATATCTTGAAAATGAATATATAGATGATATATATGCTTATAAAGAAGAACTTAAAAATCTTGACATAAATTATGCAACTTTACAAAGTGAGATAAGTAAAGAAGAGAAAATATTAGATATTCTTAACCTAGAGATTTCTAGTAATGATATTTGTGAGAATAAGCTGTCTAAGCTTTCTGATAGTATTTTATTAATAGAATATAATGAGAGACTTAAATCTTTGAAAAATCAACAGCAATATTTATATGTTGACTCTAAAGTTATTAAAGAGGAGATTTATAATTTATGGAAACGTTCTGGATCTTCTGATAGAGAAGAGATTGTAGAAGAAAAAGATAATAAAGAAGACGTCGAAGAAGAAATTGAGGTAGAAAAGCCAACGGATGATGTAACTGAAATAGAAGATTCTGGTGAAGTATCCGATGATGGAACTAATAGTAGTGAAATGGAAGTTTTGGATGACTTTGAATTTACTGATTTAAGTGAATAAATTAAGACCTTGTTATAAGCAAGGCCTTTTTATTTTTATAAAAATAGTAATACTGCTAGTCCTAATATTAAACAATATATGCTGAAATAAATGAATTTTCCTTTTTTTACTATGTTCATAAACCATCTTAAAGTAAAGAAAGATACTATTAATGATGCTATAAATCCTAGTCCGTATGGTAATATCATTTCGTGTATATTTGGCATTGTAATTAAATCTTTTATTCCTAATAGTGTAGTTCCAACACTTATTGGTATATAAAGCATAAATGAATATTTAAAGGCACTCTCTCTTTTTATATTGCAAAATAATGCAGCTATTAATGTTGAACCGCTTCTGCTAATTCCTGGTATTACAGCTATTATTTGGACTAATCCTATTATTAAAGCATCTTTCCAAGTTAAATCATTGTCATTTTTCTTTCCTTTTATATTTCTTACTAAATATAAAAATAAGGCTGTTATTAGAAAAGATATTCCTATTATTTTTGTGCTGTTTAAAAAGTTTTCGATTTGGTCTTTAAATAAAAAACCTACTATACCAATTGGTATTACACCTAAAATTATTAAAATGCAATATTTGAAATCATTTTTTGTTTCTTCGTTTTTAACTTTAAAGTATTTAAAAAAGTTTATAATTAGTTTTTTTATATCTTTATAATATATAAGTAAAATAGCTATTAAACTACCAAAGTTAACAATTATTTCAAAATTTAAATCTGTTAATTCACCAACATTTAATACGCTTCGTAAGATATATACGTGACCACTTGATGATATTGGTAATGGTTCAGTAAACCCTTGTATAATTCCTAATATTATGTATTTTATTATTTCTATCAATTTAATCACCTATTAAATTATATAATAATATTGATATTTAATAAATAAAATATTAATGGTGATTTACATGATTATGAAAGCTGTTTTATTTGTAATTGGTATTGTTCTTATAAGTATTTCTATATCTTTTTTAATTATTTATATTAATTTGTTAAATATGGGGTATACTTTTTCTGAATATGTTAATTTTATAATTAGGAGATTAGAAATAATTGCATTTATTCCTGGTATTTGTTTAGTTATTATATCAATGTTAAAGAGAAAGGGAAATATGTTATGATTTATATTTATGATTTGACTTTGAATTTTAGTGATAGACTTTATGATTTTTATGATTGGAAAGATACTGATAGTATTACTCATTATAGAAAAATTCCTTTGATTAAACTAAGTGATAAGAAATATGATAAATTTCTAAATAATAAGGTTGTAGTAGATGAAGAGTTGTTGTCTTTGGTTAGAGATAAAGCACAACAGTATAAAGGCCGAATGCTTAAAACTGTTAAATATGCTTTTGTATTAACTAATGGTTTTGATGCTTTTGCTGTTATGTTAGATGATGGTGGAACGTCAGTTAAAAAGAGTAAACTAGTAATTGGCGAAGAACTTGAAGTTATTGATTTAGCTAATAATTTGAAAGTAAAAGATGTTAGTTTTAATATTGTTTGTAAAGATAACTTTGTAAATAAATTTACTAGGGATGAAGAGGTAATTATTAATGATGTGGTTTCAAAGATAAATGATCATAAAGATAATTTAGAACTTCTTAAGTATTTATATTATGAGTGGAATAATAAAATATATGTTGGTAAAAGTTGCTATGATGATTTAATTAAAGATGTTACTAGTCAATATAGTGATAAACTTAACAAATTAAATGAAATTTTGAATTTATACGTTAAAAATGTATAAATTTTTTCTTTCTGTAAATGATATAAATGAGGAGGACATAATGAAAAAATTGTTTCTAGTATTCGCGTTTTTGTTGGTTTTAGTTGGCTGTAGTTGTGATTTTAATATGAATACTCCTACTAAAAAAACCGAAGAATTTTTGATGAGATATAAAAATTTGGATGAAGGTGTTTTAAGTGATTTGGAACTTAGTAGTGAGGCTTCTGGATTGACAACTACTGAACATAAGGATAAGTATATCGATGTTATGAAAAGACAATATCAGGATATGACTTATGAGGTTACTGGAGAAAATATTGATGGTGATACTGCGAGTGTTGAAGTTAAAATAAAGGTTTATGATCTGTATAAAGCAAGAAAAGATGCAGAAAATTATATCGATGAACATGAAGAAGAATTTTATGCGGATGATACAACTAATAGAGATTTGTTAAAAGTCAATAAATATATACTTGATGAACTTTATAAGGCTGATGAATATGTCGAATATACAATTACAATTAATCTTATTAAAGAAGATAATAAGTGGGTAGTGGAAGATTTAGATACTATTACTAAAGAAAAATTACATGGTACTTATAATTATGAAGATGATGATAAATAAATGTAAATAAAAAGTATAGATTCTTTAAAAGTCTATGCTTTTTTTTGTTTGTATTTTATAATTTTACTGGTGAATGTTATGAATGAAAATATTATTAAAGAGATTAGTACTAAAATAAATGTTAGCGAAAATTCAATTAGAAGTGTTTTGAAATTACTTAGTGAAGGAAGTACTATTCCTTTTATAGCAAGATATAGAAAAGAAGTTACTGGAAATTTGAATGAAGAACAAATAAGAAATATTAGTGAGGTTTATGAGTATCAAGTTAATTTGTTAAAAAGAAAAGAGGATGTTATTAGACTTATAGATGAAAAGGGTTTATTAACTCCTGAACTTAAGGATGAGATATTAAAATGTGACAAATTGGTTTTAGTTGAAGACTTGTATAGGCCTTTTAAGGAAAAGAAAAAAACTAAAGCAACTGAGGCTATTTCTAACGGTTTGACTCCTTTAGCTAAAATGATTATGTCTTTTCCTTTAAAAGGTTCTTTGAATGAAATGGCTAATAAGTTTGTTAATGATAAAGTTAAGACTACTAGTGATGCTTTGGTTGGAGCTTCTTATATAATTGCTGAATGGATTAGTGATAATGCTTATTATAGAAAATGGATTAGAAATTATGTTTTTAATAATGGCGTTTTTGTCACTAAAAAAATAGGTGATGATGAAGGTAAGCTTTATGAGATGTATTATGACTACAAAGAGCCAGTGAAATATGTTAAATCGCATAGATATTTGGCGATGAACCGCGCGGTTAATGAAAAGGTAATTTCATTAAATATTGATGTTGATAAGAATTATATTATTAACTATCTTTCTAGTAAAATAATTAAAGATAATGATTCTTTTGTTAAGGATTATGTTTTAGATGCAATCATAGATTCTTTTAAAAGGTTGATTTTTCCGAGTGTTGTTAGGGAGGTTAAAAGTGAGATTTTTGAAAGGTGTGAAGATGAAGCAATTAAGTTGTTTAGTAAAAACCTTGAAAATTTGTTGTTAACTCCGCCTATGAAAGAAAAGATTGTGTTAGCTTTGGATCCTGCTTTTAGAACTGGTTGTAAGATTAGTGTAATTGATAAAACGGGTAAGCCTGTTTATATTGGTGTTATTTATCCACATGAGCCTAAATGTGAGTATGATAAGAGTAAGAAAATTGTTTTGGAGTTAATTGATAAGTTTTTGGTGGATGTTATTGCTATTGGGAATGGAACTGCTTCTAGAGAAAGTGAGGCTTTTATAGTTGACGTTATTAAGGATTCAAAGAGGCCAGTTAAATATATTATAGTTAGTGAAAGTGGGGCAAGTGTTTATTCTGCTAGTAAACTTGCCATTAGTGAATTTCCTGATTTGCATGTTGAAGAAAGAAGTGCAATTAGTATAGGAAGAAGACTTCAAGATCCTTTAAGTGAATATGTAAAGATTGATCCGAAGAGTATTGGCGTTGGACAGTATCAACATGATGTTTCTTCAAAAAAATTGGAGGAAGGACTAGATTTTGTTGTTAGTAAAGTTGTTAATAATGTTGGTGTAAATATTAATACTGCTTCGCAAAGTTTGCTTAATTATGTATCTGGCTTGTCAAAAAAACTTATTAATTCTATTTTGGAATATAGAAATAAATTTGGTAGGTTTAATGATAGGGAGGAAGTTAGGCATTTAAATGGAATGACGGCTAAATCCTATGAACAAAGTATTGGTTTTTTGAGAATTGTAGATGGTAATAATCTCTTGGATATGACTTCAATTCACCCAGAAAGCTATGATATTGCTTTTAAAATTTTAGATAAATTTAATATTGATATTAAAAATATAGGTACTGAAGAAGTGAAAAATGTGCTAGAAAATATTGATTTAGATAATTTATCTTCTATTTCAACTGATAAATATTTGCTTTCTGATATAATTGAGTCTTTAAAGAAACCTCTTAGAGATCCAAGAGATGAAATTGATAAGCCTATTTTGAAAAGTGATATTCTTAAAATTGAAAATTTAAAAGTTGGTATGAAACTTGAAGGTACTGTTAGGAATGTAGTTGATTTTGGAGTTTTTATTGATGTTGGTCTTAAAAATGATGGACTGGCTCATATATCTAAACTTACTAATAGTTATATAAAACATCCTAGTGATATTTTGTCAGTTGGTGATATTGTTACCTGCTATGTAACTGATATTGATTTAGAAAAAAATAAGTTTTCTTTAAGTTTGATTAATCCTTTAGAAGAAAATTGACTTTTTTCTACTTAAAGTGTTACAATTCTATTGTTTATAGGGGTGAAAGTATGATAGATGAAGTAATACATATTTTTTTACATTCTTTAAAAGATAGTTTAAAAATTCTTCCTTTTTTATTTGTTGCTTTTTTAATTATTGAGTTAATTGAACATAAATTTAGTAAAAAAAGTGAGAAAATAATTGAAAATTCAGGTAGATTTGGGCCTGTTGTTGGAGCCTTTTTTGGGTTGATTCCGCAATGCGGTTTTTCTGTTGTTGCAACTAATTTATATGTTACAAGAATTTTGTCATTGGGAACTTTAATAAGTATTTATTTGGCTACTAGTGATGAGATGTTGCCGATAATGATTAGTAATAATATAAATATTACTATTATATTGCAAGTTTTGTTAATTAAATTGTGTATAGGTATTTTTTTCGGTGTTTTAATTGATTTGTTATTTAGAAATAAGAAAATTAGTGTTGATTATAGTATTTGTGATGAAGAGAATTGTCATTGTGAAGAAGGGGTCTTTGTCTCTTCTTTAAAACATACTTTCCATATATTTGTGTTTATATTTTTGGTTAATTTTGCTATTTCATTAGTTATGGAAACTTTGGAAAGTAGTCTTGTTTCTTCAATATTTTTAAAAGATAGTATTTTTGGTCCGTTTGTAATTAGTTTATTAGGACTAATTCCTAATTGTGCTTCTAGTGTAATTATTACGGAATTGTTTTTGAATAATGCGATTTCTTTTGGTTCGTTAATCGCTGGACTTTTGGCTAATAGTGGAATGGCTTTGTTAATTTTGTTTAAGTATAATAAAAATTTAAAAGAAAACTTTATGATTTTAGGAATTTTGTATTTGATAAGTGTCGTTTCTGGCATGGTTATAATGCTTTTTTAGTTAGTAATAAATAGTATGTTTTTTCATAATATATTACTATGAAAAAGTTGATATTCTTATTTTTATGTTTGTTTTTGTTAGACTCTAATGTAAACGCTTCAGTACATGCATATGTGGTTATGGATGCAAGTTCTGGAAGAGTTTTAATGAGTTCTAATATGAATGAGAAAAATTTGATTGCTTCTACTACTAAAATAATGACTGCTTTGGTGGCTTTAGAAAATGCTCCTTTAGATTTGGTTATTGAAGCTGGTGAAGAGGTTAATTCTGTCTATGGTTCTATGCTTTACTTGGATGTTGGTGAGGAGTTAACTTTAAAAGATTTGCTTTATGGATTAATTTACCAAAGTGGTAATGATGCAGCAATGGTTATCGCTAGTAATGTTATGCCTTATGATAAGTTTATTGATGAAATGAATAGAAAAGCGGTCTCTATTGGTATGAAAAATACTGTTTTTGAAAATCCACATGGGCTTGATGATGATACTAAAAATTATTCTACTGCTTATGATATGGCACTTCTTATGAGATATGCTACTAATAACGATACTTTTATGGAAATAACCGGGCAAACAAAGTATACTGTGGACTCTAATATAGAAAGACATATTTGGTATAATAAAAATAAGTTGTTAACTCTTTATAGGTATGCGACAAGTGGTAAAATTGGCTATACTACTAGTAGTAAACATGTTTTTGTTTCTAGTGCTAAAAAAGGTGAAGAAGAATTAGTAATTGCGACAATAAAAGATACTGATAGATTTAATACTCATAAAAATTTGTATGAAGAAACTTTTGATAAGTATGATAAATATATGATACTTAATAGATATACATTTTCTTTAAAAGAAGATTATTATAAAGATTATCACTTATATATTAAAAATGATTTTGAAGTTATGCTAAGTGAAGATGAAAAAGATAAAATAAGGCTGGAAATAAAATTAAAAAAGCTAGATAAGGTCAGTGATAATGAACAAGTTGGTTATGTATATGTTTACGTTAAAGATGAATTAGTGCATAAAGAAGAAATATATGCTATTAGTAAAGAAAGTAAATTAAAGAAGATTAAGAATTGGTTGTTTTTTTGGAAATAGTAATTTATAATGTTTTTGTGATGTTTTATGGAAAGATTGCAAAAGTTTTTGAGTGAATGTGGTGTTGCTTCTAGAAGAAAAAGTGAAGAACTTATCGTTAGTGGTAAAGTAAAGGTTAATGGTGAGGTTGTAAAAACTCTTGGTGTAAAAGTTAGTGATAGTGATGTTGTAAGTGTTAATGGTGAAGTGATTAGTAAAAGTTTAAAAGAATATTATTTGCTTTATAAGCCTAGAGAAGTTATAAGTTCTGTTAAAGATGAAAAGGGTAGGAAAACTGTTGTTGATTTAATAAACACTGAAACTAGAATTTATCCTGTCGGTAGATTGGATTACGATACTACAGGTATTATACTTTTAACAAATGATGGTGAACTATCAAATTTGTTAACACATCCAAATAATAATATAACTAAAGAGTATATTGCAAAAGTAAAAGGCTTTTTTAAAAAAAATGATGCAACTTTGTTAAGTAGGGGTATTTTGTTAAATGGGAAAAAAACTAAACCCGCTTTGTTTAAATTAAAAAAATATGATAAAAAAAGTGATTATAGTTATGTTAAAGTTGTTATTTCTGAGGGTAGAAATCATCAGGTTAAAGATATGTTTTCGTTTTTAGGATATGATGTTTTAAAGTTAAAAAGGGAAAAGTATGCTTTTTTGGATTTATCTGGATTAAAAAGCGGTGAATATAGAAAGTTATCTTTAAAAGAAGTTAAACAGTTATATAGTTTGAAATAAAAAAATAAAGCAGGTTTTTGCTTTATTTTTCTTCTTCAATACATATAGCTTCAGTTGGACAACATTCAATACTTTCTAGTATGCTTTTTTTGTCATCAGGATTGATTTCTTTTCCAACTGGTTCAGCGTGTCCGTTTTCATCAAATACTATGTAATCTGGATTTTGGTGAACACACATACCACATCCTACACATGCTTCTTTATTAATAACTATTTTTTCCATACTTATTCCTCCTAAGATTTATTATATACTAAATTATAATATAAAATCAAATTGTAGTTTAAAATTTTGCGTAAATATGATATTATAATATTGGTGGATAGTATGAATTCTAGAATGGAAAGATATAATGAAGATGATAGTGTAATTTCTGAAACTAGAACCGGTAAAAATAAGCATTTATATGAAACCATTAGTAATGGGGATCTTTCTCGTGTTCAAACTAATAGTAATTTTAAAGTTATTGAAACAGGTGGAAAAAGCATTGATATGGAAAAAATTAAAAAATATCTGATTTCTATGAACCAAAAGCCAGTATCAAAAAGAGAAAACTTATTTACTGAAATACATGAAAAAGAGGTTAAAGAAGAAAAAGTAGAACCCAGAGATTATGATATTAATTCTGTTTTGGAAAAGGCTAGAGAAGGCAGAGAAATAAATTATGAGAGAGATAGGTATAAAAAACTTCATAATACTCAATATGATATATTAAGTCAGTTAAAAATGTACGAAAAGAAAGAGTATGAGAAAGACGAACTTGAAGAATTTAATACTGATGAGAGAACTCTTATTGATTTAATTAATACTGTTACTATTCATAAAGATGATGTCGGTTTGTTAGATGAATTAAAGGGTGATGCGAATGATGAGGTTGAATTAGTGCCTCCTATGAAGCCTGACAAAGTTAAGGAAGATTTAAAAAGAGAAATAATTAAAGAAATAGAAGAAGATCAGAAAAATAAAGAGTTAGAAAAAACACAAGAATTGAAAAATTTAAAAGATAAAGAGGTTGTTAATGGAATAGATAAATCTTTTTATACTAATTCTATGACATTTAGCAAAGAAGATTTTGAAGGCTTTGAAGAACTTGAAAAGAGTGTTAAAAAGAATAATACTCTCGTAATTATTAGTTTAATTGTTCTTGTTATTTCAATACTTGGAACTTTGCTAGTTATTGCGAATTATGTTTTTAATTTAGGACTATTTTAGAATAGTTCTTTTTTTTTACACTATAATTTAATATGAGTAATAGGATGAAGTTAAAAACTAGAAAATTTTCTTTTGCAATTAAACTTAGAGATAAGATTGCAATTATATTTTTGTTGGTTTGCTTTGTGGTTTTAGTGATTTTTAAGTTAATCAATAGTAAAGTTACTCCAATTCTTGTTAATTATGCTGAAGTTGAAACTGAAAGAATAGCTATGGCTGTAATTAATAAATCTGTTTTGTCTTTTTTGAATGATGATAGACTTGAAGAGTTGGTTTTGACAACTGTTAATGATGAAAATGAAATTATTAGTGTTGATTTTAATACTAGTGTTGTTAA
This sequence comes from uncultured Bacilli bacterium, assembly GCA_944363885.1. Taxonomy (GTDB): domain Bacteria; phylum Bacillota_I; class Bacilli_A; order RF39; family UBA660; genus CALVVN01. The sequence continues at coordinate 49,250 of CALVVO010000002.1, read as the reverse complement.
TAGTATTTTATATGATATTACTAATAGTATTGAAGAAGATTTGATTCTACTCGATAATGGGAAACTAAAAGAACTCGATATTCCAATTAGTAATGTTTATGAAAAAGATAATGTTTCTGGAATTGTTTATTATATTCCTTTGGGTGTTGTTACAGGTTCATCTGTTATTGCTGATATAGGGCCTAAAATACCAGTTAAAAATAAATTGGCAGGCGCGGTATATAGTAATGTAAAGACAGATGTGATTGAATATGGTATTAATAATGCAATTGTTAAAATTTATGTTGAAGTTGAAGTTAATGAACAGGTGATTTTGCCTTTTTTGTCTAAAAAGGTGACTGTTAAAAGTGATATTCCTGTTCTTGTGAAAATGGTACAAGGTAAAATTCCTTCTGTTTATGGTGGAATGTTTTCTACTACTAGTCCTTTAGTAAGTTCGTAATTTAGCATTTGATATGTTTTAGTTAATGTGATAATATTATGATGTGATATATATGATAATAGATGTTGATGGAAAAAAATATAAATTGGTTAAAGATTATAAAGATGCATTTGATGAAGCAGAATTTTTAAGTAAGTTTACTGATTATTTTTATGATTATGATTATATAGTTGGAGACATTTCTTATGGTAAGTTAAGGTTAAAAGGGTTTAATCTTAAAAGTAGTAGTGGTTTTAATTCAATTAATGATTATGATAAATTAGAAAAATATTTAAAGGAAAATTGTTCTTATGATTGCAAATATTTTATATTAAAGAAAGAAAATGTTTGATAAAGAGAGTAATATGTGCTAAAATTATATTTGATAATAGGAGTGTGAATATGAAAAAAATAACTATTAAAAATATGGATGGCACGATGGAAGAAGTGGATTTGATAAACTCTTTTGGTATTGAAGATATTAATAAAAATTTTATTATTTTATCAAAGGGTGAAACTGCTGGTGAAGGTATGAGTAAAGTGTATGTTTCTGAAGTTATTGAAGAATCTCCGGGTATTTATAAACTTGTGGGTATAACTGATGAGACTATTTGGGATAAAGTAAAACAAGCTATGAAAGAAATAGTACAAGGAGGATAGTGTGATGAGAAATTTTAATTACAATGCTGCTAATCAGTCTGTTTTTGATGGATATAGAGTTATTGCGCTTAAAAATGCAGATATGGAAAAATTAGCTAATGCTGCTAACATGAGAGAGCCTGAAATTGTTGCTGGCCCTGAAACGGTTGTTGAACCACAGTTAACTGTTCAAGAGCCGGAAATTCAAAATGTTTCTGATGCTCAAAATGTGGCTAATAAAGTAACTTCTGATGAAGTAATACAACAAAATGCACCTGGTATGGCTTATAATGAGCCAGCTTCGTCTGTTACACCAGCTGCGCCAGGAGCAACTAGTGTTAATGTCGGAAATATTAATATTCCAGATCCTGTCGCAACACCTCAGTCAACTGTCAGTCAATCATCAGTTGCTCCACAACAAACTGTTAATCAACCTTCTGTTGCATCACAGCCTGAACCTGTGGTGGAAAGTAGTAATATTTTTGATGCCCCAGTCGTTAGAGAAAATGTTGAGCCAGAACCTGTTGTACAGCAGGAGATGACTCAAGTTCCTGCTGAAAGTGGGCTTGTTGACTTAGACGAATTTATGATTAAATCTCAGGAAATATATGATAGAGCTAAGTCTGCTATGGAAGATGCTTTAGTAAAGTCTCAAAGAGAACAAATGAATTTGGTTATGCAGATGATGAAAAATTTACAACAGTTAAAAGCAGATAATGCGGCTTATTCTAATGCAATTGATCAAGTTGTCAATGATCAAGGTTTTAAAAAGGTAGTTTAACTGATGGAAGAAAAAATTAATCCTTCTCAAGAATGTTTAGATAAAATTTCTAAACTTCAAAAGTTTATTAGTATTAAAAATGAGGCGTTAGATGAGGCACTTCGATTAGCTCATAAGTCTCAAAATGATGCAAAAGTTGCGGTGGAAAGGCAAAGGGCTGCTGAAAATACTTTGAGTCAGGCAATTCAAAATTATAATTCTGATGCAGAAGGTGGAAAAGGAGAGGACTTTGCTTATAAGCTTAAAAATTAAAGACTTCGGTCTTTTTTTCATTTTATTAAATATAATTTACTGGTGAATAATTGTGAAAAATGTTATTAATAATTTTTATAAATTATTTCCAGTTAAACTGTATTCTACAGATAATGGTTTTCGTTTTTTTGTAAAAGATTATGAGTATTTATTTATGACATATAGCGGAGACGTAAGTAATTTAAACGTTTTAGCTGATGTTTCTAATCGACTTTATTATAAAAAAATTTATGTTAATACATTTGTTCCAACTGTTCTTGGTAATTTGTTTGCTGAAGTGGATGGAGAAAATTATGTTTTATTGAGAATTAATGGGGCTTTAAGAGATAATTATACTTTAAAAGACGTTTCTAAATTTAATTATTCACTTAGTAGTTATAATTATAATTTGAATATTAAGCCTTGGTATTTAGTGTGGAGTGACAAAGTAGATTTGCTCGAAAATACAATAGCTGATCTGAATAAAGAATATCCATTATTACAAGAAATTTTCCCTTATTATTTAGGCATGGCAGAAAATGCAATAAGTTATTGTAAAGATGTGTTTTTAAAAAAAGATGATTTGTTGGTAACTATTAATCATAATAGAGTCGGGGTTGATAATACTTTTTTGTATTTGTATAATCCTTTGACTTTTACTTTTGATTACGATGTTCGTGATATTGCAGAATACATAAAAAATAAATTTATTTTTCATTCTTTCGATTTTAGTGAAATTGAGGAACTTTTGAATAGCCATAAATTTTCTAGATCTAGTTTGATGCTTCTTTTTGCTAGGTTGATGTATCCTTCTTATTTTTTTGACTTGTGTAAACTTATTCTTGAGGGTGAAAAAGATGAAAGTGTGTTGGATAAGGTTATTTTAAAATCTGAAGAATATGAGGATTTGTTAAATGATATATATTTTCTAATTAATAAATATTACAATATTCCTAAAATCGAATGGTTAATTAGAAAATTTTCTTAATTAAAAAATCTCTTAATTAAGAGATTTGATTTTTTAAATGGTCGGGAAGACAGGATTTGAACCTGCAACCACTCGGTCCCAAACCGAGTGCTCTACCAAATTGAGCCACTTCCCGTTTATGGCGTCCCCAAGAGGAGTCGAACCCCTAACCTTTTGATCCGTAGTCAAACGCTCTATCCAATTGAGCTATGAGGACAACACTCTTAGGTTAAATCTGAATTGCATTAATATTATATACACATTCAAATAAAAATTGCAAGTATTTTGTAAAAAATCGTGGTATAATGTATATGTGATTGGTTTATGAGTAATATTAAAGTAGGAGATATTGTTAAAGGCCAAATAACTGGAATTACAGTTTATGGAGTTTTTGTTAGTCTAATGGATGATTATACGGGCATGGTTCATATTTCTGAAGTTTCCAATAAGTTTATAAGAGATTTAAGTAGTAAGTTCAAAATAGGAGATATTATAAATGTTAAAGTTATGGAAATTGATGAAAGTAAGAGTCAGGTGAAATTGTCTATAAAACAAATTGATTATAATGTGGAGCAAACTTTGTCGAAAATTCCTGAAAATGGCCAGGGTTTTAAATTACTTGAAGAAAATCTTCCTATTTGGACTGAGGAAAAAATGAAAGAATTAGATGAAAAATAATGATAAAAATCTTCAGTTTTGCTTGACATCAAAATACTAAAATGTTATATTTATAAACGTCAAGAAGTAATGGGCGATTAGCTCAGTTGGTTAGAGCATCTGCCTTACAAGCAGAGGGTCGGGAGTTCGAGTCTCTCATCGCCCACCATTTATTTGCCGAAATAGCTCAATTGGTAGAGCAACTGACTTGTGGGATAGGGTACTTGGTACTTTTGAACTATCTTGCACCCTTGTTTGGAAACATTCAAGGTGGACACCGCTAATTCGGGGAAACCTAATTAAATTTGAAAGGGGAGTTTATGTATTGTGCTTTTTGTGGTAAATTTACTAAAAATTTAAAATTTTGTAGTAATTTGTGTCAAAAAGAGTATGAATACAAAAACTATATTTCTGAATGGAAGAATGGTTTAAAAAATGGTCTTCGAGGAAGATATCAAATTTCATTATACATTCACAGATACTTATTTGAAAAATATAATAATAAATGTGCTATTTGTGGATGGGGAGAAATTAATAAGTTCAGTGGTAAAATTCCATTGGAAATTGAACATATCGATGGAAATTATTTAAACAATTCAGAGGAAAACCTTATTCTTTTATGTCCTAATTGTCATTCTTTGACTTGCACTTATAAAGGTGCAAATAGAGGAAATGGTCGTAAGGATAGAAAAAGATATAGTTTATATGGCAATCCCGAGCTAGATGAAAATCGAGTGTAGAGACTTTATACGGTGTACCTAAATTATTTATAATATGGTAAAGAGAAAGTCCAGACTACAAACACTTTGGTGGTAGTGAAAACTATAGTAGTATGAATCAGTAGGTTACGGGTTCGATTCCTGTTTTCGGCACCATTTTTATGGGGAGATAGCGAAGTGGTCAAACGCGGCAGACTGTAAATCTGTTCTTTCGAGTTCCATGGTTCGAATCCATGTCTCCCCACCACTTAGATTATTGCCTCGTAGCCAAGTGGTAAGGCACAAGACTTTGACTCTTGCATTCGTTAGTTCGAATCTAACCGAGGCAACCACTTTTTAGTTATGACCCGCTAGCTCAGTCGGTAGAGCATTTGACTTTTAATCAAAGGGTCTGGAGTTCGAATCTCCAGCGGGTCACCATTTTATTTATATTATTGATGCCTCGGTGGCGGAATAGGTAGACGCAAGGGACTTAAAATCCCTCGAGTATTAAAGCTCGTGCCGGTTCGACTCCGGCCCGAGGCACCAACTTTATGGAGGAATACCCAAGTCTGGTTGAAGGGACCGGTCTTGAAAACCGGGAGGTCGGGAAACCGGCGCAGGGGTTCGAATCCCTTTTCCTCCGCCATTAATGTAATATCGCGGGATGGAGCAGTCTGGTAGCTCGTCGGGCTCATAACCCGAAGGTCGTTGGTTCAAATCCAGCTCCCGCAACCAATGGTTCCGTGGTGTAGCGGTTATCACACTCGCCTGTCACGCGAGGGATCGCGGGTTCAATTCCCGTCGGAACCGCCATTTGGTTTCATAGCTCAGTCGGTAGAGCACAAGACTGAAAATCTTGGTGTCGTTGGTTCGATTCCAACTGAAACCACCATGACGTTTGTAAAGTCCATTTTTTAGGGCTTTTTTTATTTGCAAAATGCCTTTAGGTACTAATTAGGCACTATTTTTTCAGATTTTCTATAATTTTAGTTATCTCTTCCATTTCAGTTTTGAACATATGTGTGTATGTGTTTAATGTTGTTGAAATATTGCTGTGTCCTAAATATTTTGCAACGAGTGCGATACTTACACCACTGTTTATTAATAAACTAGCACATGAATGCCTAAAATCATGAATTCTGATTTGTTTTAAATTTGCTTTTTGGGTTAAAGTTGCTAAAACACAAAGTGATGCTGATAATTTAGCAGTTTGGAAAATTTAAAAATACTCTCTGACGAGAGTATTGCTTTTTTTTCGAAAATGTAAATGTATTTCTTGGAGGTGATATATTTGACAATTTATATTCGAATAGGCAAAAAGTTTAGATTATTGATAAAATCATCAAAAATCTAAACCTCCATAGATATTGTAACATATTTTAGATAAAAGTGACATATTAATTATATTATTATTGAGTTGTGTTAATTTACAATATAATAATTCTATTTTATAGCTATATTAGGTGTATACATTTACACTTATTTTTTTATTTTTTTGTTTATGTGAAAACACTTTTATTTGATATAAACTTTATGTATAATTATTTTAGAAAGGCGGGTATTATGACAATTAATAAAAAGAATGTAAAAAGTAATAAAAATAAAAAAGTTGATAAAAGTAAGAAATTTATTTATATAGGTATTCTTTGCATAATAATTTTGGCTTTATTCATTATATATTTATTAATTAATAAAAATTCGTATTCTATTGTTACAATAGATGTTAATCCTAGTATTGAATTAAAGTTAAATTCTAACGATAGAATAGTTGATTATGAAGTTGATGATAATTTTGAATTACTTATTTCTGATATGAACTTAAAAAATACTGATATTATTGTTGCTTTAAATGCAATAATTGGATCTATGGTTAGAAATGATTATATTAATGATTTATCGAATTCAGTATTAGTTTCGGTTCAAAATGCAGATGTTAATAAAAGTTTAGCTTTGGAAAATTTATTGGTAAAGGAAATTGATGATATTTTGAAAGATTCTAATATTGATGGCTCAGTTATTGGTCTTACTCTTAGTTCTTCAGATAGTTTAACTGGTGTTGCAGATGCAAATGATATTAGTCTTGGTAAAGCTAAACTGATAACTGCTTTAGTACAAGTTAATAATTTATTAAATATTAAAGATTTGGCAAAGCTTACAATTAATGAACTTAATTTATTATTAGATACTTATACTTTAGATATTGATAAGTTGGGTAATGCAAGTAGTAAACAATATATTGGTGAAGATAGAGCTAAAAATATTGCCTTGAATCATGCTAGTGTAGATAATCCAAATATGTTACATATAGAGTTTGATTTAGATGATGGAATTATGGTATATGATGTTGAATTTTATTCAGATAATATTGAATATGATTATGAAATTAATGCTGTTACTGGTGTAATTATCGAATATAATAAAAGTTTTGAGAATAGTGATGATGTTTCAAGTGGAAATAATGATTATTTGTCCAAAGAAGAGGTTAAGAAAATTGCTGTTGACCATGCTGGTATAAGTCCGTCTTATGTTGAAATTGAGTTTGATTATGAAAATGGTATTGCAGTTTACGAAATAGAGTTTAAATATCAAAATTATGAATATGATTATGAGATTGATGCGATTACTGGAGAAATTTATAAAAGTAAAAAAGAATATGATTAACAATTTAGTAGATAATTTTATATATTATCTACTTTTTATTGTGACTTTGTGCTTTTTTTTGATAAAATTAGTATAGGAGGTACTTATGAAAAAATATCGTTGTTTAATTTGTGGATATATTTATGATGATTCAGTAGAAAGCGTAAAATTTGAGGATTTACCAGAAGATTGGAAATGTCCTATTTGTGGAGCACCAAAAGATATGTTTGAAGAAATTGTAGAAAGTAGTTCTAAAGAGGTTAAAAAAGAACATCAAAATGATGATGTTGAAGAAAATATGCGTGAATTAAATGTTGGTGAGCTTGCATATATTTGTTCTAATCTTGCCAATGGTTGTGAAAAACAGTATTTGTTTGAAGAAATGGAAATGTTTAAAAAATTATATGAATATTTTATTTCAAAATTAGAGACTAAAGGTGGAAATGTTGAAGATATTTTGGGTAAAGTCAATGATGATGTTGAATTATATGATAAAGCTATGAATGTTGCTAATAAATATAATGACAGTGGCGCTAAAAGAGTTATAGCTTGGGGAACTAAAACTACTAATATGATAAAATCGTTATTAAAAAGTTATCAAAATGGAGAAATATTTAATACTAAAGTTTGGGTATGTGATATTTGTGGTTTTATTTATGTTGGTGAAGAGCCACCTTTTTATTGTCCTGTATGTAAAGTTCCTAATTCTAAGATATTGGAGGTAAAATAGTATGAGAAAATGTCATGCTTATCGTAATGCTAAGATATGTACAAAAGATTGTCTTTGTTTATTTGTTTGTCCTACAGGTGCGAGTAATAATGAAACTGGTCAAATAGATTTTTCTAAGTGTATTGGATGTGGCGCTTGTGCGAATGCCTGTCCTTCTAGAGCTATCACTATGATACCTAATGAAATGCCTAAACAACAAGAAAAGAATGGTGAAGTTATAAACGCTTTGTTAACAGTTGTACATAATAAGATAGAAGAAGTGCAGATTCTTAATAAGTTATTGCTAGAATCTAATGAAAGTAATTCAAAGTTTATCAAAGCATTAATTCATTCTAATAAAGTGATTATAGAAGACTTAATGCGCGAATCCGGCTATATGCTCCCTCAAAGTAAATATACTTTTGATTTATTAACTAAGTTATCTAAATTAAGTGATGAAAGTTTAAAAGATTTAGCTTTAGGTTTGTTAGATAAAATAAATTTTAATGAATAATATTTTGTGTTTTAAGGAGTTTTTTATGAAAAAGTGTAAAAACATTTTACTTTATTTTGTTGCTTTAATAACTATTTTAATAATTATTATACTATTAGCTGTTAGATTTATATTTTGGCGTGATGATACTGATAATAGTGAGACAGTAATTAATGAGGTGACTGTTGACTACTATGATTTAGAAGATAAATTGGAATTGAAAGATAGTTCTATTTATAAAACAGATATTCAACAAGAATTAGAGAAGTATGGTAACTATAGTTCTTCTGTTTTAAGATTTCAAAATAATTCGATTTATGGAAATTATCTTTCAAAAGAATTGATGAATATTGTTATGCTGACAAAAGGTGTTTGGATTTATGATGTTATTAGTAAAGATTTTGATTATTATGAATATCCTGATGAATATAGAATTTGGGATTTTTATGTTTTAAATGACTATATATATTATATTAAATTGGAACTTGATTTTGAAAGTGATTTGTACATGTGGGAGCTTATAAAATCTGATTTGAATTTTGAAAATAAGATTAATATTGAAAGTGGATGTGTGAAATCTCCGGTTGATTTTCCAAAATTAGAAGTTGATGACGTTACTGGTAAAGTGTATGTTTATTTTGTATCTGATGATATAAGATATAATGACGATATTTTAGTATCAAATGTTGGTGAATTTAAAATATGTGTTTTAGAAAATGATGAATTAATACCGTTAGTTACAAATAAATATGATTATACAAATGATACGGGAGTTTATCTATTTAATACAGCTAATACATTTAAGGTGTATAATAATGAACTAATATATTATGAGATTACTAATAATGATATTGGTACAGTTAAAGTTTTGGATTTACTGACTGACAAAACTAAAATTATTTATGATGATATTAATGTAAATGATTGGAATGTATCTGAGTTGTTTATTGGAAACGATCTTTACTATTTGACTCTATTGTCTAAAGATGATAAAAATAATGGAAAAATAATTAGTGTTTTGAAAGATGGAAGTGTTATTAATATAGTTAATTCTAAAGGAAGTAAAAAGTCTAGCATTCTTTCTAATGATTATTTTGTGATTGCTAGTCATGATACGTTTGCAATTTTTTCTGCTAGAGATGGATCATATAAATATAAATTAGGTTTGGATACAAATGATTATATGGAAAATACTTTGTCAGATGGTGATAATACAGTTATATTTAAAGATAGAGATGGTGATTATTATGTAGTTACTATTAATTAACCGTTCTAATTAATTAAAAGTATTTTTATAACTATAATAATGTTTTGCTAATTCTATAGTTAATGCTAAATTTCACGATATTTAAATGGTTTTTGTATAGACATAATTGTTCTTTTGTGGTATTATTTATGCATAAATGTTTTGATTAGGACATGGTTAATTGTTGATTCTATGTAGCGAACTTGTGATGGTGAGAGACAAGTAAGATAAATTTTTAATTACTACCTATGAACTGACTTCGAAAGAAGTTCCGGAATATTTCCGTTATAATAATTAAGTTAAATTAAGGATGGTACCGTGCTTTGCACTCCTTGTACTGTCCTTTTTATTTTGGAGGGTGTTATGATTAATATTAAAGAAGATGAAAAGTTAAGTATTTTGAATCATAGTTGTGCACATTTGTTGGCTCAGGCTGTTAAGCATTTATATCCTAATGCTAAGTTTTGGGTTGGCCCAGTTATTGAAGATGGCTTTTACTATGATATTGATTTGGGTGATAATGTAGTAAAAGAAGAAGATTTAGATAAAATTGAAAAGGAAATGAAGAAGATTTCTAAAGATGGAAAAAGGATATATAGGGAAGAAATTTCAAAAAGTGAAGCTTTAAAAAAATTTAAAGATGATCCGTATAAAATTGATTTAATAAGTAGAATGGATGAAAATAATACTATTATTAGTATGTATACTCAAGGTGATTTTACTGATTTATGTCGTGGGCCTCATGTTGAATCTGTTAAAGAAATTAAATATTTTAAGCTTCTTAAAGTAAGTGGCGCTTATTGGAAAAATGATGCAAATAATAAGATGCTTCAAAGAATTTATGGTATATGTTTTGATACAGAGGAAAAATTAAATGAATATATGAATTTCTTAGAAGAAGCTAAAAAACGCGATCATAGAAAATTAGGAAAAGAACTTGATTTATTTATGATTAGTGATTTTGGTCCTGGTTTTCCTTTTTGGTTGCCAAATGGCATGATAATTAGAAATATTCTTGAAAATTTTTGGTATGAGGAACATACGAAAGAAAATTATAAATTTATTAAAACTCCGACTATGTTAAGTAAGGAACTATGGGAGTTAAGTGGACACTGGGCAAATTATAAAGATAATATGTATACTAGTGAAATTGATGGTAGGGAATTTGCTATTAAACCTATGAATTGCCCTGGTGGAATGTTAGTTTATAAAAATAGTTTGCATTCTTATAGAGATTTACCACTTAGAATAGGTGAGTTAGGGCTTGTACATAGACATGAAGCGAGTGGGGCATTAAGTGGACTATTTAGGGTTAGAACTTTTACTCAAGATGATGCCCATATATTTATGAGAGAAGAAGATATTGAAAGCGAAGTAATTAATTTAATTAAGTTTATTGATAGAATGTATGCTGTTTTTGGTCTTAGTTATTCTATTGAACTTAGTACTAGACCACTTGATAAGTTTATTGGGGAAATTAGTGTTTGGGATAAGGCTGAAGAAGCTTTAAAAAATGCTGTTTTGAATGCCGGAAAAGAATATAAATTAAATCCTGGTGATGGAGCTTTTTATGGCCCTAAATTGGATTTTAAAGTGTATGATTCTTTAGGCAGACCATGGCAATGTGGAACAATTCAATTGGATATGCAATTGCCGAAAAGATTTGAATTATTCTATATAGATGAACATGGTGAAAAGCGCGAACCAATTATGCTTCATAGGGTTATTTATGGATCTATTGAAAGATTTATTGGAATTTTAATTGAACATTATGCTGGTGCATTTCCTTTATGGCTAAGCCCTGTACAAATAAATATTATTCCTGTTAATAATACTTATCATTTAGATTATGCTTTATCTATAAAAAATAAATTGTTAGATTTGGGTTTAAGAGCTGAAGTAGATGATAGGGATGAAAAACTTGGATATAAAATGAGAGAAAGTCAAACAAAAAAAATTCCAATTACTTTAGTTCTAGGCGACAATGAAAAAGAAAGTAATTTTGTTAATGTTCGTAAATATGGGGTAAATGAAACTGAAAATATTGCTTTTGATGAATTTACTAAGTTAGTTTTAGCTGCAATTAAAGATAAAACTAGAAATATTTAAAAGACAAGAAAATTTTTATTTCTTGTCTTTTTGTAATTTATAACATTCTAAAGTGTTAGACAAAACTTCATAAACTGTCATAGGCCCTACACCTCCAGGGACTGGTGTTACAGCTTTACATTTTTTGTAAACTGACTTATCAGCATCACCGCAGATTTTGCCATTTATTCTATTTATTCCAACATCTATTATTATAGTATCTTTTGAAACCATTTTTTGATTAATTAAACCAGGCTTACCTACAGCAACTATTATTATGTCTGCAGATTTTGTATGAATTTTTAAATTTTTTGTTTTAGAGTGACACAATGTTACTGTCGCGTTTTTATTAAGTAAAGAAACTGCAAGTGGTTTTCCAACTAAATTACTTCTTCCGATTATTGTAACGTTTTTTTCTTCAATATTTATTTTACTAAATTCTAGTAAATCTATAATTCCTTTTGCTGTACATGGTATTATTCCTTTTTTATTTGAATAAAGTTTTGCAATATTTATATCAGTAAGTCCATCTACATCTTTTTTATAATCAATTGTGTTAATGATTATATTTTCATCAATGTTTTTTGGTAAAGGTAGTTGTACTAAAATACTCGTAACGCTTGAATCTTTATTTAATTTTTTTATTATTTTCACTAGTTTATTAGTTGTTATATTTTCAAAATGTAAATGGTTACATTCTATGTTTACACTTTGACACTCTTTTATTTTATTTTTTATATATATTTTACTTGCTTCATCATCTCCGACACTTATAACTGTTAAAGTTAGTTTTTCTTTTATTTTTTTGATCCTTTTAGATAAATTTTTTTTGAGCTCGTCTCTACATTTAATGCCACTTATTAAATTTGTCATAATATATCACCGATATAATTATACATTATATTGTTAAAAAAATGAAACTTTGTTATAATTGATAATAAGGAGAAATGATATGACCGTTAAAAAGTTAAATGTTAAAAAATTAGGAATAGTTATAGGACTATTTTTAGTAATAATTTTAATAATTATATTTAGTTTTAGACGATATATGGACGATAAGAGAGAAAAAGAAACTTATGAATATAAGTTTGGACAAATTGGATATAGTGCTGAAGAAATAATTGTACTTAAAGAAATGTTAGATAATTCTCAGTTAGATAAACTTTTAGGTAAAGAGTATGATGAAAAATATGTTGATTTAGTTAAAGAAGAATATTTTGATTTTGATAAGTTAGAAGATTACATTACTTATAGTAATGAAAACAAAGATGTGCCTATTCAAAAAGTTATAGCTATTGTCAATGTTGGAGCAGATAAAGATTGGTATGAAAATGTTAAAGAAACTGATACGTCGAAAGGCAATTTAATGATTGTTAATAAGTTTTATGGTTTACCAAGTGATTATGAACCTGAACTAGTACTTGTTTCTAGTACTTATGCTTATGCAAATAAATATGTTAGTAGTGCAATATATGATGATCTAGTTGGATTACTTGATGCTGCTAGAGGTAATGGTTTTACTTTAGTAGTAAGCCAAGGTTATAGAAGTTATGCAGAACAAGAAGAAACATATAATAATTATAAGAGTTCGTATAGTACTAGGGAAGCAGATGAATTTGTTGCTAGACCAGGACATTCTGAATATCAAACGGGTCTTGGGGTTGATATTGAACCCTATAACAAAAATGTTGAAGATGTAACTCAAAGTGCCGAACATAAGTGGTTAATAAATAATGCATATAAATATGGATTTATATTGAGATATGAAGAGGGTAAAGAGGATATTACTGGATTTGATGCTAATAATTGGAGATTTAGGTATGTTGGAAGAAATGCAGCTCTTCAAATACATGATAAAGGTTTAACTTTTGACGAATATTATGAATATTATGTTAAATAAAGGGGATTTATGAATAAAAAAGTTGTTGTTTTAGGTGGTGGAACAGGATTATCAACATTATTAAAAGGTTTAAAAATGTTCCCTGTTGATATTACTGCAATTGTTTCTGTTAGTGATGATGGGAGAAGTACTGGGAGATTAAGGGATGAGTTTAATATACCTGCTGTTGGAGATGTTAGACAAGTTTTGGTGGCTTTGTCGGAAACGGAACCATTAGTAGAAAAGTTACTTAATTATAGATTTAATACTACAAGTGATTTGAATGGACATACGGTTGGAAATTTACTTTTAACTGCTGCGTCCAATATTACAGGTAATATGAGTGATGGAATAGAAGCTTTATCTAAAGTTTTAAATTTAAGAGGTAAAGTTGTTCCGTTAACAGAAGATAATGTTACTTTGATGGGAAGAATGTGTGATGATACAATAGTTGAAGGGGAACATAACATTACTGAGTGTGATAAAAAAATAAAAGAAGTATTTTATAAAGATACTCCTGAAATAAATTCTTTGGCACTTAAAGCTATAAAAGAAGCTAATTTAATAATATTAAGTATGGGTAGTGTTTTCACAAGCATAATTCCAAATCTTATATGCAAAAGTGTTATAGATGAAATCGATAAATCAAGTGCGAACATAATATATGTTTGTAATATTATGACACAGCCAGGGGAGACAGATGGATTTAAAGTAAGTGATCATGTTAGGTTATTAAATAGTTATTTAGGTGAAAAGAAAATTCATACTGTTTTGGTTAATAATAAAAATATTCCTAAAAAACTACTAAATAAATATGCAAACGAAGAGCAAAAAGATCAAGTTATTGTTGATTTTGAAAATTTAAATAATACTAAAGTAATAGCTTCCAATTTTTTTCAAATTCAAAATAATATGATTAGGCATGATTCTTTAAAGTTAAGTTTAGCTATTTTTTCTTATTTACTTTCAGAAAAGTCTTGACATACTCGTTTATAATATGGTACACTCTTTATGCTTGATTAATATCAAGTGCCTACCATTTTGGGGAATTAGCTCAGTTGGCTAGAGCACCTGCCTTGCACGCAGGGGGTCGCGGGTTCAAGTCCCACATTCTCCACCAAAATGACCGCAAAGCCCGTATTTATGGGCTTTTTTCATTGTTGAATGTTTCAAATTACTTAAAAATTACTTAAAATTACTTAAATTTATCTCGTATTAGTTTAAATATAAATATATTTTTAAGCACATAAAAACGACTTTTATTAAGTCGTTTAAATTTTTATTTGCAAGTATATCCGTCTAGTTGAGTTTCTTTAAAATCTTCTATAGTGATATTTGAAAGTGAGTATAAAGCGTCTTCTTTGTATGAACTTCCAAGTGTTTCTTTTATTTTTTCACTATCTAATACAGTATAATCAATTGTAGTTACAATTCTAACGGCCATGTCATTTTCTTTTTCAAATGTTATGTTATAACCATCTACTTCATTTAATGATTCTGCTAGTAATTGACTAAAATAAATAGATGTATCAACAAAATCTGCTTCCATTTCTTCGATACTAGTTTGTTCGACTTTAGTAACTATTTTGTCTGCATAAGTTACCACCATAGTAGTATTGGTACTATACCCATCTTCGCTCATTTCTGTTTTTGTGCAAGTAAGTGTTCCAGAACTATTTCCACATCCAGTTACAAAAAGCATTCCAAAAGTCAGTAAAATTATTAGATATTTTTTCATTTTTTATCCTCCTTTACCTAATATTCTTTCAATGTAATTATATTTTGTATTTTTATATAATGCAAGATATTTTTTTAGTTTACACTTTTTTGACATATTTAGTCAATTGTGTTATACTTTTGTTGTAAAAAAAGGGGGTTTTTTATTGTGATATTGGGAAAATATGATAGTAAATTAGATTCAAAAAATAGATTATTTGTTCCTAGTGCTTTTGCTAGTGAATTTCAGTCTGAAATTTTATTTTTAACAAGTTTAAAAGAATTTATATTAGTTAGTACTCCAGAAAATTTTGAAGTTTTGGTTGAAAGTTTTTTAAGTAAGAAAATGAAGGAACTTCGCGAAAATTTTGGAAGAGGTATTTATTCTTCTACATTCTCTTGCAAAATGGATGCTCAAAGAAGAATTTTGTTACCTTCAAGTCTTGTAAAAGAAAATAATGTTACTCCAGTAGTGACTTGGATAGGTATGAAAAATTATGCTGAAATTTGGAATAGTGATGAATATAATAAGTGGAAAAATATTGAATTTCCTGATGGATTATCTGTGGATGATTTTAAGTTAGATGATGGCTTTTCTAAGTCATTTAAATCTTTGCGTTAATAATGTATTTAAAATATATCTTTGTATTGTCTATTAAGATATATTTTTTGTTTGTATCAATTTTTTCTATATATCCGTATTCGTATTTTAAAAATCCTTGTTTAAAATATTTTATTTCAATTTTTGTGTTATTGTGTATTGCTTCCTTTATATTGTAATTTATGCTTTCTGTTAAATCTTGCATCATTATTGGAAGAGGTTGTTTTGTTTTCTTTTCTTCAATTTCATCTATTATTTTACTCATTTCAGGAATTGTGTTAAATGGTTTCCATTTAATCATTTTGCGCATAAGATCACCTTATTCTTTATTATGCCCAGCTAAAGTGTTATTTCTCTTCTTAATAGTTGAATAATCTAATAAACTTGATGCTCTTAAAACTGCATTGTCACCAAATCTTTTTGCAATTTCGTCTAATCCTTTTATAAGTTTTTCGTTATTTTCTTGTTTTTCGTTTTCTTCAAATAGGTTTAGTTGTTTATATAACTTGTCTGAAATTTTTCCAACTGCGATTGATATTTTTCTTATTGGTAAATCTTCTATATAGCTTTCATATATGCTTATACATATTTTGTATAGTGTTTCTTCATCATCTGTTTCACTATCAAGTTTTTTTGAATGGTGGAAACCACCTCCTATAACCCTTGAATATGATATTCCAAATGATAATAACATACAATTTTTTTTGTTTTCTCTTAAACGTTTTGCTATTTTAGAACACATTTCTTTTATAATTAGTTTTGTTGTTTCTATGTTGTAGTCTTTGTATAGTATTTGACTTATTCCATAACTTTTGTTTTTTATTTCTTCTTTTTCACTTATTTTACTGAAATCAATACCATTCGCGTGTAAATATAAGTCTTCTCCTAAAATTCCAAATCTTTTTTTGTAAAAATTTATGTCATATTTATTGATGTCTCCTAATTTATATATTCCTAATGAGTTTAATTTTTTCATTGTTTTTGTTCCTATTGACCATACTTTATCAAGTGGTGTTATATTCCATAATTTGGTTTGTATGTCTTCTTTTGTCCATTTTGCTATTCCGTTTTCATTGTGTTTTGATTCCACGTCCATTGCGACTTTTGCCATAAATAAGTTTGGGCCTATTCCTGCACTGCTTTTTATTTTTGTTTTATTAAATATGTCTTCTTTTATTTTTAGTGCTAGTTCGTAATCTGTCATTTTATAAAGTTTTAAATAATCTGTTACATCTAAAAATACTTCGTCAATTGAATAAATGTGCATGTCATCTTTACTTACATAGTTTAAATATATTTCAATTATTTCTTTGCTTTTTTCTAGGTATAGTTTCATTCTTGGTTTTGCATATATGATTTTTATGTTTTTTGGCAATTCAAAAATTCGGCCTCTTGATTTTACTCCCATTTTTTTTAAATATGGGGTTACTGCTAGTGTAATCGCACCTTCACCTCTTGTTATGTCTGTTACTACAAGTGGGGTAGTATCAGGGTCTAGTCCTCGATTTACGCATTCAACTGAAGCAAAAAAACTTTTTAAATCAATACAAATAATATTTCTTTCTTCCATATATAACACCAACTTTTGTTCGCTATAACTAGTATATAAAAAAAAGACTATTTAGTCAATTTCCAAATTATGTTAATTCGTATGTCAGTGTATTGATGTTGTATGTTTTATTGTTTGTTTTTACTGTTAATAAATTGTTTTTTAATTTGCTTGTAATATTGGTGTATTCGGTTATTTTGTCAATTATTAATAGTTCGTCTTCTTTATAATCTATCAGCTTTAAAGATTCATTTTCTATAACGAGTAAAAAGTCATCGTATGTTTTTATGTAGTCGTATGTTTTGTTTTCGTATTTTTTTGTGTTTAGTGTTTTGTTGTTTACAAAGTCAAATGTTATTAAGGCATCATTTTCTTTTATTATTGTTACACCATCTTTGAAGTAAATGTTTGTATTTATGTTGTGTAATACACACTCATCGCATTCGTAATAACTTAGTAATGTGCTTGTATTACTTGTTTTATAAAAATTAATTCCTTCGCTTGTGTAATTGTATGTGTATGAATATTTAGTTATTGTATTTTGTTTTTCTATTTCTTTGATTTTGTTTATAAAATGAATTGGTATTATAATTAAAGAAAATATTGCAAATGATATTGTTATTATTTTTTTCATGTTTTTATTATATTACGCTAGATATTTTACTTCAATTGTTTAGACAAAGTATGACTTTTTTTTCGGTTTGTATTTATTATGAATGCTATAAATATTGTATAAGTTATTATGCTGCTTCCTCCGTAACTAATGTATGGTAAGGGTATTCCCATTATTGGTAATAGTCCTAGTGTCATTCCTATGTTTTGTATTTGACTAAATATTAGTGTTATTATAACGCCGGTTATTAAATATTTTTCAACTGTTTTTGATGTGTTTATTATTTTGTTTATACTGATTAGATTAAATATTATTATTATGCTTATTAGTGTTGCTACTCCAATAAGTCCGAAGTTGTTCGCGTATATTGGAAATATAAAGTCTGAGTATGCTTCTGGAATGTAAATAGGTGTATTTGTTAATCCTGTTCCTTTAAATCCACCGGTACCAATAGCTATTAAACTGTTTTCTAATTGCATTCCTTCACTTATTTGCCAATTTAATATTCTATCTATTCTATAAAAGATTGAACTACCAAATATGTTTATTAGTGTATCTTGGTAAAATATATATGTTATTATGAATGTTGTAAATATTAGTGTTATAAATGTTAGTAAAATTATAAACCACCTGCTTCTAAGTGGGCTTATGAATAATAGTGTTAACCATATTAAAATGTACATTATTACTGAACCGGTGTCTGGCTCTATGAATACTAGAAATGATGGTATTAAAGTTATTATTAGTGTTGTTATAATTAGTTTTAATTCTTCTTTTGTGTTTCTTTTGTTTTTAAAATGATATTTTTCTATTATTTCGCTTAGTAATAATATTAATGAGATTTTCATAAATTCTGAAGGTTGGAATGTTATTCCTCCTAGTGTAAGCCAACATTTTGATCCGTTTATTTCTTTTCCTATGAATAACGTTATTGTTAATAAAAATATTGACGTTATATAAGCTACTTTAGAATATTTTAGTATTTTTTCGTTTCCAATTATTATTAGAAATATCATTATTATAATTCCAGTTATTATTGATGTTATTTGTTTTATGTATAGATTACTGTAAGAAGTGCCAATGAGTACTGAAGCACTATAAATAGATAGTATACCTATACTAATCATAAATAAAAAACATGTTATTATTAGTATGTTGTAATTTTTTGTTTTCATAGTATTAGTATTTACATGTTTGTGTTATTTAGAACTATTTTTTATGTTTTTCATAAAATAACATAGGTGATTGATATGAATAAACTGCCTAAAGTTTATGTTAATAAAATAAGTAGTAAAAGTGTTAATAATGAAGAAGTTTTTTATTCTAAAAAGGGTAAAAGTGTTTCTAAAACGTTAGATAGTTCTAGTGCTGTTAATAATTTATTGGTTCAAAAAAAAATAAATGATATTTTTAATTCTCCTAATTTTGTGTATAAGGTTAATGTTATTTTGACTTTGAAGGATGGAAAGAGGGAGGAAACTTTGATTGCTAAAACTAATGATGGTGTTTTAACAATTGATAATAAAGTTATACCTATTAAAGATATACTTGGAATAATTGAAAAATAAGTTTGATTTTGTTATGATTTTTATGGTGATTTAGCGGTGGGCAAAATTGAAGATATAAAATACTTGGAAATAAAGGTAAAAGAATGTATAGAAATAATATTGCAAGAATATAAGGAAATATTACCGGCGGATCATGTGAGACATTTGTGTGATTTGTTAAATAATGAAAGCAATGTATTGATGGGTGAAGTGGGAATAAATTGTTTTTATTCAAGTTCACAGGAAAAAATTATTTTCCCTTTACAGTATTATGCTATTATTGAAGAATTAAAAAAAACTGATAAAAGATTTTCAACTGAAAAAAATAGAAGATTTGTTAGCGATGAAAATAAGATTGTGAATGATAATAATTATTTTACTTTTTTTGAATATGCAATTGTTGCAGGTTTGATGGCTAGGGAAGTATTTGAAATGTTTACGTTGCATGAAACTATGCATTTATGTGGGGCAACTGGTAATGATATGCTTAGTGAGGCTTTTACAGAACTGAAAACTAGAGAACTTTCTTTAAAATATGGTATTGAAACTGCTTGTTGTAATTATTCAGATGAAGTTAAAATTGCTATTGAACTTCAAAAAATATTTGGGAAGGATTTATGTGATAAATTAATCTTTGTTCCAAATGATATGAAAATGGACTTTTTAAGAACTAAATGTAAAGAAGAATATGCAGAATTGTATCAACAAATAAACGTGGAACTAAATTGCCAAATGCATGAATATCAAAATAGGAGATATAGTGTAGATGGAATTAATGGGGTTAAAACTCTCGTTTTGTTGTATTCCAATAAAAATTATGATGGTATTTATCGAATGATAGAGGAATTTAAGTCTAAATATTTATATGATAATGGTCTTTCTTAAGTTATATACTGACTTTTTTCAGTAAATTTGGTAAAATGTTTTTGCAAACTTTTTTGTATGTTTTGGGAACGGAGTTGAAGTTTATGAATCTACCAAATATGATTGAAGCTAAAAAAAGGGATAAAAAGGAATTTAGTGTTTATAATTATGAAGACGTAAAGTGCGTTTTGAAAAATAAAAAATATTTTATTAGGACTTATGGCTGCCAGATGAATGAACATGATACTGAAAAGATTAAAGGAATTTTGGAATCAAATGGTTTTGTTGCATGCAAAAATTATATTGATGCTGATGTTGTTATTATAAATACATGTGCGATTAGAGAAAATGCACATAATAAGGTTTTTGGCTTTTTGGGTCAACTTAAACATTTGAAAGAAACTAAAAAAGATTTGGTTATTGGTGTTTGTGGTTGTATGCCTCAGGAAGAAAGTGTTACTAATGAACTTAAAGATAAATATAAGTTTGTTAATTTTGTATTTGGTACACATAATATAGAAGATGTTATAAAACTTATTAATGAGTCTGTTACTAGTGGCAAACAAAGTATTGAAGTTTTTAGTAAGTATGGTGATGTTTGCGAGGGGTTTCCTTTTAAAAGGAGTAATAATATAACTGCTTATGTTGATATTATTCTTGGTTGTGATAAATTTTGTACTTATTGTATTGTTCCTTATACTAGAGGCGCGCAGAGGAGTAGGAGTAAGGAAAGTATTGTTGAGGAAGTCGTTAATCTAAAAAAACAGGGCTTTAAAGAGGTTACTCTTTTGGGGCAAAATGTGAATGCATATGGAAAAGATATTTATGAAAATTATACTCTTGCTAATCTTTTGAAGGATGTTAGTGATACTGGTATTGAAAGAATACGCTTTGTTACTAGTCATCCATGGGATTTTACCGATGAAATGGTTTGTGCGATTAGAGATTTGCCTAACGTAATGCCTTATGTTCATTTGCCTGTTCAGTCTGGTAGTAATAGGATTCTTAAATTAATGGGGAGACGTTATACGAAGGAAAGTTATATTAGTCTTTATAATAAACTTAGAAGTATTGAAGGTGTTAGCATAACTACTGATATTATTGTTGGTTTTCCTGGTGAGACGGAAGAAGACTTTAATGAAACTCTTGACTTGGTTAATACGTGTAAGTTTGATGGTGCGTTTACTTTTGCTTATTCTCCTCGTGAAAATACTCCTGCTAGTATTATGAAAGATCAAGTTGATGAAGATGTAAAATTTGAAAGACTTAATAGGTTAAACGAAGTTGTGAATAAGTATAGTAATATGGGTAACTCTAAATACTTAGATAAAATAGTAAATGTTTTGGTTTTGGGTAAGAGTGAAAAAGGTGAAGATAAAGTTATGGGGTACACTGAAAATATGAAATTGGTTAATGTTGTCGGTGGGAATGAGTTAATAGGTCAAATTGTAAAAGTTAAAATAACTGATACTAAAAGTTTTAGTATGGATGGTGTGTTAGCTCAGTAAGATAGGCACATAAATTAGTTTTTTTGCATAAATTAAACTAGGTGATATGTGTGAATAAGTTTAAAGAAATTGTTACTAAAGCAATTGTTGGTAAGGGTAAAAAAACTTTTAGAAATAATTATGAAATTGCTCTTGAAGATGAGGTCGATACTGTACTTGGTTGTTGGATTATAAATCATACAATGAGTGGTAAAAATAATAATGGTAAAGTTAAGATTAATGGTAGTTATGATGTTAATATTTGGTATAGTTATGATGGTAATACAAAAACCGATGTTGCTAGTAAGAGAATAAATTATGAACATAATGTTGATATAAGTTTGAAAGATGATGGTAATTTAAATGATAGTTCTGAAATTATAATTAGGAGCCTTAAAAATCCTACTTGTGTAGAAGTTAGTAGTGAAGATAATGTTATAAAGTATGTAGTCGAAAAGGAACTTGGTATTGAAATTATTGGTGATACTAAAGTAAAAATTGCTATTTATAATGATGAAGAAGAATATGAAACTTTAGATGATACTATGAGTGAAGAAGAACTTGATGAAGTGATAAGTGAAATAGATGATGTAAATGAAGATTATTTAAATTAGTTTTAAACAAAATATTTGGTTCAAATATTTTGTTTTTTTTTAAAACTTTAAAAAAGATTAACAAACTTTAAAAAAGTTATTGACAAATATTTAAAATAGTAATAAAATCAAGGAAAATTATTTAAAAAGGAGTTTGCAAGTTATGGGTAGAATGTATAATTTCTTTAATTTAATTAATTTAATAAAAATTATGGATGTTTGTGCTTGCATGTGCTCTTTTAAAATGATGAAAATTGTTAGTGAAACAGCGATATAATTCATGTCGCTGTTTTTTGTTGTATGGAGGTGTTATATATGGAAACTGGTCTAAAAAAATTGCTTCTTTTAGTAGAAAAATATAATAAAGAAGAAATTGAACGAGTTAAAAAGGCATTTGAATATGCTAAAATTTTGCATAGTGGACAGTTGCGGCAAAGTGGCGAACCTTATATAGTGCATCCATTAAATGTTGCATGTATTTTGGCGGAGATGCATGCTGATGGTGATACTTTGTGCGCTGCTCTTTTACATGATACGCTGGAGGATTGTAATATATCTAAAGAAGATATTGCATATAATTTTAATCAGGATGTTGCAAATTTGGTTGATGGTGTGACTAAATTGTCTAAAATGAATTTTTCTTCTAAGCAAGCACAGAGTTATGCTAATACAAGAAAGATAATAACTAGTATTACTGAAGATGTTAGAATAGTTATTATTAAATTAGCTGATAGACTTCATAACATGCGAACGTTAGAATTTAAAAGTGAATTTAAACAAAAAGAAAATGCTTTAGAAACAATGGAAATTTTTGTCCCGATTGCTTATTATATAGGGGCATATAGGATTAAGTCTGAATTAGAAGATTTATCACTACGATATTTGAAACCTGATATGTATAAACAAATAGAAGAGAAGAAATCAAAAATAGAACTTGATAGTCAGTGTTGTTTGCAGGAAATGTTAAGTCATATTCAAACTTTATTAAGTGATAAAAACATTCCAAATGAAATTAAAATTAGAACCAAAAATATTTATGGAATTTATAAAAGGCTTAGTGAAGGTAGTAAATTATCTGATATACATGATTTATTTGCGTTGAAGATAATGGTGGATGACATAATGAATTGTTATTGTTCTTTAGGAGTAATTCATAGTCAGTACCATCCAATAAATGATAAATTCAAAGATTATATATCTAATCCAAAAACTAATATGTATAGAAGTTTGCATACAACTGTGTTTGGTCCTGAAGATAGATTGGTTCAAACTCAAATAAGGACTTTTGATATGGATTATGTTGCTTCGTTTGGATTAACTGCATATTGGGATTTGGAAAAAGGTAATGCAAGAAATGCTATGCAAAAAGATTTAAAAGATAAGTTTCAATTTTTTAGATCGTTAGTTGAAATAAATGCTGTTTTTGGAGATAATCAAGATTTTGTTAGACAAGTAAAATTTGAACTTTTTTCTGATAGAATATATGTGTATACCACAAAGGGTGATGTGATTGAATTGCCTAAAGGAGCTACAGCTATAGATTTTGCTTATAAAATACATACGGAAGTTGGTAACACTATGGTTGGTGCTTATGTTAATGATGAATATGTCCCGGTGGATTATGTTCTTCATAGTAAGGATAGAGTTAGAATTGTTACTGATGAGTTGTCCTTTGGACCTAGAGAAGATTGGATAGAAAAGGCAAAAACGACATATGCTAAACGAAGAATAAGGGAATTTAATAGTAAATAAGAGGAGGATTTTATGAAAGAAATTTTAAATGTTGATAATGAAGAATATGCTAGAAAATGTTTTGAAAAAGCAGTTGAAATTGGTATTGATTTTAAGTTGAATGGTAGTGTTAAAGAGAAAAATTTTAACGTGACAGATTTAGAAAAACTTTTGTTATTGCCTTCTGATGGATCAAATCCTATGGAGGTTTTAACTGAGTTTAATGATGAAATTGTTCCGTATTGTACTAATTTTTCAAATGAAAATTTTATGGGATTTCCTGATGCGGGTAATTCAATAGCTGGAATTTCAGGTGCGATTGTATCTGATTTTATGCAGCAAAATTTGATTAATTCTACTTTTTGTGCTCCTATTGCAACGTTTATGGAGTTTGCTGTTATAAAATGGTTAAGAGAGTTAGTTGGTTATGAAATTGTTCCCATTAAAAGTGTCTTTGATTCTGGTGGTATTATTACTTATGGTGGGACTGGTAGTAACACTACTGCTATGTTGCTAGCAAGAGAAAATTTTAGAAAAAATACTATGTTTACCGGTGTGAATAATCCAGAAGATTTTAAGGTTATTATTCCCAAAGGTATAGGGCATTATAGTATTAAAAGTGCTTGTATGTGGATTGGCTGTGGAGATAATGTTATTGAGGTTGAAACTAAGGATTTTAAATATGATTTAGATGAATTAAAAAGAACTTTAGTAGAAAATAAGGGAC
The DNA here is from genome assembly GCA_944363885.1 of uncultured Bacilli bacterium. Taxonomy (GTDB): domain Bacteria; phylum Bacillota_I; class Bacilli_A; order RF39; family UBA660; genus CALVVN01. The sequence goes on along the minus strand of CALVVO010000002.1, from coordinate 24,370 downwards.
ATGTTATGTGCGTGGTTGCTTATGTTGGCGATAGTCGTACAATGACAATAGATAATTTGGAAGAAATATATAAAATAGTTAAAGACGTTGATGAAAATATATGGTTACATGCTGATGCTTGTCATGGATTTTCTTTGGCTTTTTCAAGTAAATTAAAAGATAAAATAAGGGGTATAAATTTATTTGATAGTATTTCGACTGATCCTCATAAAGTATTAGCAATACCATATTGTATAAGTGCTTTGTTATTAAAAAATCCCGAAAAATTGAAACTTGTTTCTTCAACTTCTGATTTGATTATGCAAGAGGACTTTGCTTATGGTCAGGTAACACCTTTTATCGGTTCTAAAAGTTGGATTTCTTTGAAATTATGGTTTGCTATGAAAAGTATAGGTATTAATGGTTATGAAAAGATAATTGATAGAAGATGTGAAATGGCAAAATATCTCGAAAATCAAATAAATAATAGTGAAGATTTTGTAATGATTAATGATGTGAATATTAATTCAGTTGTTTTTATGTATGTTGGTGATAAAAGTAATTTAAATTCTAGTATGGTTGATAAATTGAATGAATTGAATCTTGCTTTGTATGAAAGACTGCTTAAAGAGGGAAAGTATTATTTGCATAAATTTTCTCTCCCTGATAGTAAGGGTGTTTTTGAAAAAGATGTTAATTTAATTCCACTTAGATATATGTCAGGAAACGATAATATAACTGGGGAAGATATAAATAATATGTTAGATCATATAAGGATTTTAGCTAAGGAGATTGTTGATGAATAAGTTGTGTGAAAGTTATTATGATATGCTTAATAATTGTTTTCCTAATAAAATAAGGTCTGTTATTATTTATGGATCAAATATATATAATGAGAGTAGTAGTGATTTGGATGCTTGTGTTATTATTGATGATAAAGATGTTGAAATAATCGGAGATATTATTAAAAAAACTATTGATTTTCATAGAAGTCATAATTTAAAAATAGATGAAGAAATTCCTCATGAAAATAAATTAGTTTATACATTTAATGAACTTGTAGATACGATAAATAATCCTCCGTTTTATAAGGATGGTAAAGTTGTTATAAATGATATAGTTAAAAGTAAAGAATTTTTATCATCTAAAGAAATGAAAAAACGATTGTTATTTAATATTTTAACTACGGATCATGTTACTATTGGTTTTAGTGTTGCTGAGTATGAGAAAAAGGCATTTAAAATTATGGTGGATGTTGTATGTAGGTACTTTAATATTATTGATAAATCTGAAGATGAAATTTTGAGTTGTTTTTATAGGAATAAATTTACTGGTGCTGAAGGTGAAATGTTTTTAGGCTATAAGAAAAATTATTTAGAAAAAGAAAAATATTTGAGAGAAAAAATAAGGGAGGTATTAAATGATTGATTTGTCTAAAAATACTAACCCTTATTTTCCTACTAAGAAAATGAAATATCATTTAAGAAAGTCTGTTAATAATGTTTGTATTTATCCTGATAAAACTGCTGATGAGTATGAAAAAATAATTTCAAATTATTTTGATATTAGTTATAAAAATGTGTTTTTGTCACTTGGAACACTTGGGGCTTTTGATATGATTTTAAAGTATGGAAATTTTAAAAAAATTGGCTTTTTGAATCCGACTTTTTGGGGAATGAAAGAACTTGCTAAAACTAATAATTGTAAAATTATAGAAGAAAATATGATTGATTTGTTTCAATATGATTATAGTCAAATTGAAAATTTGGCTAAGAGATGTGAATTGATTTATATTTGTAACCCTAATAATCCTACTTTAAGTGATATTAATGTAGATGATTTTTTGGATATTGTTAAAAAATGTTCTAAATGTCATTTTGTTGTAGATGAAACTGTTTTGGCTTTTGATCCAAAATTTTACGAAAAAACATTATTTAGGTATGTTTCTAAGTTTGATAATTTGACTGTTATTTTGTCTTGTTCTAAAATTTTTAATATTCCTGGTTTAAGATTGGGTTTAATGTTTTCTAATGAAATGTTGTTGTACAAAATAAAGAAAAATAATTTGATATTTTCATCAAATATAATGACTAATAGTATTCTAGATGATTTGGGAAAGTCATTTTTTGAAATTGATAGGAATAAGTTTTGTAATAATTTTGAGTTGTTTATAAATAAACTTAATAAGGATTGTGTTGAAAAAATAGTTAAAAATAATGGTTCTTTTGTGCTTGTTAAATTTAAAGATTGTGTTCTTACAGATGATTTAGAATTGTTTTTGTTAAATAATAATGTTAAAGTGGCTAATGTTTCTAAATTTTATCCTGATTTAGGTTCAAATTGGTTTAGAGTTAGTGTTGGAAGAAAGCGAGATATGATAGTTCTTGCAAATTTAATAAATAATTTTGTTATGAAAAAGGTTTAGATAACTATGAAATAATCTTTGTAATTTGTAAATTAACGATAATTATGGTATAATTAAAGAAGATTTAAGGGGGAAAAATACGGTAAGGTTAGAACAGATTTCGATAAATGAATTTTTAGAAGATTTATATTGGCAAATGCATTATGGTAATAAGTCTGCGATGAAGCCTATAAAATTATTAAAAAGTATAATATAAAGGATTTTGGAAAATTAAAGCAAGTTTTGGAACAACATGAAGTTCGTAGTGAGTATCTTTTGAACTGGTTGCAAGGTGTGAAAATAAGGTTAGATAAATTAAATTCTAAAGATAAAGATTTTAAGATATTTGAATTTGGGAATTTTGAAGATTATTTTCCAAGTAGAACTGATGTGGAAATTACGGGAGATAAATTATTAGTGTTTAATCCATTAGTGCCTGGTTGTAACGCGCTTAGTAGGAAATTGGAAGATTATGATATTGCTTCAATAAAACACATGCTTTCTCATGTTGATTCAAAAGGCAATAATTCTGTGACAAAACTTCGTGGTATTGGTGGAAATTCAGCTCGTAAAATTTATGAAGCAGTTGAATTTTATGATGCTCAAATTGAAAGGCAAAGAAGAGAAACAAGCGATGAAAATGTAAATCTATTTTGGTTAAATGCAGATGAAAAAAATGATGCTTTGGTTTTGGGCGGTGAACCAATTGAAGAATCGTTTGAATATATTGCAAAAAATGCTGAAGTAATGGTGTGGGGTTATTTAACACCTAAACAAAAACAAAAAATATTAGAAATCATTAAAAGTGATAGTAGATATGAAAAGGCAATCTATAATAAATTGCTTGAAGTAATAGCAAATTATGTAACTTTAGAAGAAGCTCAAAAAGGATTAATAAAAACAAAAGCTATTAATAGATTTATTGTTAGGTAATATTGAGTTAAATTTTACTGAATTTGTATGTATTTTGATTGAATTATTGCATTAATATAAGGAAATTGGTATAATATTGTGAATAAGTGAGGAGGCTTTTATGGCTAAAAGAGATATTTTTATAGGAGGAGCATGGCCTTATGCAAATTATTATTTACATGTAGGTCATTTGGCTGCTTTGTTACCTGGGGATATTTTAGCAAAATATTTTAGAGGAAAAGGGGATAATGTCATTTATGTTTCCGGTTCTGATTGTCATGGAACACCGATTACGGAAAGAGCTAGAAAAGAAGGCGTTTCTCCTAGTGAGATTGCAACTCATTATCATAATGAATTTAAAAAAACATTTGATAATTTGGGGTTTGAATATGATGAATATTCAACAACTATGAGTGAACATCATAAGGCATATGTAATGGAACAATTTAAAAGAATGATGGATAACGGTTATATTTATGAAAAAGAAGAAATGGAAGATTATTGTGAAACTTGTCAAAAGTTTTTAGCAGATAGAGAAATTTCAGGAACTTGTCCGTATTGTGGAGGAAAAAGTACTGGAGATCAGTGTGAACAATGTAATCATTCTTTAAATAGTTCTGAAGTTTTGGATAAACATTGTATTAAATGTGGACAATTAACTACTTCTAGACCTAATAAACATTTATATTTTACATTGCCAAAATTTGAAGGTGTTTTGCAAGATTTGATTAATAAAAATAAGTTTACTTGGAGAAAAAATGCTTTGGGTGAAGCTCAAAAATATATAGATATGGGTCTTGTAGATCGTGCTGCAACTCGTCAGTTGGACTGGGGTGTTCCTGTTCCTGTTCCCGGTTATGAAGATAAGAGAATTTATGTTTGGTTTGAAGCCGTTTTAGGTTATTTGTCTGTGGGCAAAGAGGTAGCAGAAAAAAGGGGAATTGATTTTGATAAGTTTATGTCAGATGACAATGAAAATTTAAAAACTTATTATGTTCATGGAAAAGATAATATTCCTTTTCATACGACAATTTATCCTGCTATCCTAGCTTCATTGAAGAACAATTATAGATTGCCAGATTATATTGTTTCTTCGGCTTATGTCAACTTAAATAATGAGAAGATGAGTAAGTCTAAAGGTAATTTGATTACTGCAAATGAATTACTTGAAATGTTTGGTAGTGATACAGTAAGATTTTACTTTGCTTTTAAAGGTCCAGAAACAAATGATGTTAATTGTTCGATTGATGATATTGTTCAAACTCATAATAAATTTTTAGTTGGAATGCTTGGTAATTTTGTTAATAGGAATTTGTCATTTATTGCAAAAAAATTTGATGGTAATATTAAAGAAGGTATAATTGATGAGTCTGTTAAAGAGTTAACTCAAAAAACGTATCAGTTGATTGGTGAATATTTTGAAAAGGGCGAAATTAAAAATGCTGTTGGACAGATGATTGAGTATATCAGTATGGCAAATAAGTATTATGATAGTAAACAACCTTGGATTCAAGTTAAGGAAAATATTGATGATTTTAATAATACAACTTATACTTGTACTTATATGATGGCAAATATTTCGAATATGATTAATCCAGTTTTGCCAAATGGTTCTAGATTAATTAAACAAATGTTACATCTTCCTGAATTTTCTTGGAAAGAACAATTGATTAGTGGTGATATTAAGATTGAAGATTTACAATTGCTTTATAATAGAATTGAAGAAAAAAAGAATAATGTACATGTTGATGATGAAACGTCAGTAAAAAAAATGTAGTTATAGGAAATCAATAGTAATATATATTGATTTCTTTTTTATTGTAATGTCAACCAAAAAACGTTGACATCTATGTTGAAATGTTGTAATATACTTTTAGTGTGAAAGGAGATTATTATGGTAAAATTAAGATTAAAAAGAACTGGATCAAGGAAAAAACCAAGTTATCGTATTGTAGCAGCTGATTCTAGAGATAAGAGAGATGGTAGTTTTATTGAACTAATTGGAACATATCATCCATTAGAAGAATCTAATAAGTATAATATTAATGAAGAAGTAGCTATTAAATGGTTAAATATGGGAGCTATGCCAACTGATACTGTTAGAAGTATTTTTAGTCAAGTTGGAATTATGGAAAAGTTTCATAATAATAAGAAAAAATAAATGTCTTTGATAGAATATACTGAATATTTAGTTAAAAATTTAGTAAGCGATCCTGATATGATAAAAGTTAAAGATTTTGATACTGAAGAAGGATTAATTATTGAAGTTTTGGTTAATGAAAGTGATATGCCATCTGTAATTGGTAAGGGCGGAAAAGTAGCTAATTCTATTAAAACATTGATTCAAACTAAAGCATATTTAAGTGGTATAAAAAATGTTAAAATTAATATAGATTCTTTTTAAAGCAGTTCAAATTGAACTTGCTTTTATTTTTTAAAAAGTAGTTAGTTAAATATTAAAATGCAATGCTTTTATGATTTTTTAGTAAAATTTTTTGGAAATATTTACACCATATTGTTTTAATAAAAGCTCATGTGGTTTTTGATAATTTAAACTTTTACGTTGAATGTTATTGATATTATTTGTCATATCGGTAATGTTTTTTGTTAGAATATCAAGTGTTATTCTTTTGGAAACCATATATCTTATAAATTCGTGTTAGTTTAATTTCATCTAGTAGAGTTCCGAATTAAATATATTTATTAATTTTTTGCTTGTTATAATGAATTCTATTTCTTCTGGTTTAGAAAACTCTCAATTATTATCTTTAATATTACTTAAACATTTTTTAAATAATTTTTTCTAATGCTTTTTTATTTAATTAAATACTTTAATTATTTTAGTGGTTTTACATTTTTTATTGTATTTAAGTCTTTAAATAGCAAGAAAAATTAAAATATTTTCCTTTTTACTAGTTTTATGATATAATTGTCTAGCACGTTAACTTTTTAAGGAGATGAATTATGAGTAATATAAAAATAATGAGTTTAGGTGGCCTAAACGAAAATGGAAAGAATATCTATACTGTTAGTATTGATGGTAGTATTCTCATATTTGATGTTGGTATTAAATATGCTAGTGATAATATGTATGGTGTTGATTACATAATTCCGGATTTTACATATTTAGTTCAAAATAAAGAAAAAATAGTTGGTGTTTTTATAAGTCATGCTCATTATGAAAATATGGGTGCTTTAACTGAACTTATTAAAACAATTCCAGATATAAAGGTGTACGCTACAAATTATACTAGTAAAATTATTGATATAGAATGTAAAGAAGAAAATGTTTTTATTAAAAATTTAAGTATCATTAAACCATACAAAAAGATTTCTTTTGGTAATTTTAGTGTGTTTCCTTTTAGTGTAACTCACTCAGCACCTGAAAGTGTTGGTTATGCTATTAATACAAAGGATGGGGCAATTATCTATATGGCTGATTTTGTAATAGATCCTACTATGAATGGTTATTATGACATGGATTTAGGAAAACTTGCTTATATTGGTAAACAAGGTGTTCTTGCCCTTATGTGTGAAAGTGTTTTTGCTGAAAAAAAAGGTTTTACTAGCCCTAGACATAAACTTGATAAGTTTTTTAGAAGTGTTATTGATAAAAATCAAGGGAGAATTATTTTTTCTCTTTTAAGCTTGCATTTGCATACTATAGAAGAAATATTTGATGCATTAAAAGGTAAGAAACGTAAAGTGGTAGTTATGGGTAAAAAACTACAACTTATTATTAATATGGCAATTAAGGAGGGGTATTTAAATGTTTCTTCTGATTTAATTGGTGATTTAACTAATTTGAAAGATGAAAATTCTATAGTTTTGGTAAGTAATGATAGGGAAATGCCTTTTTATAATCTTAATAGGATGGTTAGTGGATATGATAAATACGTTAATTTGAAAGAAACTGACACTGTTGTTTTCGCTGAACCAAGTTATGACGCTTATGAACTCACCGAGGTAAAACTTAAAAATGATATTGCTATTATTGGAGCAAATATAGAGTCTGTTCCTAGAGAGAATAGTGTGCGTTTGCATGCTTCAAGCGAAGATATTATGCTTATTATCAAACTTTTTAATCCTAAATACTATATACCTATTAAGGGTGAGTATCGTTATCAAGTCGAAAATGGTAATTTAGCTTTTAATGTTGGTATGAAAAAAGAAAATATTTTGCTCAAAGAAAATGGCGATGTTATTCATTTAGTAGACGGGAATTTAATTGATGATTTTGAGCATATTGATGTAAATGATATATTAATTGATGGTAAGAGTATTAATGATGTGGGTGAATTGGTACTTAAAGATAGAGAAATGTTAGGAAATAATGGTGTTGTTCTTATAAGCGCTACTATGGATAAAAAAACTAAGAAAATTCTTGTTGGGCCGGAAGTTCTTACTAGAGGTTTCATATATGTTAAAGATAATATGGATTTAATAGCAGAAATAAAAGATAAAAGCGAAGAGATAATTAAAAATAATACTAATGAAAAGTATGCTGACTACACTAAAATAAGAAATGAAATAAGAGAAAACGTCGGCTCTATGCTTTATAAAAAGACTGAAAGTAAACCTGTTATTTTGACAGTTATTCAGGAGGTTTAATTATGATTTATTTAGATTATTCAGCTACTACGCCAGTTATTGATGAAGTACTTGATAGTTATGTGCACGTTACTAAAGATTTTATAGGTAATGCTAATAGTATTCATAGTTTGGGTGTAAGAAGTAAGGAATTGTTGTTGAAAGCTACTAAACAGATTAGTGAAATATTGAATTGTGATATTAATGAAATAGTTTATACTAGTGGGGCTAGTGAAAGTAATAGTACTGCTTTAAAAGGTGTGGCTTTTAAACATTGTAAAAAAGGGAAACATATTGTAAGTAGTCCACTTGAGCATAAAAGTGTTTTAGAAACACTAAAATATTTAGAAATGTGTGGTTTTGAAGTAAGTTATGCTAAACTTATGCCTAACGGTCAAATTGATTTAAAGCATTTGGAATCTTTAATTAGAGATGATACTATTTTGGTTTCGATTTGTGCAGTTAATAGTGAAGTCGGATATAAGAGTCCTTTAAAAACTATTAGACAAATTATAAATAAAAAAAATAGTAATGTAATTTTTCATTCTGATATGACACAGGCTTTAGGAAAAACTAAAGTTAATTTGTATGATGTTGATCTCGCAAGTTTTTCTGGGCATAAAGTTTATGCGCCTAAGGGAATAGGAATTTTGTATAAGTCTAAAAAGGTTATAATTGAGCCTTTAATTTGGGGTTTAACTGAAAATGCTAAATTTAGAGGTGGGACACCGCCACTACCGTTAATTGTTAGTTTGGCTAAAGCTATGAGAATTATGAATGAAAACTTAGATAGTAATATTAAAAAGGTTGCACAATTAAACGAGTTATTAATTAATGGGCTTAATGATGATAAAATTCATATTAATTCTAATAATTTGTGTGTTCCACATATAGTTAATTTGAGTTTAAAAAGTATTAGAAGTGAAACTTTTGTTAGGGCACTTGAAAAATATGAAATTTATATTTCTACTAATAGTGCGTGCTCTAGTTTGGAAAGTAGTACTGTATTAAAATCGGTTACCGATGATAAAACAATAAATACTACTAGTATTAGGATTAGTTTGAGTCATTTTACGACTAAACTAGAAATTAATGAGTTTATTAGAATTTTTTATAAAGTTTATGATGAGCTTTTGTTTAAAAAATAGGGAGATTTTATGGAAAAACTTTTATTAATAAAGTACGGAGAGCTTACTACTAAAGGAGATAATAGAAATTATTTTATTTGTTTTTTAGTTAAATCAATTGAAAATAAGTTGTTAGGGTTAAATTATAAAATTGAAAAAGATTATTATAGAATGTTTATTCATACTGATGATGTTTATGAGGCCTTAAATAGATTAAAAAATGTTTTTGGTATTCATGAAATTGTCATCGCTTATAAATTAAACGATAGTAATATTGATAGTATTTGTACTTCAGCTGTTGATGTTCTTAAAAATGTTAGTTTTAATACATTTAAAGTTGAAACAAATAGGAGTGATAAGTCTTACAAAATTAAGAGTAATGATGTTAGTAGAACTGTTGGTGCTTCAATTTTAAAAAATATAAATAATATTACTGTTGATGTTCATAATCCTGATATTTTGTTAAATGTTGAGATAAGAAAGGAAGCTGTTTACCTTTATTATGAGAGATATGCGGGCATGAATGGGTATCCAGTTGGAACTATGGGTAAAGCTCTCCTTATGTTAAGTGGTGGTATTGATAGTGTGGTTGCTGGCTATTTGTCAATTAAAAGAGGAGTTAGTTTGGATTTTGTTTATTTTGAAAGTATACCTCATACTAGTTTAGAAGCTAGAAACAAGGTTATATCTCTTGCAAATACGCTATGTAATTATGGTAATATTGGGCATATTTATGTAGTTAATTTTACTAAAATACAGGAATATATTTATAAAAATATGAAAGGTGAATATTTGATTACATTTATGAGACGTATGATGTATAGGATAGCTGAAAAGATAGCTGAAAAGATAGGGGCAAATGCAATAATCAATGGAGAAAATATTGGCCAAGTTGCTAGTCAAACATTGACAAGTATTAAGGCGGTTAATGATGTTACAAACTATCCTATTATTAGACCACTTGCAACCTATGATAAATTAGAAATAATTGATGTTGCTAAAAAAATTGGGACTTATAATATAAGTATTTTGCCATATGAAGATTGTTGCACTGTCTTTGTTCCTAAACATCCTGTAATCAATCCAAAACTTGATGTAATCCATTCTGAAGAGGAAAAATTTGATTTTGCTTTATTAGATCAAATTTTTGAAGATATTATAAATATTGAAGTTCCAACTAAAGAAAGACATAATGAATATTTATAAGGTAACTACATAAAATATTACTAGGTGTTAATATGAATAAAAATAATGCTACACTTAGTAAGGTGAGAAGTTATTTGTCTGAACAAAAGTATGAAAATGAAAAAGAGAGTAAATTTTTTAAAACTGATAGATATAGATGAATTTGCTCTTTTTTTATTGGGGAAAATATTAAAATTAGAAAACAGTATTTTTGTCATCTTTAATTTGTAATATATATAATTTATTAAGTTTATAAATATTAGTTTTTTTCTAAATAAATAGTAAACCTTAAAACTACGCGGATATAACTGATTTACTTATTTTTCTTTTTTTGTTATAATTCAATTTGAAGGGAATGATTACATGAAAATATTAAGCGTTAATGCTGGTAGTTCATCTTTAAAGTTTACATTGTTTGAAATGCCAGAAGAAAAAGTTATTGTAAGTGGTGCTTTTGAGAAAATTGGTCTTGATAGTTCTATTTACACTATTAAATATAATGGAGAAAAAATTAAAAAGGAATGTGTGCTAAATACTCATAAAGATGCAGTAAATGTTCTTATGAGTGAGCTAATTAATATGAGGATTATTAAGAATTATGATGAAATTGAAGGTATAGGCCATAGAATTGTACAGGGTGCTGATAGATTTGACAGAAGTGTGCTTGTTACTGATAAAGTATGCAAAGATATTGAAGAACTTATTCCTTTGGCACCTTTGCATAATAAGGCTCATCTAATCGGTATAGAAAGTTTTAAAGAGGTTTTAAAAGATGTTAAACAGGTCGTTGTTTTTGATACTGCTTTTCATCAAACTATGAAAGAGAGCGAGTATTTATATCCTTTACCTGTAGAATGGGCAGAAAAATACGGTGTAAGAAAGTATGGATTTCATGGTACTAGCCATAGATTTATTAGTGAGTTTATGAATGGTTATTTGAAAAAAGATGCTAAAATTATTAGTTGTCATATTGGTAATGGAGCTAGCGTGTGCGCAATAGAAGATGGAAAATGCAAAGATACTTCTATGGGATTTACACCTTTAGCTGGGCTTATGATGGGTACTAGATGTGGAGATATAGATGTTTCTGTTGTTCCTTATTTGTGTGATAAGTTGGGAATAAGTGCGTCTTTATTGGTAGATAAATTTAATAAAGAAAGTGGATTACTTGCTATTACTGGTGTCAGTAGTGATTTACGTGATGTTGAGGATGAATACTTAAAGGGAAATCAAAGATGTGCGTTAGGGCTTGATATGTATTCTAAAAAAATTGTTAATTATATTTCTATGTATAATACTTTACTAGATGGTGCGGAGTATATAGTATTTACTGCTGGAGTAGGTGAAAATAGTCCAATAGTAAGAGGTCTTGTTTGTGATAAATTAAAGGCTATCGGAGTAGAGATAGATAAAGATTTAAATGAAGAAATGTTCGGTAAATTTGGTGAAATAAGTACAAGTAATTCAAAAATAAAAGTGTTTGTTGTTCCAACTGATGAAGAGGTCATGATAGCAAGAGATACTTTTGATTTAGTCAAGGAGTAAGATGAAAAAAGAGTTATTTAAAAAAATATATAATGAAATTAAAAGGAGTAAAACAATTTATTTAGTTAGACATATTGGACCTGATCCTGATGCTGTTGCAAGTCAAATTGCTTTGAGAGAGTCTATCAAATTGACTTTCCCGAGTAAAAATGTTTATGCAATAGGCACGAATGCAGCCAGATTTAAGTATTTGGGCTTACTTGATAAGGCTAACTCTTTTGATTTTGATAATGATTTGGTTATAACTCTTGATGTGCCTGACGTTGCTAGAATTGATGGACTTGATGTAAAAAAATTTAAAAATGTAATTAAAATTGATCACCATCCATTTGTTGAAAAATATGGGAAATTTGAATATATTGATGATAAAAATACTAGTACGTGTCAAATTGTTCTTGAAATGATTATTAATACTAGGCTTAGATGTAATAAATTTGTGGCAGAAGATTTGTTTATGGGAATTGTTAGTGATTCTAATAGATTTTTGTTTGAATATACTAATCCGTTTACTTTTGATTTAGTTAGTTTAATTATAAGAAAGTATAAACTTGATATTCAAGAACTTTATAAGAAAATGTATATGAAACCTATTAGCGAAGTTAGGTTATTAGGTTATATTCAGTCTAATATAAAAGTAACTAAAAATGGTTTTGCTTATATTGAACTTGAAAATGATATTATAAAAAGTTTTAATGCTGATGCTGCAAGTGCATCTAACATGATTAACGATTTAAATAATATAAATGAAATTTTGGTTTGGCTTTTTATTACAAAAGATGAGAAAAAAGATTTGTATAAAGTTAATATTAGAAGTCGAGGACCAATTATTAATGAAATAGCTTCTAAATATAATGGTGGCGGACACAAATATGCTAGTGGAGTTAGAACTACGGATAGGGCTGTTTTAGATAAACTTATTGAAGAACTTGATGAAGCTTGTAAATTGTTTATAAATAAATAGATTTTTATTTATAATTTCGTTTAGATTAATATTATTTTTGCTTTTTTGACAAATAAAAAAAGCATTTTTTTATGCTTCTGCGTTTAAATATTTTTTATAAATAATAAATAAGTTTTTAAATTAAATATGTTTTGTAAATTGAACTCCAGATTCTTTTTCCATCCGTGATAGTTTTACTTCTAATGCAGCTTTGTATAATAAATATCTGTTCTTATCTAATGGATATTGCTTTCTTAAATCTGCCAGTGTTAAAGAAGTATATGTTGTGCTTTGTAATGTTTTTAAATCTAAACTTTCTCCTTTGCTTTTTAAAAATCGGCTGACAGAATATAAATCTTGATATGATAGCTCTGATAAATCTTGCAAAACTCGAGTATTTTCAAATAATGCGTTTTCAAGAATACCTTGTGAATTAAGAACAACAATTTTTCTTTCTATTGCGCTTTGTTTGGAAAAAATTACTGGGAAATTATTCCTTATCCATTCAAAAAAATCTTCTTTGTCTATTCCGTATGATTTTAAGATGTGCCAAAAATAATTTATAGTAGTTGTAACGCTTCCTATGGTATGCGGATTTCTAATGTAATAGCTAGCGATTGAATCAATATAATTTTCAGTGATATTATATTCGTTAGATAGTGAATCTAATTCTTGCGCAATTATATGTCTTTGACTTTTTGTTGCGTGTATGGTAGGAGGATAATATTCATAAAGTTTTCTGATTTTGTCTAAGATAAAACGCTCTTTCATTTTTTTCATCTCCTTTTTAAGCTCATATTTTAATATATATATTTTATTATGTCAATAATTTTCAATTGTTAATTTACTGATTTTTTAGTATAATTTATTAATAAGAGGGTGATAATGTGAATTTTCAAGATATAGATTTGGCACAGATTGCTATTAGAATAAGTCAATACCCAACGGATGATAAACCCGAATTTTTAATTTTAGGTAGAAGTAATGTCGGGAAAAGCAGTTTTATAAATACTCTTGTAAATAGGAAAAATTATGCTAGAACTAGTAGTAAACCGGGAAAAACTCAAACTTTGAATTTTTATTTAATAGATAATATTTGTTATTTAGTCGATGTTCCAGGATATGGTTATGCTCAGGTAAGTAATAAAAAACAAGAAAAATTTGGACTAATGGTTGAAGAATACGTAAAAAAAAGGAAAAACTTGAAACATGTGTTTTTATTAATCGATTATCGACATAAACCAACTGATAGTGATTTAATGATGTATGACTTTTTAAAATATTATAATTTGCCTGTTACAATAGTTTGTACAAAATATGATAAAGTGAAAAAAAGTTTGAAAGAAAAACAAAATAGGATGATTAATGATACTTTAGATATAGCTTTAGGCGATGAGATAATTAATTTTAGTAGTGTGACTAAAGTTGGAAGAGAATCTATACAAAATATTATAGAAAAATATGTTAAAAATGAATCTAATAGTTAGTTTTTTATAAAGTAACTTAATTTAACTAATGATTTATTTTTGCACAATTAATTAGAAATTAATTTAATATATTATTATGATGGGGTTAATATTTATGCTTAGTTTTTAAGCATTTTTTTAGCATGATTTTGTTTTTAAATCTTATTATCGTTTGACAATTGTAGTGTCTCTAAGTATAATTTTAATTAGAATATAGGTGGTTTGTGATGAGATTAAATAAATATATTATTACTTTATTAATATTCATGTCAACTATATTAAGTTTTTCGTATGCAATTTTTTTTATTTATACTGAAAGGTATAAATTAGATAATATATTTAATGGTGAAATATTGTTTTCATATTATATTGAAGATAATGATGTGAATTTGGTTAATAATAGAGAAATTGTAGTAAGTGCAGGTAATTTTGAAATTATAAATATTAATGTTTTTAACTTAAATAACTTTGACAGTCAGTTTTTGTTATTATACAAAATAAAATGTGGGCAAGGTGAAGTATACTATATCGATAAAGAAAATAAACCTTTTGGCATAATTGGTAAGGGTGAGAGTAATGAAGATTTTAAAACTATTAAATTAGTAATAAAAAATACAGGTAATGAAGATTTAATAGTCAGTTTTAAGGTTAACGGAAGTTTGTTATATAATAATTTTAACTTTTCGGAGGATTTAGATGGATATATAAAAATTAGTTATAATAATTCTATAGCAAGTAATACAAATGTGCTTGCTTGGACTTTAAATGGTGTTGATAGGTTTGACTCTTTTCCTAGAAAAGGAGAGGGTTTTATGGTAGAAAGTATTATTTGTACAAATAATGCAAGTGCATATTGGGATTATGAGTCATGGGGAGCTATTATAGAAAATATTTCTAAGACTACGAGATGTACAGTTAATTTTGTAGATGAAATATTTCTTTATGAACAAATACTTTCAGATAATCCAAACATAGTGGAAAGAACAGATTTTAGTACGATATTTACGACGAGTAATAATGGGAACACAATATATAAAGCAAGCGGGCAAGACGGAAAAGACACATATTATTTTGCAGGGAACGTAACGAACAATTATGTAGAGTTTGGAGGATACTACTGGAGGATAGTGCGTATAAATGAAGATAATAGTGTACGTTTAATATATGCAGGGGTAAGTACAGGAGATACATCCGCATTTATAAATACGAGCCAGGCATATAATACAAGTGCTAATAACAGTGCGTATGTAGGATATATGTATACGTTAAATGAACAATATGGGGTAAGTACAAATAGTAGTGTAAAAACAGCAATAGATAATTGGTATAGCAGTAATTTAAATAATTATGATGAGTATATAAGCAAAACAGCTATTTATTGTAGTGATAGACATTTAGAAACTGGATCTTGGGCTTCAACGGGGGCAACTAATTTTAATTATGCTCCGTATACGAGGGTTCAAGCAAATAAAAATCCTTCTTTTCTTTGTGAAAATGTTAATGATAGATTTACAGCCAGTGTCAATGTAGGAAATGGATTATTGAAATATCCTGTAGGGTTAATAACAGTAGATGAAGTAAGCTATTCTGGTGGATTAGTTGCTGTAAATAATAATAATTTTTATCTGGCTGATAACGCTAAATCTAATGCTACTACATGGTGGACTATGTCTCCAGCTAGATGGGCAAGCAGCTCAGCTCGTACGTATTATGTTGGAGGTAGTACAAATACAGGTAGATTAGCTGTATCTCAAGTAGATAATTCAAGAGCAGTTAGACCAGTTATTTCGCTTAAAGCTTGTGTTTTGTTTAATAGTGGAGATGGAACAGCAAGTAATCCTTATAAAGTTGCAATTTCAGAAGAATGTAAGACAGTTGAAAACGAAATACCTAAAGCTCCTGTTAGAGTTAGTGCTACAACAAATGATGTAAAAATGGCAACGGTGGTTTCACCTAGTAATGTTACAATAGAAAATGGTTCAAATTATACTTTTAACTTCAATGTCAATGGTGGGTACAAGTTTATTGGCGTAAGCAATTGTGATGGGGTATATGATGTAGAAAATAACAGCTTAACACTTGCGAATGTTGATAAAAATACAGAATGTGTGGTAAACTTTATGCCTATATGTAAAGAGGGAAGTTTATGCCATCAAATTTTAAGTGATAACCCAAATGTTAAAACAAGAAGTGATTTTAGCGTGGCGTTTACAACAAGTAATAATGGAAACACGATATATAAAGCAAGTGGAGAAGATGATAAAGAAACATACTATTTTGCAGGTAGTGTAACAAATAATTATGTTAGTTTTGCAGGATATTACTGGAGAATAGTTCGTATAAATGAAGATAATAGCGTAAGACTCATATATGCAGGAAAGCGTACAAATGACACTGCGGCATTCATAAACAGCGGAATTTATTATAGTTCAGATTTTGATAATTCATCTTATGTGGGATATATGTATACTTTAAATCAACAATATGGTATGAGTATAAATAGTTTGGCAAAGGTTACGCTTGATTCTTGGTATAAAACGAATTTAAGTTCTTTTGATAATTATATAAGTAAAACTGCTGTTTATTGTAGTGATAGAAGTATGGAAAGTGGATCTTGGACAGCAACAGGCAAAGTGTTCTTTACTTATTCAGCAGCCTCAAGATTGGAAGGTGACATTAGGCCTACTTATGTGTGTGAAAATGTTAATGATAAGTTTACTGTTAGTAAAAGCACTGGTAATGGTGTATTATCTTATCCTATTGGTTTAATAACAGCAGATGAAGTAGCATATGCCGGTGGTATATTCGGAGTAAATAATAATTATTATATTTATGAAAATGCAAAATCTGGTTCAACTTGGTGGTGGACAATGACTCCGGCTGGTTGGGATGGCACGGATGCATTTATGTTTGGTATTGGCGCTAGTGATTCAAGTAATGCTGGAAGTTATGATACTCGTAGTATAGGTTTTCAACATGCAATAAGGCCAGTAATTTCTTTAAAAGGATGTATTGAATGGGATTCTGGTAATGGAACTGCAAGTAATCCATATGTGGTTAAATTAAATAGTGAGTGTAAAACGAGTGATAATTAAGTAATATTTAATTATAAATAAAGTTGTTGTTTAAATAAGGATAGATGTGTATGTTTAAAAAAAATGAGTATATAATGAAAAATAGGTTAGTTAATAAGTGCTTGTTTGGATTAATAATTTTTCCATTTTGTTTTTATTGTTTATTATTGGTTTGCAATGCTGATTTATACACTGAATCTGAGCATAAAATTGTTGCTAGCCTTTCAACGTTAAGTACCTATACAGATGCACAAAATAATTTAAACAATTTTTATAGTGTTCTTGATGAAAAAGAAGATTATTTGTATCAAACTAATATGTTTTTATGTACAGGGAATAATTTGAATTGCCAAATTAGTAGTAAGTATAATGATATTGGATTAATAAATGTAGATGAGTATCAGAAAATTGGAGGAAGAGAATCTTATCTTGGAAGTACAATTTCGTTTTTTAGTATGACTGAGCAAAATAATTTGGTAAGCAATATAAAAAATGATGAGATAGAAAATGTAAGTTTTGATACTAAAAGTGGATTAAGAGGTGTCGTCTATGTACAAAATGATGTAAGAGTTACTGGTAATGGTAGTTTTGATGATCCGTTTATTTTTGTGCCAAAAGGAGATATTAATGTTGTGGCTTGGAAGTTGGATGGAATAATACAAAATTCTTCTTTTCCTTTAAAAAACAGTGGATATTTAGGCAAAAATGTAACTTGTTCTAACGGGGTAGTTGGCAGTTGGAATAATGAAAAATGGAGATTAGAGTTAAAAAATGTTGTAAATAAGACAAATTGTATAGTGGATTTTGTAGAAGGTGGTTTAACTTTTTATGATAAAATATTAATTGATAATGAGGATGTTGAAGTAAGGACAGATTTTAATAAGGCTTATACTGAGGAAAATACAGGTAAAATATTTGTAGTCGATGGTGCTTGGACAGAAGATGGTGGTGAAGTTTATTATTTCGCTGGGAATGCATTAAATAACTGGGTTAAGTTTGGAAAAGACTCAGAAGGAAATGAATTATATTGGAGAATTATTAGAACTAATGAAGATGGAGGTATAAGACTATTATATTCAGGCATTTCTCCAGATACTAATAATGCGTATATTGATTTGTCTTCTTTTAATGAAGAAGGTAATGATGCTAAATTTGTTGGTTATATGTATGGAATCTCTGGTGGATTAGATAACTTAAGAAAAAACACTTATGATTCAGATATAAAAGTTAAAATAGACAATTGGTATAAAAATGGATTATATATAGAAAAGGATAACAAGGGCAATTCATTTGACGATTATATAAGTAAAACAGCAATATACTGTAATGATAGGGCTAATTATTCACAATATGTTAATGAATATTATTTTGCTCCTATGTATAGGTTAAATATAAATAAATATCCTTCTTATAAGTGTGGTAATAATTATGATGGCTTTTTGTATAGTGATGCTGATGTTGCTGATAAGTTTAGTGTAAGTACGGCTGAAGGAGGAAATGGTCAACTGACTTATCCAATTGGTTTGATGACAGCAGATGAAGTGGCTTTTGCTGGGGGAAATGCGTGGACAAACTTGTCTGCTAATTGGTTTTATTATAATTCAGTTGGATCGAGCATTACTGGCACAGCTTGGTGGTGGACAATGACACCTTATGCTGTACATTCAAATGGCATTTCAAGTGTTTATATTGTTGCTGGATCATATTCTCCAGGGTATTTGCGTAGTGCATATGTAACGGATTATGATAGTTTAAGTGATAGCCAATATAGTCAAAGTGGTTCTATAAGACCAGTTATTTCACTTAAAGCTTGTGTGCAATATAATAGTGGTGATGGAAGTTCAAATAACCCTTATACTGTTACTTTAAGTGAAGAGTGTGCAAATGTGGAGAATGATATTGTCTCTTTAAATAAAGTGAGACTAAGTGTTTCTGTAAATGATTTAAATATGGCCTCAGTTATTTCGCCTAGTTCTGTGACATTAAATAATGGTGATAGTTATACCTTTAAATTTGATGTTAATAGTGGATATGGATATGAAAGTGTTAGTGGATGTTCAGGCGTATATGATGTAAAAAATAATTATTTAACAGTAAATAATGTTACGGAAAATACTACTTGTGTAGTAAAATTTAGGCAATTAAAGCCTTTGTATCAGGAAATACTTGCTAATAATCCTAATGTAAGTACAAGAACTGATTTTGATTCTGCTTTTACTCTTAGTAATAATGGGAATACAATATATAAAGCAAGTGGGCAAGATAATAAAAATACATATTATTTTGCAGGAAATGTAACAAATAATTATGTCGTCTTTGGTGGATTTTACTGGAGAATAGTAAGAATAAATGAAGACAATAGTGTGCGTTTAATTTATGCAGGTGTTTTTGCTGATGATACCAATGCTTTCATTGATTCTGGGCCTTATAATAGTAGTAGTGCTTATTCTTCGGATGTAGGTTATATGTATACTCGTGGTGCTCAATTTGGTACGAGTTTGAATAGTAATGCGAAGAGTTTGATAGATAATTGGTATGAAATTTATTTGGATAATTATACAGATTATATAAGTAAAACAGCAGTATATTGTAATGATAGAACTACTAATGGGATATGGGCTGATACAAGATATGTTTTCTATTATGCTGCAGCGGAAAGAGAAGTTCCTACATTTGTTTGTAATAATGTAAATGATAGATTTACAGCAAGTACAAGTACAGGAAACGGGAAACTTCGTTATCCTATAGCACTTTTGTCGGCAGACGAAGCTTATTTTGCTGGGATAAGTATGCAGTCTCAGGCTAATACCAGCTTTTACTTATCACAAAATGCAAAAAACGGAGATGATGATTATAGAGTTTGGTATACAATGACTCCATTTATTTATATGGGGACCGATGCCTTTGTATATATGATTAGTAGTGGAGATGAGGAGAATGCAGGTAAGATAGAAATACCAGGCTTGATATTTGATTATAGTATTAGACCTGTAATTTCATTAAAATCATGTGTTTTGTCTCTTTATGGAGATGGGACTAAGAATAATCCTTATTTAGTTAGTTTAAGTAGTAATTGTGCTAATTTAGATAATTAGGGTTTTAAAAATATTGAATAGTTTTGTATTTTATATTATAATTAAATATCATAGGAGGGTCTAGATTTGATGAAAATTAAAAAAGGTTTTACCTTAGCGGAAGTAATAGTCGTTATTGTGTTAATAAGCATATTGATTGTAATTGCAATTCCCAGTATTATCGCAATTAGAAATAGAATTAATCAAAGACTTTTGGAAAGTAAAAAAGATACTATTTTAGTCGCTGCTGAATTATATGGGCAAGATAACCCTCAACTTTTTAATCCTGATGAATTTGTTATAACTGTAGGAGAACTAGTGGAAGCTGATTATATTGAAAATGATGTGGATAGTAATGATAAAAATTGTTCAGATAGTTATGGATGTGTAATAAATCCTGTAGATAATACAAGCTTAAATCAAACTAAAATTCTTGTTAAAAAGGAAATGAGTACTGTAGTTGCTATTTGGGATGGTGAACTTGGCAGTTCAAGTAGTTCTGAACTTGTAGAAAAAGTAATTGATGATTTGAAGTGTGAGAATATAACTGAAAGTAATC
Source organism: uncultured Bacilli bacterium (assembly GCA_944363885.1). GTDB lineage: Bacteria > Bacillota_I > Bacilli_A > RF39 > UBA660 > CALVVN01. Next base: position 3,515 of record CALVVO010000002.1, on the reverse strand, counting down.
CGTGTCTATATGTTGGAAGTGATCCAAATAATTATCTTTGGTATAGCGGAGTTATGTGGAGAATAATGGGCGTTTATAAAATAGATGGTATTTTGGTTGTAAAAATGATTACTGATGATAATATAACTTTTGAAAATACGACGGGATAAGAGTTTAAAACTCTTTTTTTTATGTACTATTTTTGCTATAATTTTGATGGGAGAAAAAATATGAAAAAGTATACAGTATGTTTAGTGGGTAGACCAAATGTGGGTAAAAGTACTCTTTTTAATAGAATTATTGGGAAAAAAGTTTCAATTATTGATGATATGCCTGGTGTTACACGTGATAGAATTTATGGTAATGCTGTGCACAATAATTTTAATTTTTATTTGATTGATACTGGCGGGATTGATATTAAAGATGATAACTGGAATAATGTTATTACTAATCAGGTTATGCTTGCTATAGATGAAAGTGATGTGATTGTTTTTGTTGTTGATGGAAAAGAAGGTGTAACTAGTAATGATGAGTATATATCTGAGCTTTTACATAAAAGTGGTAAAAAAGTGGTCGTGGCAATTAATAAAATAGATAGTAAGCTTGCAGAAAGTAATATGTATGAGTTTTATTCATTGGGTTTTGATAATTATGTAAATATAAGTGCTGAACATAATATTGGTATTTCTGATTTATTTGATAATGTTTTTGAGGGCTTTGTTGAAAGTGAAGAAGATATAGTTCAAGATAAACCTAAGTTTTGTGTAATTGGTAGACCAAATGTGGGAAAAAGTAGTTTAGTTAATGCTTTATTAAATGAAGAAAGGGTTATAGTAAGTGATGTTGCTGGTACTACTAGGGATAGTATTGATACGAGTTTTAAATATGAAAATAATGAGTATATTTTGATAGATACAGCTGGACTTAGAAAAAAAGGTAGAGTATATGAAAGTGTTGAAAAGTATAGTTTACTAAGAAGTATGAAAGCTATTGATAGAAGCGACGTGTGTATTTTGGTTATTAATGCAGAAGATGGTATAATTGAACATGATAAACATATTGCTGGTTATGCAATTGATGCTGGAAAAGGTATAGTTATTGTTGTAAATAAATGGGATAAAGTAGAAAATGATTACGATAAATGGAAAAAAGATATAAGAAACAATTTTCAATTTATGCCTTATGCAGAAATTGTATTTTTAAGCGCTCTTACTAAAAAAAGGCTTAGTACTTTAATGCCTAAGGTATTAGAAAGTTATAATAACAGTATTAAAGAAGTTAAGACAAGTACAATTAATGATATTGTTCTTAATGCTTTTATTGAAACTCCGCCACCTAGTTATAAAGGGAAAAGACTTAAAATATATTTTGTACATCAATCTGGTGTAAAACCACCTAGGTTTGATATTGAAGTTAATAATAAAGGATTAATACATTTTTCTTATGAAAGATATTTGGAAAATAGAATACGCGCGAATATTGATTTTACGGGAACTCCAATTAAGCTTTATTTTAAAAACAAGGGAGAAGAGTAAGCAATTCACCTATAGTAAAATTATTCATATAATATTTTAGGTGATGTGAATGAGTAAAGATGATTTATTTGATAGAATAGAAAAGAAAACTAATGTTAGTAAAGATGCAATACTTGAGTTTGCAAGAAAACTACAAGATGGTAACTTTAAAGATGAAAAGGTTTTGAGAAGTATTATTAAAGATATTAGTGAAATGACAGGGAAAGAAGTCAGTGAAGAGAAAGAACAAAAAATAATTGATATGGTTGTGAATGATAAAGTACCTAAAGATATTGATAAATATGTGTAAAACGTATTTATTTTTTTTGTGCATCATTTTTTTGTTGAACTTTTAATTTTTTATTTGTATAATTAATTTAGAAAATAAGGAGTTTTTGTTATGAATAATAATAAACGTTTAATAATTATGAGTGTAACTGGAGTTTTAATACTTATATGTGGAGTAGTTGGAATAACTTATTCTTGGTTTAGTACAGTGGTAGAAGGTACTGGGAAACCAATTATTGTTTCAGCTGGGGTGTTAGATGTAAAATATGATGAAGCAGAAGTTATGAATGTTTCATTTGGGAAGCCAATATATGATGATAATCGTGCTACGCAAGCATATAAAAATACTTTTACTATTTCACATGAGGGTAGAAGTACTATAGATGCTTGTTATAGTATTGATTTATCAATTGATAGTATTCAAGATAAATTTAAAAGTAAATGGGTAAAATATGAGTTATATGATGTAACAAATGATGTAAGTGTTACCGGAGTAAAGGATTTTTCTAATGTTGTAAGTACAGGAACAATTGAATTAGCAGAAGCATTGAAATTAAATGTAGGAGAAAGTGTTCAATATGAATTTAGAGTATGGTTAAGTTATAGCGATATTGAAGATCAAACAGAATTATTACAAAATAATAGTGGGACAGCTATTAGCGCACATATAAAAGTTTCAGCTAAAAGTGGAGAATGCGTAGCTACTCCAGATTACTATTTATATGAACAAATATTATTAGATAATCCAAATGTAGAAACAAGGACAGACTTTAGTGTAGCATTTACAACAAGTAATAATGGGGACACGATATATAAAGCAAGTGGACAAGATGGAAAAGATACTTATTATTTTGCAGGTCAGGTAACAAATAACTATGTAAAATTTGCAAATAAGTATTGGAGAATAGTGAGAATAAATGAAGATAATAGTGTAAGACTCATATATGCAGGAACAAGTACAGAAGACACATCAGCATTTATAAATACAGGACAAGCATATAACTCAAGTTATAATAACAGTGCTTATGTAGGATATATGTACACCGCAAACGAGCAATTTGGCACAAGTACAAATAGTAGTATAAAAACAGTATTAGATGAGTGGTACATAAATAATTTAAGTGGATTTGATGAATACATAAGTAAAACGGCAATATATTGTAATGATAGAACAGTTGGAAGTGGTACATGGAGTGCAACAGGAAGTACATTCTACTATGCAGCATATTCAAGGTTAGCGAGTGGTAAGTCCCCTACATACATATGTGGTAATGTAAATGATAGATTTACAGCAAGTACAAGTACGGGAAATGGGAAACTAACATATCCAATAGGATTAATAACAGCAGATGAAGTAGCATATGCCGGAGGAAAAAATGGAACAAATAACTCAAGTTATTATATAGCCCAAAATGCGAAAACTGGAGCGACATATTGGTGGACGATGAGCCCGTCTTCTTGGGAAAACAACCTCGGCAACCACAGCGCGGGCGTGTTCAGCGTGGGAGGCTCCGCTGCTGCGGGCAGCTTGAACTACAACAACGTCAACACCACTTACGGGGTGCGCTCAGTAGTTTCTCTGAAGTCTTGTGTGCTATACTCTGGGGGGAACGGAACTGCGAGTGATCCATATACTGTTGAGTTATCTGATACTTGTTCAACAGCAGAAAACTAAGAAACTAATAATTACGCTTGACAATAAAATATAAAACCTATAAAATGATAGTAGAAAGG
>CALVVO010000001.1 GCA_944363885.1 uncultured Bacilli bacterium | reverse complement strand
GAAGTAGGATATAACACAAGTAGTGGATTAAGAGGGGTAGTATATGTAAAAAGTGAAGTAAAGGTAAAAGGAAGTGGAACAGCGAGTGATCCATATGTATTTGCAAAAGAAGGAACAAGTTTATATGCTAAGATATTATTAGATAATCCGAATGTTAGTGAAAGAAGCAATTTTAACACGGCATTTAAAACAAGTAATAATGGAAACACGATATATAAAGCAAGTGGACAAGATAATAAAGACACATATTATTTTGCAGGGAACGTAACGAACAATTATGTTAGTTTTGGAGGATACTACTGGAGGATAGTAAGAATAAACGAAGACAATAGTGTACGTTTAATATATGCAGGAACTAGTGCACAAGACACATCAGCATTTATAAAAACAGGACGAGCATATAACTCGAGGTATAATAATAGTACATATGTAGGGTATATGTACACAACAAGTCAGCAACATGGGCTAAATACAAATAGTAGTATAAAAAGTGTAGTAGACAAGTGGTACATAAATAATTTAAGTGGATTTGACGGGTACATAAGTAAAACAGCAATATATTGTAATGATAGAACAGTAGGAAGTGGAACATGGACAGCAACAGGGGAGGATACACAATTCTACTATGCAGCGTATTCAAGGTTAGTGGATGGCAAATCTCCTACATACATATGCGGTAATGAGAATGATAGATTTACAGCAAGTACAAGTACAGGAAATGGGAAACTAACATATCCAATAGGATTAATAACGGCTGATGAAGTAGCGTATGCAGGAGGATTATGGGCAACAAATAATTCCAGTTATTATATAGCCCAGAATGCAGAAACAGATACTGATCATTGGTGGACAATGAGCCCGTATTGTTGGCGCTACGGCTACGCGATCGTGTTCAGCGTAGCAGTCTTTACTGCTACGGGCGGCTTGGCCGACTGGTACATCGAAAAAGCTAGCGGCGTCCGCCCGGTAATATCACTTAAATCATGTGTTCAGTATAATAGTGGTGATGGAACAGCAAGTAATCCATATACTGTTAAGTTATCTAATACTTGTTCAACAGCAGAAAACTGAAAAAGTTTATATATGTACATTTAACAATTTATAAAATACTTTTAAATTGTATTTAAGTTATGAAACTTTGTTTTAATAAATAGTTAATGTATTTAATAATCATGTGGTTTTTAGTATAAAAATACATACTTTACATATGTATTTTTATATTGCAAAATTTTTCTTATAAATTAAAAATCTATATTAATTTAATAATTATGTATAACTTGTTATATTTAATAAATCAAATGATTTTATGATATAATAGTTTATGTGTTTTTCAAGGAGTTGATATTATGTTAGGCGCTATATATGGGGATAAAGCAGGTAGTATTTATGAATATGAACAATCAAGAAAAGTAAAGAGGATTGATCCAAGTATATTAATTACCGATAATTCTTTTTATAGTGATGATACTATTGAGACTATTGCATTAATTGATGCAATAACGAGTAATGAAGATTATGAAAAAATATTGAAAGAATATATTTTGAAATATGAAAATTACCGTCCGGATTACCAACCTTATTTTAAAACTGCTTTTTCGCCTAATACTTTAAAGTGGGCAAAAGGAGGCAAAAATAATAATAGTACTGGTAATGGAGCGATGATGAGGATTTCTCCTGTTGGATATTTGTTTGATACTGAAAGAGATGTAGTTAATAATGCTATACTGGCGACTACACCTTCACATAATTCATTTGAAGCAATATATTCGTCCGAAATTATTGCATTAATGATATTTTATTTTAGATGTGGTTATACTAAAGAACAAATTTATAAAAAACTTAATCTTAAAATTGAGTACGTTCCTTTTACTAATTTTAATAGGACTTGCAGTGAAACACTTTATAATTGTTTATATGCGATTTATATGTCTGACTCATTTGAAAGTGCAATTAGAATTATATTAAGCATGGGTGGGGATACGGATACTAATGCTTGTATTGTAGGATCTGTTGCTGAGGCAATGTATGGAATGAATGAAGAACAGAAAAATGATGCACAAAAAAATTTACCAGATGAATTTAAAAAAGTATTAAAAAGAGTTTATTAATTAGCTTAATTTTGTTAAAAAGTCTTTTTTAATATAGACATAATTTTAAATATAATTTATAATAAAAAACTAAATAAGGAGGAAGATTATGATTAAAAGTAATTTACCTGTAATTCTTTTAAAAGGTTTAGTTTTACTTCCTCATCAAGAAGCTAGAATTGAACTTAATAATGATATAAGTAAAAAGGTAATTGATATTGCAAAAGAATATCATAATAATGAAATTTTAATCGTAACTCCTCTTAATATTCTTGAAGAAAATCCCAGTACAGATGATTTACCTAAAATAGGTGTAGTTGGCATAATTAAAAGTAGAATAGATTTACCGAATGGTACTACACGAATTGTAATTTCAGGGAAAAAACGTGTTAAGGTTTACAGTTATGTAAATTATTCTAATCAAAAAGATATTCTTGAAAGTATAGTTGCGAGTATACCAGTTTTAGAAGTAGATGAAATAGAAGAAACTGCTTTACTTAGGACTTTAATAACTGAGCTAGATAAGTATATTAGCATGAATCCATATATATCAAATTCAATTTTAGGACAAATAAAGGGTATTACAGATTTGGATAAGCTTACTGATATGGTTACTGCTTTTCTTCCTTTAAATTTTGAAAAAAAGCTTACATTTATGTTAAATACTGATTATATTTCAAGAGCTAAAAAACTAATTACAGAAATCAATATTGAAAAAGCAGTAGTTGAACTTGAAAATAAAATTGAACTTGAATTAAAACAAAAACTAGAAGAAAGTCAAAAAGAATTTATATTAAAAGAGAAAATAAGACTTATTAAAAATGAACTTGGGGAAAAAGATAGTAAAACTGAATCAATAGAAAATATAAGAGAAAAAATGTCTTTACTTAAATTACCAGTTCATATTAAAAACAAACTTGAAAATGAATTAGAAAAATATGAAAGGACTCCAGATGTAAGTCCTGAACTTGCGGTTATTAAAAATTATATTGATATTTTGTTAACTTTACCTTGGAACAATAGAAGTAAAGATGAAAAAGATTTAAATAAAATATTAGATAGTCTTAATTCTAGTCATTATGGACTTATAGATATTAAGGATAGAATTATTGAATATATAGCAGTTAAAGAAAACAATAAAAATGCTGTTAGTCCAATAATTTGTTTAGTTGGTCCTCCAGGAGTTGGAAAAACAACGTTTGCTGAAAGTATTGCAAAGAGCTTAAATAGAAGTTTTAGTAAAATTAGTTTAGGTGGTATAAGTGATCCAGCTGAATTAATTGGTCACAGAAAAACATATATTGGTAGTAGTCCTGGTAAAATAATTAATTCATTTATAAAATGTGGTACTAAAAACCCAGTTATATTACTTGATGAAATTGATAAACTTACTAAAGATTATCGCGGAGACCCAGCGAGTACTTTACTTGATGTATTAGATAGTAAACAAAATAAGTCATTTGTAGATAATTATATAGAAGAAGGAATTGACTTAAGTGAAGTGTTTTTCATATGCACAGCAAACGATTTAAGTAGTATTCCGCCTGTACTTAGAGATAGGCTTGAAATAATTGAGATAGCTGGATATACAGATAATGAGAAATTAAATATTGCAATAAATCATTTAATACCTAATGCACTTATAAATTCTGGACTTAAAAAAGATGAAATTACATTTGATGTAAAAAGCATAAATGAAATAATTAATTCTTATACTAAAGAAAGTGGTGTAAGAGAATTAGATAAATTAATTAATAAAATAATTAGAAAAATTATTACAGATTCTAAAATGAATAATAAAGAAATAGTTAAAAGTATTACTATTAAAAATGTATCTACATATCTAAAAAGTCCAAAATACAGTGTTAACACAAAACATAAAATAATGCCTAAAGGATTTATAACAGGTATTGCATACACACCTTACGGAGGAGCAACAATAGAAGTTGAGGTATCTAGTTACTCTGGCAAGGAGGAGTTTTATTATACTGGTTCATTAGGAAAAGTAATGGAAGAAAGTATTAAAGTAGCAATAGGATATATTAAAAGTAATTTAGTTTATTTTAATCTAAGAAATGAGTTATTCAAAAACAAAACTTATCATATTAATTTTAGAGAAACAGCTGTTCCTAAAGAAGGGCCTTCTGCAGGAAGTTTAATCGTAACTGCTTTACTTAGTTATATTAAAAATAAAAATATTAGTAGTAATATAAGCATGACTGGTGAAATAACATTAAATGGAGATATTTTACCAATTGGTGGATTGAAAGAGAAAAGTCTTGCAGCGATTAGAAATGGTATAGATACAATATTTATACCAAAAGAAAATGAAAAAGATGCTTTAGAGTTAGATGAAGATATAAAAAGTAAAATTAAGTTTATTCCTGTTAAAAATTATAAAGAAATATACAAATACATTTTTAAATAATAGTTATAAAAAATAAAACACTTCATATATTTAACTGAAAGGAGTGTTTTATTTTGAAAGAAACAATTGAATTTAAAAAAGATATTATATTTAAAACTACAATTCAAGAAATGACTGAGTTAGATGTAACACATGAATATAAAGTCTTAGATGATGTAATAGAAGGTGAATTTCATATAAGTGGTGAATATAAAATGACTGAAGCAAGTGTAAAACATGAAGAATTTTTATATAATATACCTTTTGCAATTGCGCTTAGTGAAAGAATTAAAAAAGAAAGTGTTAATTTAGTAATGGATGATTATACTTATGAAATTGATAAAGATATATTACATTTAAAAATGAAATTGGGAATGCATTATGAGGAAGTTGAAATAGAAAGTGAAACTAAGGAGGAAGAAATTAACTCTATTGATGAAATGCTTGATGGGGTAGAAGTAGATGAGGAAGAAAGTGTAGATATTGATCAAGAAAATAGTGGAGAGAAAGAAGAAGTAAAAGAACAAATTGAAGAATTTAGTAAAAAGTTTAATATGCCAGATAATTATATCACTTATAAAATTCATATAATGAAGAGTGATGAGACTATAGATAGTATAGCTATGAAATACAATGTTAGAATAGATGATATAAAAGAATATAACAAAGAAGAAGTATATAGTATTGGAGATAAAATTGTTATACCATATTTTAAACATGAAGAATGATAAAATATAAAGGTAAAGCTAAGATTATAGTAGATGAGAATAATAAGTGTGTTGTTAAAAAAAAGAAGAAAGATTTATCAGAACTATACGATTATTTATCATTAAAGGGCTTTGATAGTTATCCAAAAGTAATAGATGAACAAGATGATGAGTTAAGATATGAATACATTGAAAGCGTTTTTGCTACGGAAGATGAAAAGGGTAAAGAACTAATAAAAACAGTTGCTGATTTGCATTTTAGAACTACTTATTTTAAAGATGTAAGTAGAAAAAAATATAAAGAAATTCATTATAAAATAATTAATAATATAGATTATTTAAAAAACTATTATGAAAAACTAATATTAAAAATAGATAAAAAAGAATATATGTCACCTTATGAATACTTAATAGCTAGAAATTATTCAATTATTATAAGTGCACTTATGTATGCTGAACGTGAGATAAATAGTTGGTATAAATTAGTGCAAAATAAAGATACTGAAAGAGTAAGCGTTGTTCATAATAATTTAAGGACTAGCCATTTTCTAAAAGGAGATAAGGGGTATTTATTAAATTGGGATTATTCAGTGGTTGATACACCTATACTTGATTTATATAAATTTTATAAAAAAGAATATAATAAATATAATTTTAAAACTCTTTTAAAAGAATATAATAATAATTTTAAACTCAGTGAAGAAGAAATAAAATTGTTTTATGTATTAGTTAGTATTCCAGATAAAATAGAAATAAAAGAGAATATGATTAATAGTGTTAGAAATGCTAAAAAAATATTAGATTATATTTACATAACGAATAATTTAATAACTACTGGTGTTTTTAAAGTAGAAAGCGATTAGACTTGATATAAGAACTAATAAAATAATAATATTTACTCTGGTTGGCATGATTAATGTAAATATTATTTGCCAAATTATTAGAAAAATCATAATAAAAAAGATCATTGTATTAAATAATGGTTTGTTAGATTTATAAATATTTTTAAATTCATTTAATTTATTCATATAATATTATATTAATTTATCTTGTTTTTTGATAGCATATTTTATTTAATAAAAATTATAGGATAAGTGTTAATTGTAAATATATATATATTTTTAAATAACAATTTATTAATTATAACGTTTTAAAATTATAATTGGGGTTATCCCCTTTTATTATTGATGGAAATAGGTAAATATTGAGTCAAGTTATTTAAAATGTGAAAATAATAAACACTAGCAAAGCTAGTGAATATTTTTATTGTTATTTAATAAATATCATTTTTTAATTGTTACTCTTATAAATTCATATTTATTTTTTGTATTATTTGCTTCATTTTCTCCTTTTTCAGGGGTTAATATATTTTCAACTAATTTTGGTATGTTTTTTGATTCGTATTCGTTTTCTTCTGGATTAAACATGATTTTGATTATTTCATCTTCATAATTTATTTTGTTTTCAAAGTCAACGTTTTCAAGCTTATTACTATATCCTGTTCCGTAAAAATAAATTATTATATTTTTTAGACTTTCTTTTGCATCATTACTTAGTTTATTTATCTCTGCTAATGCAAATTCTGTTTCATTTTCTCTAATAAATATTAAGTTACCTTTTGTTTTTGTTAGAGAATAATTTTCTTTTTCTTCTTCAGAAAAATCTTCATATAAGAAATATGAAATTTTATTTTCTGTAATATGTGGTGTCACGGCAACATTTGTATTTAATATTGCATCTGTTGTAGTTAAATTATAAGTTATTTTTATTCCTTCTTCAAATGTATAATTATCTATACTGTTGTTTTGAAATACTGTATAAACTTGATTACTGCTTTCTCCATTTAACACTGCAATTGAATCTGTTACTGCAACTAGCATTTCTCTTCCTGTCGTATCATTTTTACTATATTGTGTACTTAAAACATTGTCTTTTAAACTATATACATAGTCTTTTTCTGTTGAATCACTAAATGTAATTGTTAGTTTGTTACCTTTTACATTTATATCTATTTCTACATTTGATTCTTCATATTTGGTTATTATATATGAATCTTTTAAAATATTTTTTATTTTGTTTAACAATATTTCTGCTTCATCATTTATTCTTCTATTTTCTAAGTATCCAACTATACCTAATGTTAAACATAATATTAGTATTAATCCCCAAAAAAGTATACGCCATATATTTTTTTTCATTTCTATTCTCCTTATATTAAATATTATATAATAATTTTTGAATAAAAAAAAGACCTTAAATTGGCCTCATAATATCTTTGTTTTTAAATGGATTTTTTTTGTCAATTTTATCTACAAAAAGTATGCCGTCTAAATGGTCTATTTCATGTTGGAATGCAACAGCAATTTCTTCTCGGGCTCTTGTTTCTGTCTTTTGCCCATTTATATCGTAATATTCTATAGTTGCTCTTGCATATCTAGGAACAATTCCTTCTACTTCTCGGTTGACACTTAAACATCCTTCGCCTTCTTCTACGTATATTAATTCTTCGGAATGACTAATTATCTTTGGATTAATAACTGTATATTCTTCAAAGTGACCGTCTTCGTGTTTGTATGATATGACAAATATTCTTTTTAATACTCCTAATTGTACAAGAGCCAAACCCATGCCACCACGTATATTGTGTTTCTTTGCATATTCTTCATCTTGACTTTTTCTTAAATAATCTATCGCATCATTTATTAATTTTTTATCTTCTTTAGATAATGGAAAAGTAACTTTTTCGCTTTTTTTTCTTAATAATTTTACTTTTTCATCTAAAATATCACATTCTCTTAACATATTACACCCCAGTGATAAGTATTTTATCAAAAAAGTAATAAAATAGCAAATAATGTTGATTTATTGATGTTTATTGTGATAGTATGGATTTAAGAAAGAGAATAGGTGGGGAGAAGGAGGAGTTTATGGAAAACACAAAAATTAAAGTAGGTATATTGCCTAATCATTTTTTAAGACAGGATGGGACATTTGATAGTGAAAAAGCTATTGAATTATCTGGTAAAATTGCTGGAGTTTGTTATGATAAAGAAGGCTTTTCACATTTGGAAAACGAACCTTTAGAAAAAACTTTAAAAAGAGTTGATATTACTTTAAATAATGGGCATCATAGTGTTTATGACCACATTTCTATTAGTTTTAATATTCAAAACTTACCTAAAATTTTGGCTATGATATTGAATAATGAACATCAATATACTACAAGCGAAAAGTCTGCAAGATATACCCCAGTTACTAGACAAGCTCAGTCAATTATTACTGAAGATGAGGAACGATTATATAATAAATGGATTGAAATATTTAAAATTAGAATTAAAGAGAAGTATGGAAATGTTTTTGGTGATTCTAAAATACAAAAATTAGCACAGGAAAATGCTAGATATTTAGTAACTGTTTTTATGCCAACTCAAATGATATATTCTACTTCTCTTAGACAAATAAACTATATTGCTTCTTGGATGTTAGATTATATAAACAGGCATAGTGCTAATGCAAATAACTTTGAATCAAAATTAATTGTTAGCATGACTGAGTTTTTAAACGAGTTAGATAATTTAAATGTTTTAATACCGCAATTGATGCACAACGAGAAACATAGAACGTTGTCAATGTTTGGTAAAGATTTAGAAAAAAGAGAAGAGCATTTCGGAGATGTTTATTCAACAATATATAAAGGTTCTTTTGCTCAGTATGCTCAAGCACAAAGACATAGAACTTTGGATTATCAATTAGAAATGTTAGATGAAAAAGAATATTTTGTTCCGCCAATTATTGCTGATGATAAGATCTTGACTGATGAATGGTTAGCTGATATGTCGGTAGTCAAAGATGTTACCCCGCAAGGAGAACTTGTTTTAATTAGTGAAGTTGGTAAATATGATGATTTTATTTTAAAATGTAAAGAAAGGTTATGTTCTTCAGCACAACTTGAAATCATGTTGCAGACTAGAGAGACTTTACTTAAATATAAAAAAGTCTTAGAAGTATCTAATAATCATTTAGCTAATGATATTAACAATTACACTTATGGAGCAAGATGTACATTTTATGATTTTAATTGTTCATCAGATTGCGGTTTTAATGAAGGAAAAAAATTAATTAGAAAGATATAATGGAGATTATTGATATGGCAAAACTTATACTGATAGAAGGAACTGATTGTTCTGGTAAAGAAACTCAAGCGAAGAAAGCAGTTGAAAAATTAAATAGTGAAGGAATAAAATCAATTTATTTTTCATTTCCAAATTATAGTAGTCCTACCGGTAAGATTGTTGGTGGACCTTATTTAGGCAAAACGGCAATTGGTGAATGTGTTTTCCCAGAGGGTGCTGCAAATGTATCTGCTGAAGTTTCTTCTTTATACTTTGCTGCTGATAGAAAATATAATATTGAAAAAGTAAAAGAATATTTAAATAATGGGTTTAATGTTTTTTTAGATAGGTATGTTGTATCTAATATGGCTCATCAAGGCGGAAAGATTGAAGATGAAGTGGAAAGAAAAAAAATGTATAATTGGTTAGAGGATTTAGAATATGGGTTATTAGAGTTACCTAGGCCAGATTTTACAATTTTTTTGCATATGCCTTATAAATATAGTTTGATTTTAAAAAGTGGCAGGGAAGAAGCACCTGATGAACTTGAAAAAAGTGAAACTCATTTAATTAATGCTGAAAAAGCATATTTAGAACTATCAGAACTTTATGGATTTGATGTAATAGAATGTGTAAAAGATGGTAATATTAGATCAATAGATGATATTAATGACGAGTTAGTTTTAAAATTAAAAAGGAAGATTTAATTCTCCCTTTTTAATTATTACAATTTATGAATCCGGCTCCAAATACCACTACTAAAAGAATAAATAATACTAATATGATTGCAGCACCATATCCGTAGCCATAGCCGTTACCGTATCCATATGATGGACAATAACAACATGGGTTAGTGTTTCCATATCCACCACTATATCCATAATAATACATAACTAACCTCCTTTTACTACCTATAATAATGTACGCTAATATGATGTTTTTTGACAATAAAATAACCCAAATTATAAAAAAACTATTTAATGATTTTTAAAATATGATACAATAATTATGTGATAATATGAAAGGTAAAAGCATTTTTAGTAAAATAGATAAACCTTTGTTATTTATGGCATTGTTGTATTCTGCAATAGGTGTTCTTTTGGTGTTGTCTGCTTCAAGTGTTTCTGCTGTTTTAAGAAATGGAGAAAGTCCGTATTATTTTTTTATTAAGCAGTCAGTTTTTGTAGTGGTAAGCTATTTAATAGGATTTACTATTATATTGAAATTACCTACTAAAGTATATAAAGCTTTAGTTCCTTTTGGTTTACTAATTATTATAGGTTTATTAGTATTTTTATTGTTATATGGTTCTGTTGTAAATAATGTTAAGAGTTGGATTGATTTAGGTTTTTTTTCTATTCAACCTAGTGAGTTTGCAAAAACTATTTTAATAATATATATGGGCGTTTTTTTTGGAGAGTATGATAAAAGGAAAGATAAAAAGTATGGATTTTTAATTCCTATATCAGTTGGCATTTTAATATTTGGACTTACTGCAGCACAACCTGATTTAGGGACTGCTCTTATTATTGCAGGTATTGTATTTTTTACTTTTTTAAGTATACCTCTTAAAAATAATACTATTGCTAAAGCTCTTAAAATATTAGCTGGTGGTGTTTTGGTAGCTGTAATTGTATTTTTGGTAACGGGTACTAGTTTTTTAACTGAGGAACAACAAAGTAGATTAAATTTTAAAGCGCCTTGTACTAGGTATATAGAAAAAACTGGCTATCAGGTATGTAATGGTTTTATCGCAATCAATGGTGGAGGCTTGTTTGGAAAAGGGTTAGGAAATTCTACGCAAAAGTATTTGTATTTACCTGAAGCTCATACTGATTTTATTTTCCCAATTGCTGTTGAAGAACTTGGCGTTGTTTTTGGTGTCCTAATGATTTTAGGGTATATATTTATTTTATATAGAATCGTTTTAATTTCTAAGACGTCTTATAATTTGAGAAATTCTATTATTTGTTATGGCGTCGCTATATATATTTTGCTTCATTTGATTGTCAATTTTTGTGGGATTTTAGCTTTGATACCTCTTACTGGTGTTCCTGTTCCGTTCTTAAGTTATGGTGGAAGTTTTACATCTAATTTAATTTTTGCAATATTTATTGTTGAAAGGGTTGCTATTGAAAATAAAATTACTAAAAGAAAATTAGAATTATCAAAAATATAAAAGAGTTTGATAAATTTTTTGTAATAATAATATTAGAAACAAGTTTTAAAACTTGTTTTTTTATGAAAGGAGGATATATGTGTTTAGAAAGGTTTAAGTTGTTTTTTTACGAGCATCAAAAGTATTTTATGTATGGTTTTCTTTTGTTATTTGCCTGTTTATCTTTTATTTTTATATATGTCAGGTTTACTAGTGATGTTAAAACTGTAGAACCAGAAGTTATTGCATTAAGTGACGATGAAGAAAAAGAAGAGATAATAACTGAGGCTGTTGAAACTATTTTTATTGATATTAAGGGTGAAATAAAATATCCTGGAGTTTATGAAATGCAACTTGGCGATAGGGTTATTGACGCGGTTCAAATGGCAGGCGGTTTTACTGATGAGGCAACTACAGATAATGTTAATTTAAGTAAAAGACTAAAAGATGAAACCGTTATTATAATTCCTAGTTATTTAAAAAATTATGATAATATTACTATTAAAAATGATTATGAAATAGATAGTAATGATGATATTGTTCAATCTGAAGAAACTGAAAATGACGAAAAAATTGAATCTTCTTCTAACTTAATAAATATAAATACCGCTTCAGTCGTAGAATTGATGTCTTTGGATGGAATAGGTGAATCAAAGGCTAAAGCTATTATTGAGTATAGAGATATTAATGGTGATTTTGAAAATATTCTAGATATTAAAAATGTAAGCGGTATAGGCGAATCTATATATGAAAAGATTAAGGACTATATTACAGTGTGATTATTTTTATTATGCTTTGTTCTTTTTGATAATTATTTTTACTATTTTTAGAATTAATATGTTTCATTCAATTCAACTTGATGATTCAGATAACTATTTGGTTTTTGTAGATGATTTTAAAATAGATGGTGACTATTTAAAAATTGAAGGAAAGATTTCTAATGTAAAAGTTATTGCAACGTATTATATCAGTAGTTTTGAAGAACAACAGTATTTAATAAAAAATATAAAATACGGTTCTTTATTAGAGATAAAGGGAAAAGTTGTTGTTCAAAGCAATAGCACTATTCCTAATGGTTTTAATTATAAGGAATATTTAGAAAAAAGTGGGATAAATAATTCTATTTTAATAGAAAATATTAAAGTAACAAGCCAAAGTAATAATATTTTTTATGTAGTAAAAAATAAGGCTTATGAACGGATTAGTTTGTTTAAAAATCCAAATTATATGTATGCGTTTATACTGGGTAATACTAATTATATTAGTAGCGATATTAATGATATGTATGTAGAAAATGGTATAACGCATCTTTTTTCTTTAAGTGGTCTTCATGTTGGTGTTTTTGCTCTTATAATAATGAAATTGCTAAAAATATTTAGGATAAAAGAGTTTAAAAGGATATGTATTGTTTTTGTACTTTTATTAGTTTTTGCTTTTATTACTGGGTATTCTCCATCTATTATAAGGGCAACCATATTATTTTTTTTAGTTGCATTAAACAAATATTTGAAATTTAATGTTAAGACTGAAAATATTTTAATAGTTACTTTTGCTGTTTCGCTTTTATTTAAGCCAAATGATATATATAATGTAGGTTTTCAATTATCTTATATAGTTACTTATTTTCTTATAGTTAGTAATTTTTTGTTTAAAAGTAAAAATGCTATTAAAGTTTCATTTTTAATAGGTGTTATTTCATGTATTAGTAGTTTACCTATAATAATTAATTTAAATGGCGAAATTAATTTATTTAGTATTTTTAATAATATTATTTTTGTTCCATTTGTTTCTTATATAATTTTTCCGCTTGCTTTATTTACTTATATGTTTCCTTTTATGCAAAATATATTTTACTTTTTTGTTGAAATTATGGAATATTTATCTATCTTTTTAAATGATTTTAAATTAATTATTGTAGTAAGAAATATTACTTTTATATGTGTAGTTATTTATTATATTTTTTTATTTTTGCTTTTTAAAACAAAAAAATTAAAATTTTTGGTTTTGGATTTTCTTTTGATTTTAATTATAAAATTTAGCATTGTTTTAGATAAAAATACGTATTTTTACTTTTTAGATGTAGGACAAGGGGACTCAATGTTTATTCTTACTGAAAATAAAAAAAGTATTATTATTGATACTGGTGGGAAAATAGATTATGAAAAAGAGGAGTGGGCAGTTAGAAGGACAAACTATTCAATTTGTGAAGATACTTTAATTCCTTTTTATAAAAGTTTGGGTGTTAAGAAAATAGATTATATGTTTGTTACTCATGGTGACTACGATCATATGGGTGAAGCAATTAATTTAGTTGAAAATTTCAAAGTTGAGAAAGTAATCTTTAATTGTGGTGAATATAATGAATTAGAAAAAGACCTTATAAAAGTCTTAGATAAGAAGAAAACACCATATTATTCATGTATTAAAGAATTAAATATAGATAATAACAAATTATATTTTTTGAACAATAATGATTATGGTAATGAGAATGATAATTCAAGTGTTATTTATACTGAACTAAATAATTATAAATTTCTATTTATGGGAGATGCAGGAGTAGAAGTAGAAGAAGACCTAATAGAAAAATATAATTTACAAGATATAGATATTCTCAAGGTAGGACACCATGGAAGTAAGACTAGCAGTGGTAAAGAATTTATTGATGAAACAAATCCAAAATATTCAATTATTAGTGTTGGTAAAAATAATAGATATGGTCATCCAAATGATAGTGTGTTAGAAAATTTAGAAGATTCAAAAATATATAGAACAGATCAAGATGGGAGTATTATGTTTAAAATTAAGAATAATAAATTAGATATAGAAACGTGTGCACCATAGAAAGGAGCAGTATGAATTATTATAACGAAATAAAAAATAAAATAATAGATAATGAAATATATTCAAAAGTAAAAGATTATTCAAAAGAAAGACATAAGGTCATTACATATTTTGAAATAGGTAAATTACTTAATGAAGCTGGTGGAAAATATGGAGATAATATAATAGAAGAATATTCTAAAAGATTAGTTAGTGAAGTTGGTAAAAAATATAATAAAAGAACTTTATTCAGAATGAAACAATTCTATAATATGTTTAATAATAAAAAAGTGTCGACATTGTCGACACAATTGTCATGGAGTCATTATACTGAATTATTGCCCATCAATGATGAGAATGAAATGATATATTATCTTAATATATGTATTAATCAACATATTGATGTGCGAGGTTTGAGAGAAAGAATTAAAAATAACGAATATAATAGATTACCTATAGAAACAAAAAATAAAATAATAACTAATGATAAGATAGAAATAAAAGATTTAGTTCCTAATCCTGTTTTGATAAGAAATAAAAATAATATAGAAATAGTTACAGAAAAAGCATTGCATCATTTAATATTAGAAGATATTGAGTTATTTATGAAAGAACTAGGTAATTCATTTTGCTTTATAGGTAGTGAATATAAAATAAGATTAGGTAATAATTTTAATTATATAGATTTACTATTATTTAATATTGAATATAATTGTTATGTAGTTGTTGAATTAAAAGTAACTGAACTTAAGAAAGAACATATTGGTCAAATACAAGTTTATATGAATTATATAGATGAAAATTTAAGAAATCTTAATCAAGATAAAACTATAGGAATAATTATTTGTAAACAAGATAATAAGTATATAATAAAATATTGTTCTGATGAAAGGATAATTGCTAGAGAATATGAATTAGTGTGATATAATTAATATAGAAAAAGGAGAAAAAATGAAAAATAAGTATTTATTTGGTTTGCTTTTGTTAAATATATCGCTTTTTATAACTGGTTGCGAGGATGGAATTTATAGTGGGGCTAGTGAACCGCTTGAAAATCCTGGAGATGTTATTTTTACTATATCACTAAAAAATAGTGCATGTATTCCAGTTCAGTTAACAGTTTATGAAGACGGAACTTATGAGTTGTTTACTGAATATGAAGCTTGTAGATCAAATCAGAATTGTAATTCAATGCTAGTTTATACTAAATCAGTTAAAGGTTCTTATTCTTATGATGTTATGAAAATTTTGAATGAAACTAATAATGATTTTGCTGATTTAAGTGATACTACTTATTATGAATTATATGTTGGTGATAAGTATGTTGAAAAAGGTTATGAATACTCTTATGTTTTGTTAAGTAGTGAATCTTTAGATGAGTTTTTAAGTGAAATCAGTGTAAAATTAAATGCATGCGCAAAAGCGGATTATATTAATTGAGGAGGTGATTATTATTAAAAATAGAGTACGTAAGTTTTCGTTATTTGCATCTATAATTTTATTTGTAGTTTTTTTGATATTTATAATATTTGATTTTATTAATTATAATAAGATTGAAAACTCAGCACCTTTTTATACTTTTTTAATAGTTAGAACATTAGAGTTTCTAGTCCCTAGTGTAGTATTAGTTATTATATCAAAAATCATAAAGTAAACTATAAGTTTACAAAGTTAAACTTATAGTCGGTTGATATTACTTCATATAAATTTATAATTGTATTAAGAAAAGGAGAAAATTATTATGTCAATTAAAAGTATGGGTGAAATAATAAGCGAAAATAGAAAAGAAAAAGGAATGACTCAAAGTGAACTTGCTAATAAAATGAATGTTACTGACAAGGCGGTGTCAAAATGGGAAAGGAATATATCGTGTCCTGATATTAATTCAATCAATAAGTTAGCTAATATTTTAGGCATTAGTGTTGAAGAACTTATAAGTTCAAAGATTGAAAAAGCAAATACATATAATAATATTTTTGATATTATCTTATTAGGAGTTGCTTTGGCAATGGGAATTTCAGTTTTAGTTACGTTAATTCTTAATGAGATTGAAATGAAAGATGCAATATTAATGATAAGTTTAGGAATTATTGCTTTATCGATTTATTTGTTTAAAAGTGAAAATTTTAAATAAGTGTAAATATTTTTCTTTTATTTCATACAATATTAATGTACGTCGCTGGGCGTTTATATAAATTGCGAGGGAATTATCCCTCCATTTTTTTCTTTTTTTTTGACTCTTTAAGTGGTAAAATAATGTTGGTGTTATCAATGGAAAGCGAAATAAAATCACTGAATGAACTTTATAATAGGATTAAACCTGCTTTATATTCAAAAAAGTTAGAATTATGTAAAATGGGTTTAAGTTATATTAAAGAAGAAGATATTTGGAATTATTTATCTAAAAATGACTGGGCTAATTCAAAGGATTTATCTCTTTTTGATATGGTCAGTGATATAATGCATTTGGAAAAATATAAAATTGAAGATTATATGATGAAAGTTTTTAAAAATAGTCATAGAGAATTATTGACTGAAGAAGAGAACTTATTATAGGAGTTGAATATGAAAAGTAATTTAAAGATAAGTATTTTATTTATAATATTGATGGTTGTTGCTATTGTTTTTTCTATAAAACCGGTTATAAATAGTATAAATTATGGTTTGGACTTAAAAGGTGGATTTGAGGTTTTGTATAAAGTAAGTCCGTTAAATGAGGATGAAGAGTTAACTGACGATATGCTAACTGCTACATATAAATCAATTAATAATAGAATTGATACTTTGGGTGTTAGTGAGCCTGAAATTAGTGTAGAAGGCGATAAGATACGTGTTAAGTTGCCGGGAGTTACAGATGAAAATGAAGCTAGAGAAAGACTTAGTACTCCTGCTGTTTTAACTTTTAGAAATTCTAGTGATGAGTTACTAATGGCTGCAGATGTTTTGGATTCGCCAGGAGCAAGCCTTGATTATAATGAGACTGGAAGACCTGTTGTGGCTCTTAAAATAAAAGATAATGATACATTTTATCATGTTACTAGTGCTGTTAGTAAAAGTGAAGATCAGTTAATTGTTATTTGGCTTGACTATGATGAAACTAAACATAGTTTTGAAAGTATGAAAGAAGAGTGTGGTACTAGTAATGCTGCATGTATTTCAAGTGCGACAGTTAAAGAAGCATTTAGTAGTAACGTGGTAATTGAAGGTAATTTTACAAAAGAAGAAGCACAGGAATTAGTAGATTTGATTAATTCTGGTAGTCTTCCTACTAAATTAGAAGAGGTTAGTACTAAAACTGTAGATGCATCTTTTGGTAGTGATACTTTACGTATTGCTGCTTTGGCTGGCGTGATTACATTAGTAATAATAACTATAATTATGACAATTTTTTATAGACTTTCTGGATTTGTTAGTTCTATTTGTTTAGTATTTTATTCATTGTTGGTTTTGGCAATGTTTAATGCTATAGATGGCGTTTTGACTTTGACTGGAATTGCAGCTTTAATATTAGGTGTAGGTATGGCTGTAGATAGTTCTATTGTTACTTTGGAAAAAATTAAAGATGAGCTAGTTAATGGTAAAAAGTTGGATAAAGCTTTTACTGACGCTAATAAAAAAAGTTTGGTTTCTTTAATTGATGCAAATATTACTACACTTATTGTTGCTGTTATATTATTTGTGTTTGGAGAAAGTTCAGTTAAAGGTTTTGGATCAATGTTAATTTTGACAATTATAGTAACGATGATTACGATGATTTTAATTAATAGATATATTTTAAAAGGTTTTATACATTTAAATACATCAGTTTTTATAGGAAAAGTTAAAGAAAGTAAAATTAGAAATTTTGTTAAGCATTCAGTTAAATTACTTTTTGTATATTTAGTCGTAATAATTATAGCAGTTGTGTTTGCTTTTGTTCAAAAAGTAAATTTAGGTATAGATTTTGCCGGTGGAACTAGTATTACTTTGAAAAGTGAAAGTAATATTGATGAAAGTGTAATAAAAGAAATAATTAGTGAATACGAATTAAGTGATTATACTACTTCAAGTGATGAACAAGTAGATATAAAGATTAAAGAAGTATTGGCAGAGGATGAAATTAAAAGTTTAAAACAAGAATTTGATGAAATTAGTGTTAATAGTGATATATCAGTAATATCTAATGTAGTTAAAAAAGATTTAACTGAAAATGCTATTAAATCTGTTATTATTGCTGCAATTTGTATTTTAATTTATGTTAGTATAAGATTTAAGTTTAACTATGGAATAGCTAGTTTAGTAGCTTTATGTATTGATATTACTTCTGTAATAGCAGCATTTATTATATTTAATATTGAAATTAACTTTATATTTATAGCAGCAATACTTACAATACTTGGTTATTCTATAAATGATACAATCGTAATATTTGATTTAATAAGGGAAAAGAAAAAAGAGGAAAATAAAACGAGTGTTTCTGATGAAGTTATAGTAAATGAATGCTTATCTAAGGCAGTTACAAGAAGCATATTAACTACTATAACTACTTTGACTTCTGTCGTTGTATTGCTTATTTTAGGAGCTACAGAAATAAAGGAATTTAATATTGCAATATTAATTGGACTTATAGTTGGAACATTTACTTCTATGTTTATCGCACCTTATGTTTGGATAAAACTTGAAAAAAGAGATAGATTGAAACCTAAAGTTGATTATGACGATGGTCCAGAAGAAAAAAGTATAAAAGGAATTAACTCATAGATAAGGAGAAAAAATAAAGTGCAAAAAGATCATACTTATGATGAATTAAGGCAGTTATTAAGTAGTTATATAAGTGAAGAACAACTTTTAAATGTTGATTCTTATTATGAAAAAGCAAAAGAAGTTTATAATGGTTTAAAAAGAAAAACAGGTGAAGACTATATTAATCATAGTATAAGAGTTGCTTATATGTTAGCAGAATTAAAAATGGATTATGTTACTATTGGGAGTGCTTTGATACATGAAGCAATTACTTTAGAAAAAATGACTAGAGAAGAAGTTGAAGAACTTTTTGGGGAAGAAACGGCTACTATTCTTTCTTCTATTACTAAATTAAGTCATTTAAAGAAAACTTTTAAGCATGATAATGATGCAGAAAAATATAGAAGAATAGTGGTTGGATTATCTTAAAACCCTAAAGCTTTATTTATTAAGCTAGCAGATAGGCTTGATAATCTTAGAACAGTGTACGTTCATGATGATGAACATAAAAAGGAAATTATTGAGGAAACAACTAATGTTTTTATACCAATAGCGCATAGACTTGGTATAAAAACTATGAAAAGTGAACTTGAAGATTTATGCTTAAGGTATTCAAAGCCTGTTGAATATCAAGAAATTTTAGATAAAATTAGCGCGGATAAAAATGAGCTTGAAGGTTCACTAAAAGAAATGAAAGAAGAAATTATTGAACTTTTGAACGATCACGATATAAAATTTGATATACTTTCTAGAGTTAAGAGTGTAAGAGGAGTTTATAATAAACTTGCAGCTGGTAAAAAATGGAATGATATATATGATTTGTTGGGTTTAAGAATTTTAATCGATAAAGCTGAAGAATGTTATTTGGTTATTGGGTTAATTCATTCAAAGTATAAACCTATTCCAAAGAGATTTAAAGATTATATAGCTAACCCTAAGAATAATATGTACCAAAGTTTACATACAACTGTCTTTGGTGTCGGCGGAAGAATGTATGAAATTCAAGTTAGAACATATGAAATGGATGAAATCGCTGAACATGGTGTTGCTTCTCATTGGTCTTATAAGGAAAAAACTGATGGGTCTAAAAAAGGTGAAGTTGAAAATAAATTAGAAGCATTTAGAACGTTAATTGAGTTAAACGATATAGAAGGAAATGTAGATTTCTTTAATAATTTGGATACTAATCTTAATAAAGAAGAAATATATGTTTTTACGCCTAAAGGTGATATTATTGAGTTACCTGTTGGCTCAACTCCAATTGACTTTGCCTATAAAATACACTCTGAGGTTGGAAATACTTGTGTAAGTGCGATTGTAAACGGGAAAATAAGAAAACTTGATTATAAATTACATGATAGTGATATAGTCGAACTTAAAACTCAGGCTGGTACAGGTCCAAGTAAGTCATGGCTAGATTTTGTAAAAACTGATCAAGCAAAAAGTAGAATTAAATCATTCTTTTATAAACAAGATAAAGAAAGACTAATTAAAACGGGTGAAGAACTTTTAATAAATGAAATTAAAAAAAGAAAGTATTCTCCTAGTGATTTATTAAAACCTGATTATCTGAGCGAATGTATTAAATCTTTAAAAGTTGATGATGAAGAAGAACTTTATATGGGAATCTCATCACTTAAGTATAGTCCAAATATTGTTGTAAATAAGTTAATTCAGTGTTTTGAACCAAAAGAAAATCATGACCTAGATAAATTATTAAATAATTCAGGTAAAACTAAAGGCAAAGGTAGTGTTTTAATAGCTGGTTATGCTGACTTGCTAACGTCAATTGCTTCTTGTTGTATGCCTGTTTATGGTGAAGATATAGTAGGTTTTATTACTAGAGGTCATGGAATAACTATACATAGAAGTGATTGCCCGAATGTTGATTTAAATAGCGAAAGAATTGTAAAAGCAACTTGGAATGATGAACAAAAAGATAAATTCACAACTTCAATACATATTTATATTGATGGGTCTAATGAAAAACTAATTGATATTATTACTGCAGCTACAAAAATTGACGTAAATATTGTAAGTATTAATTATAAAAAGAAAACAAAAGATGGAGACTTTTATGAGATTATATGCAAAGTAAAAGATATTAATACTTTGAATTTGTTAATTGTTAATTTACAAAGTCTAAAGTTTGTAAATAAAATAGAAAGAGGAATTACTAAATGAGAGTTGTGTTACAAAGAAGTAAGTATAGTAAAGTAACTATAGATGGTAAAATTAATGGTGAAATTGATAAAGGTTTAGTAATACTTGTTGGTTTTACTACTGGTGATGATGAAAAAATAGTTGATAAGATGATTGATAAAATAATTAATCTTAGAATCTTTGAAGATGAAAATGGTCTTATGAATAAAAGCTTAATTGATGAAAATGGCGAGATTTTAAATATTAGTCAGTTTACACTTTATGCAAATACTAAAAAGGGTAGAAGACCTAGTTTTATTGATGCATTAAATCCTACTGATGCTAAAATGCTATATGAATATATGAATAATGCAATTAAAGAAAAAGGCATAAAAGTAGAAACTGGAGTATTCGGTGCTGATATGAAAGTTGAAATATATAATGATGGGCCAGTAACTATAGTTATTGATAGTAATGAATTATAAGAGGTAGTTATGAAAAGAGAAGAAGTAAATATTGATGAACTTAGTCCTATGATGAGAGAATATATGAAAACTAAAGATAAATATTCTGATGTTTTGTTATTCTATAGATTAGGGGACTTTTACGAATTGTTTTTTGAAGATGCAATTACTGCTTCTCATGAATTGGAGTTAACTTTAACTGGAAAAAATGCGGGACTAAAAGAAAGAGTTCCAATGTGTGGTGTTCCTCATCATGCCGTTAATGTTTATTTGGAAAAACTTATTGATAAAGGTTATAAAGTTGCTATTGCAGAACAAGTGGAAGACCCTAAAACGGCTAAAGGGTTAGTTAAAAGGGAAGTTACTCAAATAGTTAGTAAAGGAACTCTTACTAATTCTGAGAGTTTAAATGAAAAGGATTATAACTACATTGCTTTTTTAAGTGATTATACCCATATTTATGTTTTATCTTACGCTGATTTGCTAAGCGGTAAAATTTGTGCAACCTATGTTCCTAAAAATGAAAATAAATTGGTAAGTGAACTTGTTAATTTGAATGTAAAAGAATTAGTTGTTAGTTCTAACTTTGATGTTGAACTTATTCATAAATTAAAAAATACTTATAATATTTTTATAAGTATTTATGATGATGTGGATGAAAATAAGTATGGCAATATTTTGAGCAAATTAGATGATGAAAAGTTAAAAGATACTACTAGAAGACTGTTAACTTATATTACTAATAGTTTGCAAACAAATTTAACTCATTTTAATAGTGTTTTGTTTATAAATAACTCAAATTATTTGGAATTAGATAAAGAATGCGTTAAAAACTTGGAATTAGTTGAAACATTGCGTACTAAAGATAGAACATATAGTTTGCTTTGGCTTTTAGATAAAACAAAAACAGCAATGGGTAGTAGATTATTAAAAGAATATATTTTGATGCCTTTGGTTGATAAAGAAGAAATAAAAAAGAGACAAGATTTAATTGAATTATTTAATGAAGAATTTTTACTAAAAAGTGAACTTCAAGAATATTTATTTGAAATTTATGATTTGGAGCGTTTAACTGGTAAAGTTGTTTGTTCTAATTTAAATGGTAGAGATTTATTACAACTTAAAAATAGTATTCATGTTATTCCTATGATTAATAAAGTTTTAAATAATCTTAAGTTAAATGAACTACAAGAATTTGGTGAACTTGAAGATTTACTTGAAAGATCAATTAACCCTGATGCTCCTTTGACGATTAAGGAAGGTGGGGTAATAAAAATTGGTTATAATGCTGAGTTAGATGAACTTAGAAATATAAGAAAAAATGGTAAAGATTTTATAAGCCAATTTGAAAATGAAGAAAGAGAACGAACAGGAATTAAAAATTTAAGAGTAGGTTATAATAAAGTTTTTGGTTATTATATAGAAATTAGTAAAGGAAATATTAAGGAAATTAAAGAAGAATTTGGTTATGTTCGTAAGCAAACGATATCTAACTGTGAAAGATATATTACACCTTTATTAAAGGAAAAAGAAGATTTAATTTTAAATGCTGAAGATAAAATTAATAAACTTGAATATGATTTGTTTATTGAAATAAAAGAAAAAATAAAAGACTACATAAAAGATTTACAAATAGTTGGTAAAGAACTCGCATATTTAGACGTTATGCAGTCATTGAGCACTGTTTGTGAAGAAAATGGATATGTTCGTCCGGTCATTACTGATGAAAGTGAAATAAAAATAATTGATGGAAGACATCCTGTAGTGGAAAAGGTGATTAAAGAAGATTACATAAAAAATGACTTTATTCTTGATAAAAACACTAATGTTTTAATTATAACTGGGCCTAATATGAGCGGTAAGAGTACATATATGAGAAGTTTGGCTGTTATTGTTATAATGGCACAGATGGGTTCTTTTGTACCTGCTAAAGAAGCAACTTTACCAATTTTTGATAAAATATTTACAAGAATAGGTGCGAGTGACGATTTAGTTGGCGGTGAAAGTACTTTTATGGTTGAAATGAAGGAAAGTGCAAATGCTTTAAAAAATGCCACTGAAAAGTCATTGATAATTTTTGATGAATTAGGGCGTGGTACTAGTACTTATGATGGTATGAGCTTGGCTGGCGCTATAATTGAGTATATTATTAAAAATATCAAATGTAAAACGCTTTTTTCTACGCACTATCATGAACTTACTACTATGTATAATGGTTATGATTCTGTTAAAAATGTACACGTAGAAGTATATGAAGAAGATGGTGATGTTCGCTTTTTACATAAAATAAATGATGGAGCAGTTGATAAAAGTTATGGTATAAATGTTGCAAAATTGGCTGATTTACCTAATGATGTTATAGAAGATGCATATAAAATACTGAAAAATTTGGAAAGCGATACGCCAAAATCAAATGTAGAACAATTAAGTATGAATCTTGAGGAACCAAAAAAAGATGAATTAAGAGATTATATTAAAACTCTTAATCCACTAGAAATGACTCCTCTTGAAGCATTAAATATAATTTATGAAATTACTAATAAAGCAAAAGAAAACTAAAAATTTTGCTTTTTTTAGTTTTCTAATGTCTTATTTTCAATAACTTCTTTTTTTATATTTGACATTATGTTTTCAAAATCAATTGATTCAATTTCAGTAACACTTGAACCAATTGCGTGAAGAACTTGGGGAACAGTATATTTATCTAATTTTCCAGACATAGATAAAAGTTTTTCTGTTATCTTCCTGTCTTTCATAGAACTAAAATAGTAAGCTAATGGTACTCCTAAAAAATATCTGTAATCGGGAAGAAACGATTCAATTGAATTTATACCATAACATATATCATAAATATCATCAGATTGTATTACTGGATTTTCTTTTAGAATCATTTCTATTGTATAGTCATCTATTATATCATATAACTGTTTATAATAAAGCAGAATTGTTTGGTATGTAAAAATTCCATTAATAGTATTTATAATTGAATTATATCTAATCATTTTATATAAATTAAAATCATTAGAAAAAATGCCTTTATTTTTTAAATAATTAATAAAATCATTTTCAAAATATATTGCAAAAAATTCACATAAATCATCATCTGTATCATTACTTATTGTTCCGTCACTATTTTTGATAAAAATACTGTGTATATATTCATGTAATAAAGTTAGAATAGAAATGTAAGATGTTTTATTAATTCCAATATTTATACTTTGAAAACTATTCTGTGAAGAGGGTAAATCACTTTCAGTATGTTGAAAAGTTTCGTCATAAACAACAGGACGAAATTTTGTTTTTTCTATAGCGTTCTTAAAATTATCAGCTTCAATAAAATCTATTGTTCCATTAGTAAGTTTCTCCATAAAATCGCATTCATATTTAGGGTTTAGGTTTTTTAAATATTCACATATTAATTTTATACCATCGTTGATAGATATATAATCAAGATTCTTAAAATTAACAGGAATTCGTTCAATTCCACTATTGCCAATTTCGTAGATTTTATCTAAAAAAAACTTTAAATTATCTCTATAAAAACTATTTTTAAGATAAACATTAGTATAACTTTCTAATGTTTCATTTAATGCAGTATACTGATCTATATTCAAATATTTCATAATTAAATCCTAACTTTTTAAAATCTTTTCTGTATTTTTAAATGAAACTTTACTTATTTCATTAAGTATGTCTTTGCCATATTTTTTTACAAGTTCTTTTCCAACTTCATCAACTTTTATTCCAGCACCTTTTGGAAAAGTAATATTATATTTTTTATTTAGTTTATCCATTTCAGTTAAAAAAACATATCTGCTTATAACTGACGCACAGGCAACACTTAAGTTTTTATCTTCTGCTTTTGTAATAAATGTAATATTCGTTACTTTATCTTTTACGTCTTTTAAATATCCGTAATAACTTCTAGGGTAGGCAAATTGGTCTACTATAACTTTATCGTACAAAAAACCTTTATTTGTCATTTTATATAATACTTGATTATGTAAAATTGCTTTTATTTTGTTCATGTTATCACTTGTATGTGTCGCGTTATATTCTTTATTAGTCATAATTATATATTCGTGTGGGATTTTATTCATAATGATAGGCGCACATCTTCTAATTTTATCATCAGTCATTTTTTTAGAATCTTGAATTTTAAGTCTTTCTAAAAAAGCAATATCAGTTTTTTTAACATATGTTGCACATACGACAATCGGTAAAAAATAATCACCAGTTCCAACTTCGTCACTACCTATTGCATTTAGGTAATAATATGTTTTGTCTGTTTTTTCTTTTTGTTTTTCATTAAAATCTATATCAATGTTATTTAAGTGTTTTTCCATATCTTTCCAAAGATTAGCATCTACATCAGCACTTATTCCCTGAAACATTGCTTTGCCACTTTCATAAAGTGTAATTACTGTGTCAGCTTCAACTGCTTGAAATATAGCATAAGGCGGTGTTTTAGGTTTCCTTTTGTCCATGTAATACTCAATCATTTTTTCTTTGACGTTATCACTTACTTTAAAAACGATAGTCATACAAATCACCTGTAATTATTTTATCAAATTATATTTTTTAAATCTATATTATTTACTCTTGTGTAATTAAATTATTCATAAAACGTATAATATATTGAACCATTTTAATTTATAAAAACAATTTTTTGCACCTTTATCTATACAAAAAGCATTATTTTGATTGACAATAAGCAAAAATATGCTAGAATAAAAGACATTATTTCTTGAGATAGTATTGTCTTGAGCAAATGATAAAGGGGGAATTGGAATGGCTACGAAAGGTAGTAAAACTACATCTAAGAAAGTTACTACTAAAAAAACTACTAGAACAAATTCTAAAAAAGAAGGAGTGATTGAGGTAAAGGAACCAAAAAAAGTGGGATCTAAAATTAAAGGTTTTTTTGGGAAAATATTTAATTTTATTAAATCTCATAAGTACATATTTGGTATACTTAGTGGATTAATTATTCTTATAATCTTCTATTTAATTTATTTAAGTATATCTCTTGGATTCACTGTTGTAACAATTGATGATACTAAATTTACAAAAGCGGATTTAAATATGCAATTATACAATCTAAAGTATAGTTATTTTGGTAAAGAAAGTTATGAAATACCTGATGCAACTTTAGATGAACAAATTACTTCATTAAATATGACTGTTGGTGAGTACCTTAAACAACAAGCTGTTGAAGAACTTAAAATATTAACTGCAGTGGAACGTATAGCAGAAGATAATAATATCTCTTTATCAGATGAGGATTATGAAGAACTTGAAGAAAATAAAGAGGAAGTTATTAGTAATGTTGGTGGAAAGTCTGAATTTAAAAAACTTCTTATAAAAAACAATATAACTGAAGCAGCTTATGATAAATTTTATTATATAAATAAGTTATATGATAAAGTTTTTGAAGAATTATATAGTAGTGGAAAAAAGAATGATTTAACAACTGAAGAAAAAGAAAGTGCTAAAGAAGAGTATTTTGAAAAATATCTTAAAATACAACAAATTGTACTAGCAAAAATAGATGTTAGCACTGGAAGTGATTTAAGTGATACTATAATTAATCAAAAAGAAACTTTGGCAAATAGTATTTTAACTGAAGCTATAAATGGCGCTGATTTTGAAGATTTAATCATCAAATATAGTGAAGAAGCTCAGGAAAAAGGTAATAATACTTATTATTATGCTAAAGGAGACTTGTTAGAGAATATTGAAAGTGTGGTTGTTGGTTTGGGTACTGGCTCAATATCTGATGTCATTGAAACTGATTATGCATTTCATATTGTTAAAAGGTTAGAATTAGATGATTCTAAGCTAGAAAACTATTATGATATTGTTAGAAATAATAAATTGGTTGATGATATTCAAGATATGATAGAAGATTATAAAATTTTTTATGAGAATTCTTATAAAAAAATTAAATAAGTATACAGGGGAGTAGAGGTATGAAAAATAAAAAACAAAAAAATCAAACACTACAAATTGTAGTAGTTGTTGTAATTTTAGTTGCTTTATTTACTTTACTTGGTTTGTCTCTTGCAAAATTATTTGATATCAATGGTAATTCAATTCCAAATGTGCTTGATAAAATTGAATTCTTAGATGAAAATAATAATAAACAAACTACTGAATTAAATGAAGCTGTGACTGAATCAAAAGATGAAATTATTGAAAACATTAATGATTCAGAATCAAGTATTAATTCTAATATTAGTTCAAAATATTATTTATTAGATAAGAGTCTTACTGAAAAAACAGATGCTTTAACAGTTCTAATAAATACAAATTATACTAATTTGGATAATAATATTAATAATACAAGATCTGCATTATTAACTGCTTTATCTAATAGTCAGAATGCAATACATACTGACTTAAATAACACAAGAACTCATTTAGGTAATATGATTACTAATAGTCAAAATGCAATACATACTGACTTAGATAATACAAGAAATCATTTAGGTAATATGATTACCAATAGTCAGAATGCAATACATACAGATTTAAGTAATACAAGAGATTATTTAACAAATGTAATAACTAATAGTGAAAATGCATTGCGTACAGACTTAGGTAATATGATTACAAATAGTCAAAATGCAATACATACAGATTTAAGTAACACAAGAAATCATTTAACAAATGTAATAACTAATAGTGAAAATGCATTGCGTACAGACTTAGGTAATATGATTACTAATAGTCAAAATGCAATACACACTGACTTAAATAACACAAGAACTCATTTAGGTAACATGATTACTAATAGCATGAATTCAATAAATAATAATATTGATAATGCAGAAAAGACAATATTAGAGGATAATGCAAATAATACATTATTCTTAAGTGATAAAATTGACAATGTTCAAAGTTCTTTAAATTCATTTATAGTTGAAAACAGAACATCATTAAATAATTTAAGCATAGTAACAAATGGAATTAAAGATACATTAACTACTCATGCTAATCAAACAAAGACATCATTAAATAATTTGAGTACAGTAACAAATGGAATTAAAGATACATTAACTACTCATGCTAGTCAAACAAAGACATCATTAAATAATTTGAGTACAGTAACAAATGGAATTAAAAATACATTGACCACTCATGCTAATCAAACAAGGACATCATTAAATAATTTGAGTACAGTAACAAATGGAATTAAAAATACATTAACTACTCATGCTAATCAAACAAGGACATCATTAAATAATTTGAGTATAGTAACAAATAGAATTGAGGGTTCATTAAATGATTTAACATCAACTGTAAATGTTTCATTTAGAAATTTAAGTATAGTTAATTCAAGAATAGAATCATCACTTTCTGATATTTCTAGCTCTATAACTTCATTATCTAAAAATACAAATGACGTTATAAATGGAATAAATGATGTAAAATCTTCATTAGCAACATATGAATCAAATGCCGTTGGTAGACAAAATGTAATAAGACAAGATATCAAAGATCTTGGTACAAATTTAGCAACTTTAGCTTCTGATGAAAGAGGTAGATATAGTGTTTTAAATCAAAGAACACAAGATTTCACTACATCACTTGCTGAAATTAAGACTACTGTTGAAGAAAATAATAATATATTAGGAACATTAAATACTAATATTGATAATATTACTACTAAATTAAATGGTATGGATAGTAAATTAGATACAATTATGACTAATGTTAAAAATATTGACTATTATTTGAAATTTTATGCAATACCTAGTGATTTGGCTGGAGTATTAGCTGATGCTTATGAAGAATATTATCAAGTTACAAATCCAGGTGCTTCAACTGAAGAAAAAATGCAATTTATTATTGACTATCTAGTTCAACATAAATATGTTAGACAATAAAAAGAAGTGTTAAACTTCTTTTTTTATGTTTATTTTTAATTTTGTTTATAATATAATTAGACTAGGAAGTGATAAAATGAATTTATTAGATTCAATTATAATCGTTTTATTTATTATTGGAATTCTTGGTGGACTTAAAAGTGGAGTAATAAAAAGTACTGTAACATTAGTTGGAACTATAATAGTTTTTATACTTGCGTTTTATTTAAAGAATCCACTTGCTACTATATTGTATACATATTTACCATTTTTCAATATATTAAATGGAGCAGTTGTAATAAATATATTACTTTATGAATTATTAGCATTTTTAATAGCCGTTGCAATTTTATCTCTAGCTCTAGGTATTTTAATTAAAGTGTCTGGATTTATTGAAAAAGTATTTAATGCAACAATTATTCTTGGAATGATTTCTAAACTATTAGGTGCGATTGTTGGTTTTGTGGAAGCGTATGTACTAATATTTATATTGGTTTTTGTTCTTAGTCAGCCATTTCTTTTTATGAATACGATTTATAGTTCAAAAGTTGCAACTTTTATTTTAAATCATTCATTGGTTTTAACTGATATTGTTAGTGAAACTACTGGTACAATAGAAGAAATATATAATTTGAAGGATGACTATAACGAAGAAAATATAGATGAATTTAACTATGCAGCACTTGATATTATGATGGAACATAAAGTAGTTGATTCAAATACTATTTTAAAATTAAAAGAAAATAATAAGTTGACTTTTAATGGTGTAGATAGTTTAATTGAAAAATATAAGGAGGAGTAAATGATACATTTAGAAAAAGAAAATTTAAACGAATTAATCAAAGAAGGAACGCATTTAATAGATTTTTATGCTGATTGGTGTGGACCTTGCACTATGTTAAGTCCAATTTTAGAAGATATGACTGACATAAGTGTCATAAAAGTAAACGTTGATAAATTTCCAAATATAGCAAATGAATATAAAGTAATGAGTATTCCTAAACTTGTCTATGTTAAAGATGGAAAAGTTGTTGCAGAACAAGTTGGTTTACAATCTGAAGAAGATATTAGAAATACTTACAATAATATAAAATAAATCTTTACATATGTTAAAAAGCAAAGTATAATAACTTTGTTTTTTAAAGGAGTTAAAAATGAAAACAAGTGATTTTGATTATTTTTTACCTGAACATTTAATTGCGCAAAGTCCTTTGGAGAACAGGAGTTTTTCAAAGCTTTTAGTTTTGGATAAAATTACTGGTGAAATTATTCATGAGAAGTTTTTTAATATAATTAATTATCTAAATAAAGGAGACGTTTTAGTTTTAAACAACACAAGAGTTATACCATCTAGAATTTATGCTATAAAAGAAGATACTAAAGCATCGATTGAAATATTGCTTTTAAAAGAGATAGATAAAGATGTTTATGAGTGTTTGGCACGAAAACAAAAAAGATTAAAAATTGGAACTAAATTAATATTTTCTGACGAGTTAACTGGGACAGTAATAGATATAAAAGAAGAAGGAATAACTCATATTAAATTTGATTATAAAGGCGTATTTTTAGAAATAATAAGTAAAATAGGCACTATGCCATTACCGCCTTATATTCATGAAAAACTTAAATACAAAGATAGATATAATACAGTTTATTCTAAAATAAATGGTAGTGCTGCAGCACCAACTGCTGGTTTGCACTTTACAAATGAATTATTAGAAGAAATTGAAAATAAGGGAATAGAAGTACTTTATATCACATTGCATGTTGGACTTGGCACATTTAGACCTGTAAATGTAGAAGATGTTACTAAACATGTTATGCATTCAGAAGAGTATGAAATAACGGAAGAAGTTGCTACTAAGTTAAATAAAGCTAAAAGTGAAAAGAGAAGAATAGTTTGTGTTGGTACTACAAGTGTTAGAACGTTAGAAAGCAACATTAGTAAATACGGAAAATTTAAAGCAATTAGGGAAGAAACTGATATTTTTATTTATCCTGGATATGAATTTAAAGCAGTTGACGCATTAATTACTAATTTTCATTTGCCAAAAAGTACATTACTTATGCTTGTTAGTGCATTATCTAGTAAAGAAATTATTTTGTCAGCATATAATGAAGCAGTAAAGAATAATTACAGATTTTTTAGCTTTGGTGATGCGATGTTTATTACAGATAAAATAGGAGATGGTGAAAATGCTAAAAGAATTTAGAAAACTTTTAAAAAGTCATAGAAAAGATAAAAATTTAGTGAAATTTGAGGAAATAAACTGTAAAAAAGGAACAAATAATATTTTGTTGTCAGCGCCTCATACTTTTACTCACGAAAAAAATGGTGAAAATAAAAGCAAAGATTATTTGACATATTCTTTAATTAGGGTTATTTCAGAATTATCAAATTGCCATGTTATGTATATTAATAAAGAGATTGATTATGACCCAAACTATGATAAAGAGAATAATTTTTATTATGAATATTTAAAAAAATATGTGAGAAGTAATAATATTGATTATGTTATTGATATTCATTCTTTAGCTATAAATGAAATTACTGATTTAGATATTGGAGTAAATGAATTTAAAAATGTTAATAATGATAAAAAACTTGTAAAAGATATTGTAAAAGAGTTAAATAAATATTCTTTAGGGACTGTTACGATTGATAAAATTTATAGATCGCATAATAGGACTATATGTTCTAGAATACATAAAGATACTGGTGTAAAATCAATTCAATTAGAGATAGGTCAGAAAAATAGAAATTTTCATAAGAATAAAGCGCAGGTTTCTAACCTAATAAATGCCATACTTGGAGTTATTAATTATTTAGAAAATAAATCTAAGTTTTCTTCTGTTATTTTTAAGGATAAAAAGGGGAAAAAAGCAGTTGTTAGAAATACTAGAAAAAATAAATTTGATTATGAAGCAAAATTTGATAAGGTATTGGATATAAAACCTGCATTTGGTTATGAAAGAAAATTAAAAGAAAAAATTGCTTATGACGAAGTTGGTCTAGAAATAGAGGTTTCCGTTACTCTTGAAAGAGATAAATATTCTTTTACAAAAAAATTACTTGCAAATATAAAAGAATTAGTTGGTGAAAATGGATATTTTGTTAAAGATGGTACAATTATAGGAGACTATTCATTTGAGATAGTTTTGGATCCTTTAAAAGTAGAAGAAATTTATGAATTTTGGAATAATTTACAAGAAATAATGATTTTTTCAAAAGGAATAATACAAGTATCTTCTGAAAAAAATTGCGGCATCCATATGAATTTTAATCAATATGATGTTACAAATCCAATTGAATCTCATAAAAAGTTAATGGCTTTATTAAGTGAAAAAGAAAATTATTTTGAAGAAAATATTTACAAGCAGTACAAATTTATTTGGGATTTTGAAGAGTATTGTAAATATCAAAGAACAATAAGTAGTAAATATCTTTGGGTTAACTATTTAGATAAAAAATTAGTTGAAGTTAGGAATGTTAAAACTAGTTTGAATTCTATTGAATTGGTTGAGTTAATTAAAAAAATTTTAAATGCTCTATATTATGATAGAAATCAAATAGAATTTGATTATAAATCTTTTGTAACATTAAACAAAATATATGATACTGCTATAGATAAAATAAAAAGTGATAAAGTATTTGATGAATTAAATAGAAATGGATTTGTAATTATAGGATTTAATAATAAAACCGCAGATATAATTGTACCAAGTGATAAAATAGTCCAAGAAATTAAAAATGATATGGAGGAATGATATGGATATTTGGGTTATATATAGTAGGGAAATGTATATTAAAAAACTAAAAAAGGGTACAATAAATACTTTGGTTAATTATGCAAAAAATAAATTAAATTTAGATGTTAAATATTTTTCAGATTCAGAATTTAGTATTGTTACAGATGGGGCGACAAATAAAATATTTTTGAATAAAGTAGAGTTAAAAGAATTTCCTAAAATAGTATTTTTTAAAAAATATGATTTATATTTGGCAAGACAGTTTGAACTTAATGGAATAAAAGTGCTAAATACTGCTGAATCAATGTCTATTTCTAGAAATAAGCTTAAAACTTATCAGGTTCTAACTAAAAATAATATAAAAATACCTAAAACTATATATTTTTCTTGTGGTGTTAATAGAAAAGATTTTGATTATTTAGATGTTGCATTGTTAATGGGGAGTAAAAAATTTGTTATAAAACCTTCATTTGGTTCTAAAGGAAAAAATATATTTTTAATTAATAATGCAAAAGATTTTAATAATGCAATTTCTCAGTTAAAAGGCATATGCATGTTTCAAGAATTTATAGATACATCTAAAGGTAAAGATTTAAGAAGTTATGTAATTAATGGTTTTTATCAGGGTTCAGCTATTAGAGTAAATGACAATGATTTTAGAACAAATTTTAATTTAGGGGCAAGGGTTCTAAGATTAAAAGATAGAATAGAAGAAGTTAGAGAGTTAGCTGTTAAAGCTGCTAATGCAATAGGTTTGTGGTATTGTGCTGTTGATATTTTGTATGATGGAAAAGAATATTATGTTTGTGAGGTAAATTCTGTTCCGGGTAGAACTAGAAGGTTAAATACAAATAGAAGATTATTGCATAGATTAAGTTTGGAATTGCAAAAATTAGATGAAAAATAAACAATATTATGAAATTGTAATATTGTTTTATTTTTGGTATTATATATTTGGTGAATTTGAAATGGATTTAGAGTTTAAAGTGCTAAAAAAAGATAGTAAGACTAAAGCTAGGTTAGGTGAATATAAAACTAAATGGGGTACTCATAAAACTCCTATGTTTATGCCTGTTGGTACTCAAGCTACTGTTAAGACTCTTAGTTCTGATGATATAATTAGTGTTAAAACTGATACTATTTTATGCAATACTTATCATTTGTGGCTTAGGCCTGGTGAAGATGTAGTTTGTATGTCTGGTGGTTTGCATGAATTTATGAATTATAAAAATGGGCCTATATTAACTGATTCTGGTGGTTATCAAGTCTTTAGTTTGGCTGATAAAAAAGATATATGTGAAGAAGGAGTTTATTTTAAAAGTCATTTGTCTGGCGAGCGTTTATTTCTTAATCCTGAAAAAAGTATTGAAGTGCAAAATAAACTTGCTTCAGATATTGCTATGAGTTTTGATGAATGTCCTCCTTATCCTTGTACTCATGAGTATATGGAAAATAGTATTAATAGAACTCTTAGGTGGGCTAAAAGAGGAAAAGACGCACATAAAAAAAGTGATACTCAAGCATTATTTGGAATTGTCCAAGGCGGAGAATTTGAAGATTTGAGACGCGAAAGTGCGATTAAAACTGTGGAAATGGATTTTGATGGTTATAGTATTGGTGGAGTAAGTGTTGGTGAAAGTAAAGAGATTATGTATAAAGCAATGGATTACGCTATACCATATTTGCCTGAAGACAAGCTTAGGTATTTAATGGGAGTAGGTGATCCAATAGATTTAATTGAAGGTGTGATGCGTGGAGTTGATATATTTGATTGTGTTAGTCCGACTAGACTTGCTAGACACGGAAATGCTTATACTAGACATGGCAAAATAAATTTAAGAAATAATAAATATAAAACTGATTTTACGCCTATTGAGGAAGATTGTGACTGTTATGCTTGTAAAAATCATACCAAAGCTTACATACGTCATTTAATTACAAGTGATGAAACATTGGGTGCGAGACTTTTATCAATACATAATATAAGGTTTTTAACAAAACTTATTGAAGATATTAGATCTAATATTGAAACAGATACTCTTGTTGAATTTAGAGATGAATTTAAATTAAAATATTATGGAGATAAAAATGAATAAAAAGAAAATTGCATTAATTATAACTCTTATTGGTTTAATAATAATTATTTGTGTTGCAACCGTTTTAAATATATTAAGAGAAGAAAAAGAAAAAAAATATAATTATGAAATTAATAGAATTGTCAGTACTTTTAAAACTTGTATTAAAGAAAATAAATGTGAAAAAGAAAATACAACATTAAAAGTGTTGTATGAAAAAATGGATGTAGAAGAATTTATTAATCCATATACCAGTGAACCTTTTGATGAAAATTCATATATAGTTATAAGTACATATGAATTTATAGATAAGTAAAATTTTAACTTATCTTTTTTTATGATTTATTCCAAATATTCCTCCTGTTACGCTAGAAAGCATTAATATAAAATAATATAGTAGACTAATTAATGATAATTTAGAAAATATTAGTGATAATATAATTAGAAAAAATGTATTTATAATTCCTATTAATGCTCCTATTAAATACCCTTTTTGCTCGCTATGTTTTGCAAGATAATATCCGCTAAAAAGTGACGCGATGATAAGCACTATAAATGATATTATATATACTGTTTTGTATCCAATTATATTAAAATAATTAAGAGTTGAAGTTAAAACAAGTATTATTAATAAAGAAACAATAAAATATAAAAAACCTTTTAAAATGTATTTATAATTTGGCATTTATTTAACCTTCTTTCTATATTAATTGTATTTATTGTTTAAAAAAATATGATTATTCTCATAATAGTTGTAGGTGATTTTATGGAACTATTTATTGTAATATATAGGACTATCTTTTTTTACTTATTTATTTTGATTATATTTAGAATAATGGGGAAAAGGGAAGTGGGACAACTTAGTATTCAAGACTTGGTTGTAAGTATTTTAATTGCTGAATTAGTCGCTATAAGTATAGAAGAAATAGAGGAAAGTTTATGGTTTACTGTTATTCCTATTATAATTTTAGTTGTTTTTGAATTGATTGCAGCTTTTATGTCTTTAAAGTTTAATAAGTTTAGAAATATAATGGAAGGTAAGCCAGCACTTATAATTAATCAAGGTAAAATTAATTTTAAGGAAATGGTAAAACAAAGGTATACTCTTGATGATTTATTAGTCCATCTTCGTAGTAAGGATATAAAAAGTATAAATGATGTTGAATATGCTATACTTGAGAATAATGGTAATTTGAGTGTATTTAAATATAATTTTTTAAGAATGAAAAGCGAGAACCCGTTTCCTTTAATTTTAGATGGTATAATTCAACATGATACTTTAAGATATTTAAAAAAAGATGAAAAATGGCTTAAAGAATTGATTAGAAAAGAAAATACATCTATTGATGAGATATTTTATGCATTTTATAAAAATCAAAAAGCATATATTATTAAAAAAAGTGATTTGGTAAGGTTCTAATATAGAACTTTTTTTATTGTCTTTATATAACATAATGTACTGAATAATAGACTAACTATAATTGATATGATAAGTGAATACATTCCGATTTTAAAGAAAGACGTGATAAAAATAATTAAAAGCTTAATAACTGAACTTCCTATTGTTATATACATACTTTTTTTAGATTTATCTAGTGCCTGTAATGAATTTGATAATGGCATATCTATAAAATACATTAACATGAATGGGGCTAATACTTTTATGTAATTTACTCCTAAATTTGTGTTATAAATTAAATTTAAAAAATAGTTTGGAAAAAGATATATTATGATTGTAGATACTAATCCAATAAGTAGGCTTAATGAAACAATTTGTTTAATTCTTGTTATGCATTTTTTCTTATTTCCAATGTAAAAATACTTTGATAGTTCTGGTATTAATGCTGTAGAAATTGATTGAGTAAAAAACTGTGGAATAAGTAGTAAACCTAGTACATAACCATTTATAATTCCATATTCGGTTAAGATAAAATTTTTTGAATATCCAACATATAATAAAACATTTGTTAAA
The DNA here is from genome assembly GCA_944363885.1 of uncultured Bacilli bacterium. GTDB lineage: Bacteria > Bacillota_I > Bacilli_A > RF39 > UBA660 > CALVVN01. Next base: position 56,620 of record CALVVO010000001.1, on the reverse strand, counting down.
ATAATTGGTTCGAAAAAGTGTGCTAAACTACCTACAACTTTACTTGAGGTCGATGGAACACTTATATTTAATACATCTTTTATGTCTCTTTTGTTTGGTTTAATATCTTCTTTTTGTATTTTTACTCCTTTTGGAAGACCAAGAAGCATTACAATAACTGAAAAGCTTTCACTTAATATATTTACTAATATTATTACTGATATTGTTAGTTCAACACTTATTTTTATACATTTTGGGATACATATTATTAAAATTGCAAGTCTTAAGATTTGCTCGCTTATATTTGATAAAATATATGGAAGCATTCTTTGTTTACCCCAAAAATAGCCTTTAATTATACTTGAAAGCCCAATAAAAGGAAGTGTGAAACCAATACATATTATTGGATAAATAAGTCGCTCTTCTTTTAAAAATATAGTTGCAAGTGGTCTTGATATGATAAATAAGACTATAATTGTTATAATGTTAAATAATAATGATACTGGTATAATTGAAAAAATAACTTTTTTGCTACTTCTTTTCGGTATTGCAACTAATTTACTAATCGCAATTGGGAAAGATAACGTTGCAATTACAATAAATAATGAAAAAGTAGGCATTAATAAACTATATAAGCCTAAGCCTTCGGTACCTAGATATCTTGAAATAATTATTCTTAAAATAAATCCTAAAAATTTAGATAAAAAGCCTCCAGTTAATAAAATAAATGTTGAAGCAAAAAATTTGTTTTTAAATAACTTTTTAATCATATTTAAATATATGAAAAATTGTATAAAAAAATTTACTTATATTTTGATGAGTGTTATAATAAAAGAAATTTAGGAGTGATTTTTATGTTACAAAAGCCTAAGGGAACTATTGATTTATTTGGTGAAAAGGGGAAGATTTTTAATAACATTGAGATGTACACTCATGATTTTATGAAACTTAATAATTTTGAGTATATAAAAGTTCCTACTTTTGAATCAAGTAATTTGTATAAAAGAGGTGTGGGAGAAAGTACTGATATTGTAAATAAAGAAACTTATGATTTTATAGATAAAGGCGGAAGAGAAATGACTCTTAGACCTGAATTTACTGCTGGTATTGTTAGAAGTTATATTGAAAATAAAGAGTACTCTTATAATAGACTTAAAAAATATTATTATTTTGGTTCTTGCTTTAGATATGAAAGACCACAAAACGGAAGACTTAGAGAATTTACTCAGTTTGGTATTGAAGTTATTGGAGCTAAAAGTGCTCGCTTAGATGCGGATATAATTTATATGGCTTATAAGTATTTAGAAGGTATTGGTATTAAAGATTTAAAGGTTAAGATTAATACTTTAGGTGATAATGAAAGTAGAAATAAATATAAAGATATTTTAAAGGAATATATTAGCAAAGATTATGATAATTTATGTGATTTGTGTAAAGATAGATTTGATAGAAATCCTCTACGCATTTTAGATTGTAAATATGATGGGAGCCGGGATTACATTAAAAATGCACCAAAGACAATTGATTTTTTAAATGAAGACAGTATAAACTATTTTAATAGTGTTAAAGATAGTTTGAATGAGTTAGGAATTGATTATGAAGTTGATACTACATTAGTGAGAGGCCTAGATTATTATACTCATACTGTTTTTGAAATAGTATCTTCTGATGAAAGATTAGGTTTAGCTAGTACTATATGCGGTGGCGGAAGATATGATAATTTAGTTCGTATGTTAGATGGACCAGATACTACTGCTGTTGGTTTTGCTATCGGAATTGAGAGAATAATTACTGCATTAGTAAGTGATGAAGAATTTAAAATAGAAAATGATATAGATATTTATGTGATGAATTTAACGAATGATGCGTTTCCTTATAAATTAAATAATGATTTGAGAAGCAATGGGTACGTATCTGAAATATGTTATGAAAACAAAAATATGAAACAACAATGGAAAATAGTTGACGAATTAAATCCTAGTTTTGTCGTTATAATTGGAGAAGATGAGATGCTTGGTGGGTATGTCACAATTAAAGATAATAAGACTAAAGAACAAGTTAGTGTTAAAAATGATGAAATAATTGATTATTTTAATACTTATTATTAAGGAGGAAGTATGAAAAAAATAAGTAATGCTCAGCTGAATATTAAAAATGTTGGTGAAACGGTTGAACTTTATGGCTGGGCGAGTAAGATAAGAAAACTTGGTAATTTGATTTTTATTGATTTAAGAGATAGATCAGGAATTATACAATTAGTTGTAAATAGTGATAACATTAATTACGAAAAGGCTTTAGAAATAAAAAATGAATATGTTTTAAAAGTAAATGGAACTATTGTTAAAAGAAGTAACCCTAATACTGAAATTCCTACTGGTGAAATTGAAATAGATGTTACTAATCTTGAAATTTTAAATACATCTATGCCTTTGCCTTTTGATATTAAAAGTGATAATGTTAGTGAAGAATTAAGATTAAAACATAGATATTTAGATTTAAGAAAAGAAGAGTTACAAAGTTATTTAATGACAAGACATAAAATAACTCAAAGTGTAAGAAAATATTTAGATAATTTAGGTTTTGTTGAAGTTGAAACACCTATATTAACTGCTACTAGCCCTGAAGGTGCTAGAGACTATTTGGTTCCCTCTAGAATACAAAAAGGAACGTTCTATGCTTTGCCACAATCTCCTCAGTTATTCAAACAATTATTGATGGTTGCTGGTTTTGAAAAATATTATCAAATTGCAAGATGTTTTAGAGATGAAGATTTAAGAGCTGATAGACAACCTGAGTTTACTCAAATAGATATTGAAATGTCTTTTGTAAATGAAGAAGATATCTTTGAAGTAGTTGAAGGAATGTTTAAAGAGATAATGAAAAATGTTAAAGATATTGATTTAGAAATTCCTTTTAAGAGAATGACATATACTGATGCTATTAATAATTATGGTACTGATAAACCTGATACTAGGTTTGATATGCTTATTAGTGATATAACTGATATTTTAAGTGAAAATAAGTTATCTTTGTTACAAAAAGATTTTATAGGTGCGATTGTTACAAAAAAAAGTGATGCAATGTTTTCTAGAAAAAAAGTTGATGAGTTAGCTGTTGACTTAAAAAATTATAAAATCGATAATTTGTTCTTCGTTAAATATAATAATGAATTTACGGGTAATATTGCAAATTCTTTGTCTGATAATGAAAAAGATAGTATTAAGAATTATCTTGGATTAGAGAGTGGCGATATTGTGTTTATTATTGCTGGTGATAAGAATAGGGTTTTACAGGCTTTAGGTGCATTAAGAATAAATGTGGCAAGATATTTAGATATTATTCCTAAAGATAAATTTAATTTTCTATGGATTACTGATTTTCCTATGTTTGAATGGAATGAAGAAGAGAATAGATACGTGTCTGCACATCATCCATTTACAATGCCTAAAGATGTTAATGCTTTAGATGACCCAGAAAATTGTTATGCTAGAAGTTATGATATTGTTTTAAATGGTTATGAATTAGCAAGTGGAAGTATAAGAATTCATGATAAAAAAATTCAAAGTAAAGTTTTTGAAAAATTAGGTATAAGCGAAGAAGAAGCTCAAAGAAAATTTGGTTATTTGTTAGAAGCGTTTAAGTATGGTGCTCCTCCTCATGGTGGTATTGCTCCAGGACTTGATAGAATTACAATGATTCTTTGTGGTACTGATAATATTAAAGATGTTGTTGCGTTTCCTAAAACACAAAGTGCTTCTTGTTTGATGACTAATGCTCCAAGTAAAGCAAATGATAAGCAATTAAAGGAATTAGGTATCAAATTTTAGGTGATTTTTATGTTTAAATGTAGTTGTGCAGTATTAAATAAAAAAATTGTTAAAGAAGATGGAATTTATTTTGTTCCGGTTCGTGTTTGCTTAGGGGAATACAATAGTGAAAATAATCTTTTCTATGATTATTTATCTCATTATTTAGTGCCTAGCATTAGTGATAGTTTGTATTTAAACTTTGATACTGCTTTTAGTCATGTTTTGAGCTTTTCATCGATTTTTAAGCGTTTTGGTTTTAATGGGGTTTTTCAAAATTTTTTATTAAAGTGTAGAAAAGAAGCATTTGTTGCTAGATTTGATTTTGAAGAGAAAGTTTTTGTTATAGATAATTATGATGTTAATGATTTAGCTCCGTCTGAACTTGGTAATAATTTTTATAGTATAAAAAAGCAAGTTGAAACAATTCTTGAATCAAGAGAGATATTAGATGTAATACAACAGCAATTAAATATTTTGTTAGATAATCATTCTAGTAAAGGTGAAATAGTGTGTGAAAGTGAAAATAAATTGGCTAAAATTAGTCAATTATATGAAGATGTTAAAACTGAGGTTATTTCACAAGATGAGCCTATAAAAAAGATTATTACGGCTGTATATAAAAACTTAATGTTTGATGGCAAAGAGATGAAAAGTAATATTTTAATTTATGGACCTACTGGCGTAGGTAAAACTCAAATACTTAGGTCACTTAGTAAAAGAGTTGGGGTCCCTTTGTGGATTGAAGACATGACAAAATATACTGAATCAGGCTATAAAGGCGGAGATGTAGAAGATATTTTATATAATTTACTTGAAAATGCTAATATGAATCAAGAACTCGCTGAAAAAAGTATTTTAGTTTTGGATGAAATTGACAAGAAAGCTGGCACTAATGGTGATAGTGCAGTTAGTAAAAGTGATGTTTTGAAAAATTTACTTGCAATTATTGAGGGCGGAGTTTTTCCTTTACAGTATGCTGGAGGTACAATTCAGTTTGATACTTCTAAACTTACTATAGTTGCATGTGGTGCATTTACTGAACTAAGGGAAGGTAAATTATCAAAAAGTAAACCTATTGGATTTTCAGGTGAAACTCATACTGTTGATACTAATCCTGAAATTACTATTGAAGACTTTCAAAAATTTGGAATGCCTTTAGAATTCATGGGAAGATTTAGAACTATTGTTCAAATGAATGAACTTAAAAAGGAAGATTTTATTAAAATTTTAAAAATGTCTACTTTGAGCCCATTAAATAGGTATAAGGCTGAACTTGAAAAGTTAGGAATTGATTTTGAAACAAGTGATGATCTTTATGATAAATTAGCTATTTATGCTTTGAAGTATAAAACTGGGGCAAGAGCGCTTAATGTTGTAGTTGACCAATTGTTTGAAGATATTCTTTATGAGATTTTTGATAATTCTGAAAGTATAGAATCTTTAAGATTGTCTGAAAAGGATGAAGATGGAATAAAACTTGAGTTGAGAAAAAGGGAAAAAAATGAAAGAAGTGAAGCAGAAGGTAGAAAATAGTATTATAAAAAAATATAGAAAGGAAATATGGCGTAATTTTGTTAAGGCTGTTCAAGAATTTAATTTGATAGAAGATGGGGATAAAATTGCTGTCTGTATTAGTGGTGGTAAGGATTCTTTTTTGCTAGCAAAATGTATGGAAGAGTTACAAAAACATGGTAAAATTAATTTTGATCTTTGCTATATTTTGATGAATCCTGGATATAGAACAAAACATTTGGATTTAATACATCAAAATGCAACTAAACTTAATTTAAAGTTACATATATTTAATAGCAATATTTTTGACCAAATAAATGGGGAAAAAGATATATGTTATTTATGTGCAAGAAAGAGAAGAGGGGCTTTATATAGTGAAGCTATGAAATTAGGTTGTAATAAGATTGCTCTAGGGCACCATTTTGATGATGTTATTGAAACAGTACTTATGTCTATGATTTATAATGGTGAATTTAAAACTATGATGCCAATTTTATCGTCAGTTAATTTTAAGCCTATTAAACTTATTAGACCTCTTTATTACGTTAGAGAAAAAGATATTATATCTTGGGTAAACTATAATAATTTAACTTTCCTCGATTGCGCATGTAAGGTAACTGAAAAGAATATGGGCAAAAGGAATGAAATGAAAAAGCTAATAACAGAATTAAATGAGTTATATAAAGGCGCAGACGTTAATATTATGAATAGTACTAAGAATGTTAATTTAAATACTATTATTAGTTATTATAGTAAAAAAGAATAATGTAAAGATTTTACGCTTTAAGTATATTTTTTATAAATATATGATATAATAAAATTACCTGAAGATAATGATTGTCGTAACAAATAAACCGACTATTTAATTTTCTTGGGAGCATAATTAATGTGCTGTGTTGAATGCTTAGTTTACTAAGAATCCTAATGGCATTATGTTGCTTACCACCTCGTCTACGGCGAGATTTATTTAAACGGCAGTCGTATCTTTGGGCTTTTTTATGATTTGGAGTACGTATGAATTTAGATAGATTAGAAAGTCTTATTGGAAAAGAAAATTTAAATAAATTACAAAATATTAAAATTGCTATTGTAGGTATTGGTGGAGTGGGTGGCTATGTTTTAGAAGGACTCGTTAGATCTGGAGTTATGAATATTACTTTAATTGATGGTGACAAAATTGATTCTACAAATTTAAATAGGCAAATAATATCTACATCAAACAATATAGGTGAACTTAAGGTTAATGAGGCTGCTAAAAGAGTGCTACAAATTAATCCTGATGTAATTGTAAATAAATTTTCTATTTTTTTAACTAAGGAAAATATACAAGATATTATAGATAATGATTTTGATTACGTTATTGATGCTTGTGATGATGTTGATGCAAAAATTGAACTTATAAAGTTTTGTTATAGAAATGATATTAAGATTATTTCATCTATGGGTACAGCAAAAAAATTAGATGGTACTAAATTTAAAATTGATACATTGAATAATACAAAATATTGTCCTTTAGCGAAGAAGATTAGGAAAAGTTTATCACTAGATGAACAAAAATATACTACTGTTGTTTATAGTGAAGAAGTAAAAAAAGATATTAATGTCTTAGGCTCAATATCTTATGTCCCAGCTATAGCTGGCTTATTAATTTGTAATGCAATTATTAATGATATAATAAAAATAGAAAATTAAATTTCTATTTTTTGTTTTCAGTTATCTTTTTGTGGTAATTATTTAATTCGGTTTCATATTTATTATCTCCAGGAATATAATAAATACTATTTTTTATATTGTCTGGAAGATATTGTTGATTTACCCAGTGATTTGGGTAATTATGTGGATATTTATAATCTTTACTTGTAGTTGTTATATGTCTTGGAACTCTGCCAATTCCTCCTTTATTTAATTCATTTTTAGCATTATTTATGGCCGTTTCAACTGAATTGCTTTTTGGACTTAAAGCCATATCTATAACTACGCAGGCAAGTGGTTTATATAATTCAGGCAAACCTAATCTTTCACTTGCTTCTATAGCTGATAAAACTCTTGATGGTAAACTTGGATTAGCTAAACCTATGTCTTCGTATGCGATGACAAGCATTCTTCTATATAAGATATCAAAGTCTCCAACTTCAATTAATCTTGCTAGATAATGTAATGCTGCATTTACGTCACTTCCTCTGATACTTTTTTGAAATGCACTGATAACATCATAATACCCATCTTCATTTTTATCATAATAGAATTTGGAATTTGAATTTACTTCTTCAATTTGGTCTATAGAAAATTCTGGACCAAAACTATAATAACAAAATTCTACTAAATTATAAGCACTTCTTAAATCGCCATTTGAAATATGTGCAATATGTTTTATTGTTTTTTCATCAATGCTTAAATCTTTATAAACTTTTTTAATGTTTTTTATTGCTAGAACTATGTCTTCTTCTTCAATATTTTTTAATTCAATTAGTTCACATCTACTTCTAATCGCAGGGTTTATACTATGAAAAGGGTTAGATGAAGTTAAACCAATCAAAATTATTAAACCACTTTCAATGTAACTTAGTAAAAGATCTTGTTTGTCTTTATTCATTCTATGTATCTCATCTACAATAAGTACTAGTTCTCCATACATCTTTGCTTCTTCAAATACAACTTCAAAATCTTTTTTACTGTTTATTGTTGCATTTAACATTCTATATCTAAAACCTAAATCGTTTATTAAACATAATGCAATAGTGGTTTTTCCAATGCCACTTTTTCCATATAAAATTATGTTAAATAATTTCTTGTTTTTTACTAAATTACTTAACATTTTTCCTTCGCCAATCAAATGTTTTTGACCTATAACATCATTTAATGTCTTTGGTCTTAATTCATTTTGTAGTAGTTCCATATAATCTCCTTAAATATATTTTAACATAAAAACGTAAACATAAAAACAGTCAAATTTGATAAAAACAAGCATTTGTGTTATATTTAAGTAGGGTAGATATGAGTAAAGAGATAATTGATTTTTTAGATTACTTAAGAATTGAAAGAAAAATGAGTAATAATACTGTTGAAAGTTATATGTATACTTTAAATAAACTTGAAAAAGAATCTAAAAAAGATTTAATTTTATGTAGTAAAAGTGATTTGAAAAATATTTTGATTGCTAATAAAAAATTAGAAAAAGCAAAAAGTTTAAATCATGAAATAACTATTATAAGGCAGTTTTTTGCTTATTATAATAAAGAAAGTGTTGTGAAAGATATTGATTTACTCAAGTTGGAAAAAGCTTTGCCTAAATATTTGACAAAGGAAGAAGTTGAAAGGCTTTTAAATATTCCTTTAATATCTCCTTTGGATTATAGAAATAAGGCTATGCTTGAATTAATTTATGCTACCGGTCTTAGAGTTAGTGAATTAGTTAATTTAAAAGTAAATGATATTGATTTTGAAATGTGTACTTTAAGAGTTTTAGGTAAGGGAAATAAAGAAAGAATTGTGCCGATTGGTTCTGTAGCATTAAAATATAATAAAATTTATATTGAAGAGTATAGGTCAAAAATACTAAAAAATAATATAATTGATGAGATTTATCCCAATAATTTTGGTAGAAAAATGACTAGGAATGGTTTTAATTTTATATTAAATGAACTAAAAAAGAAGTGTAATATAAAAGCATATTTAACGCCGCATGTATTGAGACATAGTTTTGCAACTCATTTATTAATAGGCGGTGCTGATTTAAGAAGTATTCAGTTGTTACTTGGTCATGAAAATATAAATACTACAAATATTTATACTCATATTGTAAATCATGAATTAAAGGATAATTATATTGCATTTCATAGTAGAAGTAAGAAAGGAAAATAGTTTATGTACGATAGGATTTTTTTAATAGTTTTGGATAGCTTGGGTGTTGGAGCGACTGCTGATGCTGTAAAGTATGGTGATGAAGGAGCCAATACTCTTGGTCATATTATTGAAAAGGGTAATTATAATTTAAATGTTTTGGAAAAATTAGGTTTTTTAAATTTAGTAGGGGTGAATAAAGAACGTACGATTGGATATAGGACTACTATGAAACCTAAAAATTTGGCAAAAGATACATTAAACGGGCATTATGAGATGATGGGTTTGATTGAAGAAAAGCCTTTTCAAACTTATCCTGATGGTTTTCCTTTGGAATTAATTAGTGAAGTGCAACACGCGGTTGGTAGAGAAGTGATTGGTAATGTTGTAGCTTCTGGTACGGAAATAATTGAAGAATTAGGTGAAATGCATATGAAAACTGGAGCAATTATTATTTATACTTCTGCTGATTCTGTTCTTCAGGTTGCAGCACATGAGTCTATTGTTCCTGTTCAGGAATTATACAATATTTGTAAAAAAATTAGTGAAATTGTCTTAACTGATAAATATAAGATAGGTAGGGTAATAGCAAGACCATTTATTGGCAAGCCTGGAGAATTTGTGAGAACTCCTAGAAGAAAAGATTTTACGGTTGTTCCAAAAGAAAATTACCTTGATTTATTATATAATAATCGAATAGAAGTTTTAGCTTTAGGCAAAATAGGTGATATTTTTGCTAATAAGAGTATTACTACTTCAATAAAAACAACTAATAATATAGATGGGCTTATGAAATTAATTGACGTTGCAAAAAGTGATTTTAAAGGTTTATGTTTTTTAAATCTAAATGATTTTGATACATTATATGGTCATAGAAGGGATAGAGATGGTTATTTAAGGGCATTAGAAGAACTTAATTATTATTTGCCTATTTTCTTAAATAGATTAAAACCAACAGATTTGGTTATTTTTACTGCTGACCATGGTAATGATCCTACATATACTGGTACTGATCATACTAGAGAAAATGTCCCTATGATAGCTTATAGTACTAGTATGAAATCAACTGGAGAGCTTGATGCAAGAGATACTTTTGCTGATATAGGCGCAACAATAATTGATAACTTTGATATAGATGATACACTTAAGACTGGAACTAGTTTTTTGGAGTTATTGCATTAAAAAAAGAGACTCACATCGTCTCTTTTATAATGACTATTTGCATGAATTTCTACTACTATTTCTAGAAGAGTTTCTGCTTGAGTTACGACTACTGTTTCTACTAGAATTTCTACTAGAGTTTTTGCTAGTATTTCTACTAGAGTTTTTACTACTATTTCTACTTGTATTTCTACTATTAGCCATTATTTTATCACCACCTGTTATTATTATTGTCATTAAAAAACTATTAATACTTAAATAATATTTAATTCATTGGAAATAATTGGTTTACATTTGTAAATACTAATATATTATTGTATAATTGTTAAGTAGAAAGGTATTGTTATGAAAGAAATATATCAAAAAACTATAGAAGAACTATATAAAGAATTTAACACATCAAGTAAGGGGTTAAGTCCTTCTAATCATAAAAAATTATTAAAAAAATACGGTAAAAATGTATTAGTTGAACAAAATAAAAAAACCAAGATTGAGTTATTTTTAAAACAGTTTAAAAATATAATGATTATACTTTTATTGGTCGTTGGCTTTTTGTCTCTTATATATGCTATTTTAGAGAATGGTGATTTTTTAGAACCTATTGTTATACTTGGCACATCAATGATTAATTGTTTTATGGGATTTTTGCAAGAATCTAAAGCAGAAGATGCAATTGGTAAATTAAAAAAGTATACTACTAATTATGTAAGCGTTAAAAGAAATAACAAATATAAGAAAATAGATGCTAAGAATTTAGTGATAGGTGACATAATATTATTGGAATCAGGAGATAAAATACCGGCTGATGCAAGAATAATTGAAAGTTATTATGCAAAAGTTGATGAGTCTATTTTAACTGGTGAAAGTTTAAACGTAGAAAAGAATAATATAATTATTAATAAAAAAGTTTCAATTTCAGAAAGATCTAATATGGTTTATAGTGGAACTATTTTAGTTTCAGGAAAACTAGAAGCGATAGTTACTGCTACTGGAATGAATACCGAACTAGGTAAAATAGCTAAAGTCATAGATACAGATGAAGAACCTTTAACACCTTTACAAGTTAAAGTAGAAAAAATAAGCAAATTTATCACAATTATTGCAAGTATATTAGTATGTTTTGTTTTGGTTTACGGAATTATAAATGATTATACTGTTTTAAATATTGCAATGTTATGTATATCAATGATAGTTGCAAGTGTTCCAGAATGTTTACCAATTGCTATAACTGCTACTTTATCAATTGGTGTAAGTCAAATGGCTAAAAAAAAGTCAATTGTTAGAAATCTAGCTGCTATAGAAACGTTAGGTGCAACAAATATAATATGTACTGATAAAACGGGAACAATTACTGAAAATAAACTTGAAGTGATTGAATTATATTGTTATTCTAAAGTAAAGGATAAAGTAAATTTAACTGAAGAACAGCAACTAATTGAAGTTATGAATATATGTAATACTGCGCATATAAACGATAAAAATGAATATTATGGTGACTCTGTAGATGTAGCAATAAAAAACTTTCTAAGTGAACATAAACTTGATGAAATAGATTTTAAAGTTATTCATGAATTGCCTTTTGACTCAGATAGAAAGATGATGAGTGTAATTTGTGAAATAAATGATAAAAAGTATATTTATACTAAAGGTAGTTTTGAATCTTTGTTAAAAAAATCTAAAGAAGTATTAGTTGATGGCAAAATAGTAAAAATTAGTGAAAGTATTAAAGACTACTATATAGATGCAGAAATAAAGATGGCTAGGGAAGGATTAAAAGTACTCGCTTTTGCGTATAAAAGTCTTGAAAATGAAACTAATTATGTAAGAGAAGAAAATGATTTGATTTTACTAGGTTTAGTAGGTTTAAAAGATCCAGTAAGGGAAAATATAGTTGAAGCAATAAATACGTGTAAGAAAGCCAATATTAGGCCAATCATGTTAACTGGTGATAATTTAGCGACAGCAACTAGTATTGCTAAAGAAGTAGGAATCTGTAATAGTGAACAGGAATGCATTAATGCTTCACAGTTAGATAATTTGTCTGATGATGAGTTAGAAGAATATATAAATAAATATTCAGTATTTGCAAGAGTTAGCCCAGAACATAAATTAAAAATAGTAAAAGTTTTACAACGAGAAGGTAGGGTGGTTGCAATGACAGGAGACGGTGTAAATGATGCTCCAGCAATCAAACTAGCAAACGTTGGAATAGGCATGGGAAAAAGTGGAACGGATGTTACAAAAGATGTTTCTGATATTATTTTACTTGATGATAGTTACAGCACTATAACTACTGCTGTAAGTGAGGGAAGAAGAATTTATGATAATGTAATATCAAACATTCTTTATAATTTGTCAAGTAATTTTACTGAAATAGTAATTATATTAGTCGGAATGTTTACAGGAAATACAATTATTTCTGCAATACATGTTCTTTATATAGACTTAATTGCTGATACTATACCATCTATAACGTTAGCATTTGAAAGTGCATCAAAAAATATAATGGATAGAAAACCAAATGGTTTAAACAAAAAAATATTTACAAAGTATTTTACTGCTTTTCTTATAATATCAGTAATACTTGAAGCTGGAATAAGCCTAATAGTGTACTACCATTTTCTAGATTTAGGTTCTAGCGTAGCTCAAACATTAGCGTTATTGAGTGTAGTGATAAATGAGTTTGTATTTGTATACAACTGTAGAAGTTTAAAAGAACAGATATATACAAAAGGTATATTTTCGAATAAATATTTAAATATTGGTATACTAGGCTTAATGTTTGTGCAAATGTTAGTATTCTTTACACCGATAGGTAAATTATTTGGTTTAGTTACAATTACTTGGGCTCAATTTTTATACGTTATAATTATTAATTTGGTTTCATTTATAGTAATAGAACTACTAAAACCATTTATTGTAAGAATATTTAATGACGATTAAGATAAGGAGTAATTAATTAAAATGTTTTAAATAATATTTAATATGAGAGAGATAATAGCATTAATAATAACAACTATTGCTGGACTTTCAACAGTAATAGGTGGCTGTATAGTATTTTTTAAAATTAAAAATAAAGAAAAATTCATATCATTTTGTTTAAGTTTTTCTTTGAGTGTTATGATAACTATTTCAATAATTGATTTATTACCATCGTCTTTTATTGAACTAAATAGCAATTTTAGCTTGATTAAAAGTATAATTATAACGGTTGTTTTATTCATAGTAGGGGCAATATTAGTTAGCATATTAGATAGAAATATTAAGGTAAACAAGAGTAAAGATTCAAACCTCTTTAAGTTGGGTATATTAAATATGATTGCACTTATGTTACACAATTTTCCTGAGGGAATTGCAACTTTTATGACTTCTTATAGTGATTTAAGTATTGGTATAAGCCTTAGTTTAGCTATTATGATGCATAATATACCTGAAGGCATTAGCATAGCTGTTCCACTCTACTATTCTACGGGTAAAAAGGGGAGGGGCATACTTTACACGTTTATCTCTGCTTTAGCTGAACCCTTAGGGGCTATAGTAGCATTTCTTTTTTTGAAACAATATATAAATATGCTTACAATAAGTTATGTATTAATAATAGTTGCTGGAATTATGATAACAATTTCTATAAATGAATTGTTTCCAGAAGCTATTAAATATAATGAAGGTAAGCAAATTAAGTTGGGTATGTTGCTGGGAGTAGTGATAATATTAATTAATCATTTATTGTTTTAGTTATAACTTAACATAATATATATTATCGGAAGTTGAGAAAGTAGAAAAATAGCTATTTGTTTATCCCACTTTTCTTGTTTCAATTTCTGCTATTTTATTTAAAACTTCTTGAGCATTTTCGCTAGTTAATGAAGTATATCCTAATTCTCTTAATGCCTGTAATTTTATAGTGTTTATTTGTTGAGTTCTACTTAAAGCTTCTTCTTTTTTGCTTTCGATTTCTTGCACAAATCTGTCGTGAGATGCAATAAGTTTGCTTTTAGTTGCTCCACCATTATTATATAAGTTCATTGCAGTGAATACTATGCTTTCTAAAATAAATTGTGAATTTTCATCAAATTTATATTCGTTTGGATCTGTTAAACCTAAAGTTTTGCTTAAGTATGCAAATATGTACTTAATTTCAGGTATATTATCTATTGATTGTAACACATGATATAAATATAAAAATTCGTAATATGTGTCCTTGTTTTTTTCATCGCTAAATTTCTCTTTAATTAAAAAGATAAGGTCATTTATTAATGTGTGTTCGTCTTTTGATAAATTGTTCATATTAAAATAAATATCTGCATTATTAGAATTCCTATTTGCTGCGTCCAGTCTTGTTTCAATATCCTCCATTAATTCGGCAGTCACTTTTAATTTTTCTAAGCCTTCATCTGGTTTTTCTTCACTTATACCTAATAATTTGCATATTAAAATTCTCTTTTCACTTGGCCAATTTTCTATGCTGTTTAATTCTAAATAGTTGTAAACCATTTGTCTTGATACTCCTAAATATTTAGCCAATTTAACTTTTGAAACACCAGCTTCTTGTAATAAATCACTTAATTTCCTCATATTAATCTCCTAACCTCTTTACTATAATCATTATAAAACACTTTACATATAACTGTCAAGTGTCAATTTACATTTTATAGATACCAAAGCTTTTCTCCATTTTTCCTAACTTCTTTGATAATTCCGCCACCAATGCATTCATTTCCTAAATATATTACGCATGCTTGGCCTGGCGTAACAGCTTTTGCAGAGTCGTATCTCACTATTATTTCTTTTTCATTTAGATATTCTATTCTTATTGGTACGTCTTCTGCTCTATATCTAAATTTACAAGTTGCAAATGTTGGCTTTTCACTACCTATATAGTTCATTTCTTCTATGACTGCTTCATCACTCATAAGATATTTGTTATCCTCTCCGTATGCAACGTATAATATGTTTTTTTCAACATTTTTCCCACATACGTAGTGCCTTTTATCGTCACCGCTTAATCCAACGTTTCTTCTTTGACCTATTGTATAGTTTATTAAACCATTATGTTTGCCAATTACTTCGTTTGTTTCAACATTTACGATGTCTCCTTCTCTTCCTTTTATGTAGTTTTGTACGAATTGTTGATAATGCCTTTCTCCGATAAAGCATATTCCTGTACTATCTTTTTTATCTGCTACGTTTAATCCTATTTCTTTTGCAATTTTTCTGACTTCTGGTTTGGTTAAATTACCTATTGGAAATAAAATGTCTTTAAAATTATCTACTTTTACTTGGGACAAAAAGTATGTTTGGTCTTTGTTTAGATCAACTGCTCTTAAAAGTTTATTACCTTCTATTCTTGCATAATGGCCTGTTGCTACTTTGTCTGCGCCTAGTTTTTTTGCTTCTTTTAAAAATAAATCAAATTTTATATATTTATTACACATAATATCTGGGTTAGGCGTTCTACCTTTCTCAAGTTCTTTTAAGAAGTATGTGAAAACGTTATCCCAATATTCTTTTATGAAATCTACTCTATAAAGTGGTATACCTAATATATCACATGCATTTTTTGCATCAATAAAGTCTTGTTCTTGTGGGCATATGCCTTCTGTTATTCCTTCTGGATCATTGTTTATATTACTATCCCAATTCTTCATGAAAAGGCCTACTACATCATATCCTTCTTTTATAAGTAGGTATGCTGCAACAGCACTATCAACTCCACCACTTATTCCAACTACAACTTTCATAAGATAAATCACCTAACAAAAGTATAACATATTTAGAAAAAAATACCTAATATAAAGTGATTTAAATATATTTCTAATATGCTGCTAATTAGCAAGACTAGTATAAATGCAATATATAAAATGAATACTTTTTTGCAAAATATTCGTAGGTTTATTGTGTCGTTCTTGTATATAGATTTCATTATTTTGTAACTTATTGATACCATTATTATTGAGAAAAGTATAAAAACTATTATGTTTATTATTTCATGTGGAAATGTAAATATTAAACTATATATAAAACCTTTTATGCCAAATATCATTATAAAACTACTCATTAAAAAACCTGTTAAAAATCCTTTATAAAATATAACAAAGAATACTATTGGTGTAAATATAATTGTTATAGAAGATACCCAAATTATCGTTAAATATAGTAAGTTATTCTTAAAACTATTTAATATGGAATTTAATGTGTTACTAGAATTACTTACTAAACTCAAATATTCTTCTATTTCTGATTTTATGATAAGTTTGTCCACTTCACTAATAAAAAATATAAATATTATTCCAAAAACTATTCCAATTAAAAATGTTACAATTACTGGTAAATTAAATTTTTTATTAATTATTTTTTTCATACTTAATTATATTTATCTATTTAAAAACTATGCAAAATATATTATAATTATTTTGGTGATTGTATGAAAAAGAAAACGAAAAAGATATTATTACGAGTATGTACTTGGGGTTTTGTTTTACTTTTAACTCTTGGAATGTTATCAAGTATTATAATGTTATTCTTTTTATAAAAAAAAATAGTTTTAAACTATTTTTTTATTCCTCCAAAACGTCTATCCCTTTTGTTATATACGTCTAATGCAATATCAAATTCTTTTTCATCAAAATCTGGAAAATATACTTTCGGAAAATACATTTCAGCATAAGCTATTTGGTATAACATAAAGTTGCTTACTCTCACTTCCCCACTAGTTCTAATCATAAAATCAATTGGTGGTAAATCTTGAAATAAGTAGTGGCTAAAACTTTCTGTGTTTATGTCTTCAATACTTATGTTTTTATTTATTACATCATTAACTATTTTTTTAGTGGCTTCTACTATTTCGCTTTGCCCGCCGTAGTTTAATAGTATATTAAATGTTCCACCGTTGTTGTTTTTTGTCATTTCACTAATTTCTTGCATACTTTCCCAAACGTCATTTCTTAATGGATCTTTTAATCCGGAAAATACTACTTTTATATTTTTTTTCATAAAATAGTCTTTTTCTTCTTTAAATTTGCTAACAAATAAATTCATCAAGTAATTTACTTCTTCTACATCTCTTTTAAAATTTTCAGTTGAGAATGCATATACTGATAGATATTTTACACCTTTATTTAATATATGTACTGCTAACTTTTTTAATGTTTTATATCCTGCCGCATGTCCAGCACTTCTTTTGAGCCCTCGTTCTGTGGCCCATCTACCATTTCCATCCATTATTATTCCTACATGGTTTGGTATTTTATATTCATCGTTCATAATATACTCCTTTGCTTATGTATTATATCATATTAAAGTTGTATTTTTATATATGTTGTATAATGTTTTACACATGAAAAAAGGCTAATTTTCGCCTTCTTCTAACATTGTTCTAATAAATATTGCATAACCTTTTGTTACATCATCTACTACTACGTGAGTTACCGCGCCTATTATTTTATTATTTTGTATTATAGGGCTTCCGCTCATTCCTTGTACTACTCCTCCAGTCTCTTCTAGTAATTTTTCATCAGTGATTTTAAAACTTATCGCTTTAGAGGTATCTATACTTTTTTCTTCTTTTTTTGTAATTTCTATTTCATATTTTTCTTTGTTTTCTCCATCTATTGTTGTATATGTGTATGCTTTTCCTATTTGTATTTCATCAAAGTCTGCAACCTTTAATGGTTCAGTATTAGGCATATTTACTTCATAACTACCGAATATTCCTTTTTTTGTGTTTTCAACAATAGTTCCTAATGTACTTTTAAAATCAATTGTAGCGTTTTTGCTTCCTACTGTTCCATTAGCGCTTCTATCTATACTGTTTACATAACTTTCATAAATGTTACCTGATCTTACTTCTACTATATTATTTGTCTCATTCATAGTTATTTCATGCCCTAAAGCACCATAGATTTTAGTCACTGGGTCTATATATGTAAGTGTCCCTACTCCGTTTATTTTTTCTTTAATGTATAATCCAGTTTTAAATACATTATCTTCTTTTATAATGTTTAAATATGTTTCAATTGTTTTACCATTTCGTTCTATTGTTATGTTTATTTTTTCATCTTTGATGTTTGAAGATATCGTTTTAGTCATTTCATCGATGGTGGTTACTTCACTCCCTTCTATTTTTGTAATTATATCTCCTACTTTAAGTGTTTCTTTTCCAATATATTTATCATCGACTTTATAAAAACCTACTACTGTTAAGCCTTTAGAATTTATAGTTATTCCGATGTTTTCTCCACCAGGTATTATATATTCTGAATAAGCAAGTAGTTCTAATGGCATAATTATGGCTAATAGAAGTGATATCATAATTTTTTTCATTAATTTAACACCTCACTATTAATATTTACAATAAAAAAACTAATACTTTGGAAATTTAAGTATTAGAAATTTTTGCCATTTTTTTGTTTTAATAGCTAATTTATTTTCATTACATGACTTAATATTAAGTTAATTTATTACTTCATATTTTGAATTTTATTGTTTTTCAGGTATATTTTTTTATTAATATTACTGTAAATTATATATATAAAAAACTAATACTTTGGAAATTTGAGTATTAGTCTTACTTTTTTATTTTCTAATTATAATTGAGTTAAAAAATCTTTCTTGAAATTCTGTAAGTGCTTTTATAGCGTCATCAGAATAATTAATATTTTTTGGTGCTACGACTAATTTATCATCTTCATCGTTAGTTCTATGAATAATAGCAATTACTTTTCCTTCAAATTCTTCAATGGTTCATATACTCCTAATACGTATGCATCTAATTCTTCACCGTCTCCGCTTATAGTATTAGGAATATAACCATAATTATAACGTGTAAATAAATCCGTGCTTCGGATGCTTTGAGCCAAGCTTTCTATCAATTTTCACTAGTACGTCCTTGTTTAAATAGTCATTTGAATTTACTTTATCCATTTTTTTCTCCTTAAATTTTATAAATTAATTCTTTTGTTATTCGTTAGTATTGAAATCTTCAAAAGTTCCATCTTCTTTTAATATTTTATTTACTGTTTCTTGTGCATTTTTTAGTTTATCACTACAAAAGTTTACAAGTGTTGTTGCTTCTTTATATTTATCTAAACTTTTGTCTAAATCAATTTCTCCACTTTCTAGTTCTCTTATTATGTCTTCTAATTTTAATAATGCACTTTCAAATGTTTCGTTTTCCATCATTTCACTCCTTTTACTTCACTATTTATTATTCCGTCTTTTAAAATTATATCTAAGTTATCACTTATTTTTACATCATTTTTACTTTTTATAATTTTGTCATTTATTTTTATTATTGAATAACCTTTATCTAATATATTAGTTGGATTTAATAATTCTATTTTTGTTTGTGAATTTGTTAGTTCTTTGCTTTTAAATTTAATTATGTTACTAATGGAATTATTTAAATTTTTTTCTAGTCGTTTTATTTTTTCTATATTATAATCAATTTTTTCACTAGGATTTAATCCTTTTAATTTTATTAACAACTGATTTAATTTATTTGTATTATAACTAATTTTATTATTAATTAGTCCATTTAATTTATCAATTAATATGTCGAGTTTTTGTTCTTTTGGTGAATACAAACTTAGTATGTTTTTGAGTATAAAACTATTTGCAGCTGAGCTTAATTTTTCATTTGCGCTTTTTAGTTTGTTATTTAATACATTTGTAATTCTACCTTTATATTCGTTTAAATATCGCATTATTTCGTATTGATCTGGCACGGCCATTAATGCTGCTCCTGTTGGTGTTGGGGCTCTTAAGTCTGCAACAAAGTCACTTATTGTAAAGTCTATTTCATGGCCTACAGCACTGATAATAGGTATCTTACTATTATATATACTTCTTGCCACTATCTCCTCATTAAATGCCCATAAGTCTTCGATTGATCCTCCACCACGTCCTAGTATTATTAGATCTACGTCTGTTTCGTTAGCTTTTTCTATCATTTTTACAATATTTTCTTTAGCTCCATCTCCCTGGACTAAAGTTGGAAAAATTAATATTTCACATAATGGGTATCTTTTGTTAATCGTACTTATAATGTCTTTTACTGCTGCTCCTGTTGGAGCTGTGATGACACCTATTTTTTTAGGTATCCTTGGTAATTTTTGTTTATGTGTTTCATCAAAAAGGCCTTCATTATTTAATCGTTTTTTTAGTTCTTCAAATAATTGGTATAAGTTTCCTACTCCATCATTAGTCATTTCATTTACATATATTTGATAGCTACCACTTGCTTCATATACGTTTACTCTACCTTTTACTTGTACACTCATGCCGTCATTTAGTTCAAAAGAAACTTTTGGAGCATAGTTAAACATTACACAATTAATTTTACTGTTTTCGTCTTTTAAACTGAAATATAAATGCCCTCTTCCATGAATTTTTAGATTACTTATTTCTCCTTTTACTGTAACATTATTTAAAAATCCATCCATTGTAAAAAGGTCTTTTATATATCTGTTGACGTCAGTTACACTTAGAACTTGTTCATTCATCTTTTACCTCTAAGTCATATATTTTGTCAAGTACACTGTTTAAAAGACCTGTTACTTTTTCATCACTATATTTTTTGCAAAGTTCTATTCCTTCATTAATACAGACAATATTGGGAGTATCGTAATATAAAAGTTCGTATACGCTCATTCTAAAGATTGCTTGGTCAATATTGCCAAGTCTCTTTGTTGTCCAGCCAATCATATATTTATCTATCAATTTATCTAATTCTTTTTCTTTTTCAAGTACTCCATTGACAATTTTATTAACAAATTCATTATCTATCTCAACATTTTCTTTTATAACATCATTTACGTTAAATTTAATGTTATCTTTTCTATAAATATATATTTGATACAGAATTGTCATTATTTTTTCTCTAAGTAATGTTCTATTAACTCTCATTATGTACCACCTATCCCATTATATATTTAAAACTATAAAACAGCAAGTATTTTAAAATATGTTTTAATGTATTTTTAGTAAAAAAATATGTGGTTTTTAAATATGTTTTTTTCTTATTTCTTCGTCATTTGTCCATTCTTTTGCAGCTAAATAATATGGGTTTCTATTTGGGTCATATCTATTTTCTTCTATATAACCAAAATTTTTTGAATAACTTTCGTCAATTATTAGCATTAGAGATGTATCTATAACTTTTGAGTTGATTGATATCCAGGTATGACTTCCATCTGGACAATTTTTAGTGCCAGCCAATATTGGTAAGACTCCTCCACAGATATAACATTTGCTAAATGAGTAGCTAAGTTGTTTTGATGCTGAAGTACAACATCCTAAATTGGCTCCATCGACAAAAACTTCTTCAAAGTTATCTATTCCTCTTACATTTTGTGCTCTAATCATATTCCATAATTGTTCATTAAAACCACTTAATTTGCCTTCTTCAATGCCTTTTTCAACTAAGTTTTTAAATTTTAAATTAGAATTTAGTAATGATTTTAGTATGTCATAGCATTTATAATCCTTTTTGTCTTCGTCTATTAATATTTTAATTGCATCCATAATTAAACCTCTTATTATTTAATTTTCTTTAATTTAATTAATTATATTTATTTTTAATGTAAATGTCAAAGTCAGATTTATATTTGAAATATTTTATGTATTTTTATTGTAAAATCATTTTAAATTAATTTTATAGTAATTATATTACATATAAGAATATTGAGAAAAAATGTAATATGCTTGCTGCTAATACAAAAAGATGAAACATTCCGTGCATGTATTTGTGTTTTTTTCCAATTCCATAGAAAACCGCACCAATGGTATAAATGATTCCGCCACTTAATAATAACCATAATCCTCTTATATCTAATGCATTATATAAAGGTTTAATCGCTGCAATAATAACCCAGCCCATGAGTAAATACATTATCATCGATATAACTTTAAATTTTTTTATGTCGATGGCATTTAATATTATGCCAATTATTGCTGCACCCCAAACAATTCCAAAAAATGTCCAGCCTAAAGCACCATTTAAAGTGACTAACGTATATGGAGTGTATGTCCCGGCAATTAATAAATAAATACTACAGTGATCTATTATTCTTAATACTTTTTTACCTTTGTTGACTTTTAAAGAATGATATATTGTAGACATTGTATATAGTATTATTAATGTTGAACCATATATTGCTGAAGCTACTACTGCCCATGGGTTTTTGTGAATTGCACTAAAAACTACAGTCAACACTAATGCTGTAACTGATAGTAAGCTTCCTATTCCATGAGTAATTCCATTTATAATTTCTTCGCTTAAACTGTATTTTGGTATTTCTATTTTATCTAATTTTCCCATTTTTTCCTCACATTTCTAATAAAAACATTTCCAAAGAATTGTTTTCACATATTTCTCCAGTTTTTTTACTTTTATCTATTTCATATAATTTTTCTAAATAATTTATTAATTCCTTTTTTTTGAATTTTACTGATTCTTTTATTCCTAGTTGTATTCTGTATGGATGCTCTTTTAGTACTTCATTTATTTCATATTGATTCTTCCCGTCTTCTAAGAGAACTTTAATTGAAAGGAACAATCTAAATTGGCTTTCAAGTAGCCCTATTATTATAAATTCGTCAGTTTTATTATCAATTAATTCTTTATATATTCGAAATATTTCATTTTTGTTTTTTTCTGATATTGCATTTGTTAATTTATAAATATTGTTTTCTAATGATTTTGGGACTACTACAATAACATCATTTAATTCTATTTTTTTATCGTTTATTTTATACATTTTTAGTTTTTCTAGTTCATTTAATATTGTATCTTTATTATTTTCACACCTTACTAATAATTCGTTTAATGCGGCTGATTCTATATCATAGTTTTCATTATTTAAGTTTTCCATAATTATAGAAATTATATTTTTGTTATCTTTTTTATTGAATGTAAAAACTTCACAACATTTTTTTAATTCTTTTGTTATTTTTTTTCTTTCATCTAGTTTTTCTTCATTAAGGCTAAAAATTATTATTGTTTTTTCATTTGGATTTTTAATATATCTAAGTAATTTATCTATATTTGCAGAATCTTTTTCTTTGCTAGTTAAAAATATACAGTCACTGATAACTATGCATTTTTTATCATCAAACATACTAAAATAACAGGCATCTTCTAATATTAAGTCTATGTCAGTTTCTGTGTAATTATACTTAATTATGTTGCTTGTATTAATAGTTTCTATGATTTTATTTATTTTTTCTTTTATTTCTACTAAACTATTGCCATATACTAAATACATAAAACCACCTATTTTACTATTATTGTTCTAATGTCTCCATTTAAAACTTCGAGATCGTTGAGTTTGTTTTTGTTTATGTCATACATATTGTTACTTGTAATATTTAATGCAATTAAAAGCTCTTTTAATTTTTGATATTTTTTTGTTTTTACCAAATAAACGATTCCTTTATTGTTTATAGTTAAGTATATGTATCTACTTCTTGCCTTTATTTTAAATATATTATTTAAATTTACTATTTCTTCTACATTAAAACTTGCATGTTCAATTTTTAATTTTTTAACTAAATCTATATTTAAATAAGTACCTAGATAGTTTAAAAATTCATCTCTTACTGCTTTGTCTTTTTTGTTCACTACTAAATATATGTGTTTAATGTCATAACCGTATGCAATTTTATCTAGTGTTTCTAGTATATCATTTGCATATTCTTTTACTAATAAATAATCGCTTTCATCATAATTTTTTTCATATTTTATTTCTAGTACAATCGGATCCATTTTTGACTTTTCTAATTTATTTTCTTTTAATATATTTCTTATATCGTTTTTACCATAATCAAAAAATGACCTGCTTTTCACAACTTCTCTTTTTAAATCCTTAAAATCATTTTCTATTGCAATGGCATTTATTGGTTTATTATTTAAATAAACATTACTGCTTCCTAGTATTTTTCCTGATACTGAACTTGTAATTGTTTTTCCATTATATGTTGAAATTTCCGTGCTTACTAAAACATTGCCATCTGCGGGAATTTTTACATTTTCCTTGCTTTCATAAGGCAAATAAATATACTTTGGTTGTTCATAATTAAAAACTTTCCTATTTTTTTTCATATTTTCATTATACAACAAGTTACAATATTTTTAAATAACTTATTTATTTTTTAAAAAATTATACAGTGTTAATGCAACTTTTTTTGGTACTATTTTTTCTATTTCTTCTAAACTTGCTTCTTTTAATTTTTTTAATGATCCAAATTCTTTCATTAATTCTTTTTTTCTCACAGTTCCTAGCCCTTCAACTTCGTCTAATAAGCTGTTTAGATTGCTTTTGCTTCTAATTGCTCGATGATAATTTATTGTAAATCTGTGTACTTCATCACTTATTCTTGTTAAAAGGAAGAACACGTTATCGTTTTTTTCAATATTAATTTCTTTTAATGTATCGCCATCTATTAAGGCACATATTTTATGATGTTTATCTTTTTTTAAACCACATACTTTTATTTTTAAATTTAAATCATCTAATACGCTTTTAGCTGCATTTATTTGATTAATTGCTCCATCTACTAGTATTAAGTCGGGCTTTCTTAAATTATTCATTAACACTTTAAAATATCTTCTATATATTACTTCTTTCATGCTTCCTACATCGTCGTTACCTTCAAAACTGATTTTAAATTTTCTATAATCTTTTTTTGAGGGTATTCCATCTATAAATGTTACCATTGCTGAAACAGTAAATGTTCCAAATAAGTTTGAGTTATCAAATGCTTCTATTACATGCAAGTTTTTAATTCCAAGAATTTTTCCTAAATTAGTATTGGCATCATAGTTTCTTTCTTCGTTTCTATATATTAATTCAATAGACGTTTCAAAGTTTATTTTTGCATTTTCATATGCCATGTCAAATATTCGTTTTTTTGTTCCTTTTTGTACATTTATTACTTTAGTTTCTATTATTTTAGCTAGCATTTCTGTATTAACTACATCTGGAACTATGACTTCTTTAGGCGCGATGTTTTTCTTTGAATAAAAGTCTACTATATAGTATTCTAGTGTTTCTTTTTCGTCGCTTATGATTGGAAGTATTTTGTTATTTCCGCCTACTAATTTACCGTTTCTTAAAAAGAATGATTCAATACTTATGTATCCTTTATCTGTGTAATAGTTAAATATGTCTCTATTTATTCCGTCATTTAATTCAACTTTTTGCTTTTCAAATACTACTTTTATGTAGTCTAGTTCTTTTTTTAATTCAAGTGCTTGCTCATAATTCATGTTTTCTGAGTGTTTGTTAATTTTATCATATAATTTGTTTATTAATATTTCGTCATTGCCATTTAATATTTGTTTTATTTCGTTTAACATTTCAGTTATATCTAAATCTTTGTGTATGCAGTATCCTAAACATTCTTCAATGTGATAATATAAACATTCTTTTTTGGGCATTTTATCACATTTTTTTAGTGGGTATAATCTATTTATTAAGTTAACTAGTCTTCTTGCTGCATATACGTTTGGATATGGACCATATAAATCAGTTTTCTTTTTATTTATATTTATTTCTCTTTTTACTATTAATCTTGGATATTTTTCGTTCGTTAATTCAATGTATGGATAACTTTTATCATCTTTTAAAAGTATGTTATATTTTGGGTCGTATTTTTTTATTAAATTTATTTCTAATATAAATGCTTCTAATTCGCTACCTGTAACTATATATTCAAAGTCTACAATTTCACTAACTAATTTTTTTGTTTTGCCAGTGACTCTACCAGTAAAATAACTTTTTACACGATTGAATAAGTTTTTTGCTTTTCCAACATAAATTACTATTCCTTCGCTGTTTTTCATTAAATAACAACCGCTTTTTTTAGGCAATAATTTTAATTTTTCTTTTATCATAAAAATCACTATATAAATTATACATTATTTATTATTAATTTTAAATAAATATTATTTTAAATATTTTGCTATTTTTAACTGGATTAATTATAGTTTAAGTGTTAAAATAAAAGATATTTTATTGGAGGAATATATCTATGTTGTTTGTTGAAAATAATTTGCCAAAGCCACTTGATGATAAAGAGATTGTAGAATATTTTATTAGATTTCAAAATGGCGATTTAAAATCTAGAGAAATTATTATAAACCATAATATTAAATTAGTATTATATAGAGTTCCTGGTAAATTTTCTTCTTATCCATACGATATGGACGAGTTGGTTTCAATTGGATTAATGGGTTTAATAAAAGCAGTGGATACTTTTGATATAAATAGAGAAGTTAAGTTTTCTACCTATGCTATGAAATGTATAGATAATGAGATTTTATTGTTCATACGAAAAAATAAAACACATAAAGAACATGTTAGTTTAACTTCTCCTATTTCTACAAATAAAGATGGTAGTGAATTGTTTTTAAAGGATATATTAATGGATTCTGATGAAGATTTTGTTTTTTCTATTGAAGAAAAAGAATTATATGACGAAGTGAGAAGAGTAATTGAAAATTTGCCCGAACGTGAAAAGCAAATTATTATGCTGTATTTTGGTTTTAATTGTGAACCACTTAATCAAAATGAAATTAGTTCTCAAATGAAAATATCTCAATCGTATGTTTCTAGAATTATAACAGCAACTTTAAAAACAATAAAATTACAATTAGAAAATAATGAGTTTCAAAATAAAAGAAGGTTAAAACCTATTTATGAATATTTTAGTGATTTTTCAAAAGAAGAAATAGACAATATGTTATCACAACTTAATGAAAATGAGAAAGAATTAGTAAGAATGCGCTACGGCGATGATTTAGAACATCCTGTTACTGATCCATCTTGGACTAGAGAAAATAGCTATATCTTTTATCGTTTCTTAGTTCCAAAAATGAAAAGATTACTAAAAAATACGACTAAACCTATTTATAAAAATAGAAAATTAAAAACTATTTATGAACTTTTTAGTGATTTTTCGAAAGATGAAATAGATAATATGTTGTCACAACTTAATGAAGATGAGAAAGAATTAGTAAGAATGCGCTACGGTGATGATTTAGAACATCTTGTTACTGATCCATCTTGGTCTAAAGAAAACGCTTATTCATTTTATGGTATATTAGTT
Source organism: uncultured Bacilli bacterium (assembly GCA_944363885.1). Taxonomy (GTDB): domain Bacteria; phylum Bacillota_I; class Bacilli_A; order RF39; family UBA660; genus CALVVN01. Next base: position 29,210 of record CALVVO010000001.1, on the reverse strand, counting down.
CCTAAAATGAAAAGATTACTAAAAAATATGACTAAACCTATTTATAAAAATAGAAAATTGAAAACTATTTATGAATATTTTAGTGATTTTTCAAAAGAAGAAATAGATAATATGTTGTCACAACTTAATGAAGATGAGAAAGAATTAGTAAGAATGCATTATGGCAATGATTTAGAACATCCTGTTACTGACTCATCTTGGTCTAGAAAAAATTACTCTGTTTTTTATCGTTCTTTAATTCCTAAAATGAAAAGATTACTAAAAAATGCGGCTAAACCTGTTCATAAGGGTAGAAAGTTAAAAAGTATATATGAATATTTTAGTGATTTTTCAAAAGAAGAAATTGATAATATGCTTTTTCAACTTAACGACGATGAAAAGGAATTAATCAGATTGCGTTACGGCGATGATTTAGAACACCCTAGTACTGATCCATCTTGGTCTAAAGAAAATCACTCTATTTTCTATCTTTCTTTAATTCCTAAAATGAAAAAAAAATTACAAAACAAGCGAAAACTTGATGAGTCTAACAAAGAAAAACCTGAAAATAATTATTATGAAGGTGAACCAAATTTAACTTTGTCACTTGAAGATTATAAAAAAATAAAAAAATTAATAAATGCTTCTTATATTGATTCTTTAGCAAATAATCTATCTATTTCAACAGTTGAAACAATGGTTATTTTATTAAAAAGTATGATTTTAAATGGCAAGAAACTATCCAATGAAACTATTGCAAATTTATTAGAAATTGATGTAAATGACGTTGAGTCTACTTTATCAAATATTATAAAAATTCCAATTAATGATGATGAATTTTCTATGAAATTAAAAAATAGTTAAGATTTAAATTTGATAAAATATATTGTAAAATAATGTTATGAAAAAGTTAAATGAAAGATATGTAGAAGAAAAGAAAAGTAAATTTTATGGATATTTATATTTTATTGAATCGTTAGATGAAATAAATAGTATTTTAAATATGCTAAAAATTGAGCATAAAAAATGTAAACATATAGTATATGCTTACAAAATCGGTAATTATGTTAAAAAATATGAAGATAAAGAGCCTAGTAATTCTGCAGGTAAACCTATTCTTGATGTTATTGAGCAGAAAAAACTTGATAATGTACTTATTATTGTTGTTAGATATTTTGGTGGTACTTTACTTGGCAGAGGATTACTTACTAGGACTTATAGAAAATGTGCTTCATTATTAGTAGAACAAAAATAGTTATTTTTCATATATTATATTAGAGAACTGAATTATTTAAGGGATTTAAGTATTTCACTACTAGTAGTAAAAAGTTCTCTTTTTTTATGTAAATAGAATTTTAAATATTTTTATAGTCTCTCCTATTCCATCTACCATTAGTTTTTCAATGAATGCACCAGTTTTTATTCCTAAATTTGACATTCCATTTGAATAGTCTGTATACGTGAATTCTAAATAATCTTCTATTTCAATGTTTTTTCCTTCGCTTACATCTTTTTCAAACTGTTCCATTGCTTCCTTAGTTATTTGCATTTTATTATAATTTGTATAGTCATAATATCCATTTAGTTGTGCAAAATAAAGAACAAGAAATACTATAAATGATATACCCATGAGTATTCCAAAATAGTTTTTCTTCTTTTTTTTATCCATTGTTTTGTCCCTTTATGTAGTTAACTATTATTTCGCTTATTGCATTTATTGTATTATATACTTGTTCTATTTCGTTATCTACTCCACCTATTTCGATTAACATTGCGTTTTCACTCATATCTTGATTGTATATTCCGTTTACGTTGCTACCACTTTTTTTGCTGATTCCTCTGCTTATACCAGGGTATTTTTCTTTTATTTTTTCATTTAATGTTGTCGCTAAATTTAAATTACTTTCATACCCTTCATGTTCCATTCCAACAACAAAAAGTATTCTTGCATAACTTTTCCCGTCTTGTTCGTATAGTGTTTTATCAATTGTCGCACTATCTCTATGTATATCTATAAGATATTTAATTGAACTGTATTTATTTAATGCTTGCTCTATATAATATTTGCTTGCAACGTAGCTTTTATTGTATTTTAAACCATTACTAGTTAAATAATCTTTTATGTTAGCTGTTTCTACAATAGCTGGGACGCCATTATCATTCATATATTCTTTCATTACATATGAAGCAATCATTACATTTGGTTTTACACTATAATCCAAAGGATTACTTGAAGAATATTCTTCTGTTTGATGAGAGTTATAAATATAAACAATTGGTTCTTCTACGTTTATTGGATTTGGGTCTTCTATATAGTTTGTTTTTTCATTTTCATAATCAAAGTCATCGTCTTCTATATTTGAAAATACACTTAGATTATCTTTATTTACTATTTTGTTTAATGAATTATATATCATTTCTTTTGGTTCGCTCAATTTGGCACTTAAACTTGAAACTATTACATTTTCATTTTTTAACATGTCTCCTAGTAACATACTTATCAAAAATTCTTTATTATCTCCATCTCGCCCTAAACATAATTTTATAGTAGCATTAAATGATAGTAAAAATATAAATATGTAAAACAATATTTTAACGTTAAAACTTTTCTTTTTACTTTTAAACTTTTTCATAACACTCTCCTTTATTAGAATTATAATAAGAAGAGAATGAAAAATTACTCGTTTTATGTCATAATATTCTATTTATTACAATACTTAACATTGTTGCTATATTTTCTATTTCTATATCTATATCTTTGCTTGTAACTATTAGTTCTTCTTTTGGTTTTTCTTTTAAAAATTTATTCATATTTATTATGGTTGGTACTCCAATTGCTATTACTGGTATTTTCATTGTTTTTTCACTTATCTCATATGATGTGTTTAATAATGCACTTCCGGGTTTTATGCCGCCGGTAGATATTTGAATAGTTTTGTTTAATCTTTCTATATTTTTTGCTGATAATGAATCTATAATAATTATTAAATTTACTTCAAGTTTTTTTGATAGCATTTTTACAAATTCAAATGTATTTATATTACTTAATCCTTCTACTTCTTTGTATATTTTATATATGTTATTGTCTATATCCATTTTTTCTATAACTAAGTATCCTAAAGAATCGCTAGTAATGTTTTTATTTCCTAAACCTATGACTAATATTTTACTGTTTTTTTTAATATTTAAATATTTGATAGTGTTTTTTAAATTTACTTCTAATTCTTTTAATATTGTTTCAACATTACTTTCTATTTTTTCAAAATATATTGTAATATATTTTCCTTTATTTTTTCCTATTTTTTCTGCTGTCTTTTTATCAAGTTCTATTTCTGAAATACTTATATTTTTGTTTTTTCGTATTTTGTTTTCAATTTCACTTGCATTAATAAATTTTTCTGCTGTTTCAATTATAATATCATCTTTTTCCATAGTCACTCCTTAATATTATTTTCTATTTTATATTTGCTTTTTATACAGTTTTTTGGTAGAATTATTTTGTACTTAAGGGAGGAAGATTTAAATGGCAAATATTAAAGGTGTTAAAAAAAGAATTTTAACAAGTAAGAAAAAAAGTGTTTTAAATAATGATTTTAAATCAAGTATGAAAACTGCTATTAAAAAAGTAGAAAAAAGTGTTCAAGAAAATAATTTAGAAGAAGCTGTAAAAAATTTACAAACTGCTACTAAAAGAATTGATAAGGCACAAAAAATTGGAATAATTAAGAAAAACACAGCTAGTAGACAAAAATCTAGATTAGCAAAAAAAGTTAATGAAATAAGCGGTAAATAACCGTTTTTTTATTTTGGTTGATAATTATATAAATATATAATAAAATAGTTTATAGGTGAAAAAATGAATAAAATAATTAATCTTGTTTTTACAATTATATTATTAAGTTTAATTCTTTTAGTTTATTTAAAAATAGATGAAATTACAGATTTTTTTACTGGTTTTATGTCAGATGAAAAAACTGTTGAAGTTAAAGAAAAAAATGAGTATGCAAGAGATTTTGATTATGTTAAATTTCAAAATGATGACGAGTTTATTCCGGTTGATAAAGAAAGTATTTTAAATATTTTTTATAACATTTTTAATGATGGATATGATGAATTTACTTTTTATTGTCCAAGTGAGTATGAGGACTGCATAGATGACGTTAAAACAATTGCTAATGATAATGTCTTACTTAGTAAGGTTAATGATTATGTTCATCCTTTTAATTCATTTAAAAATTTAAATACTAAAGTTTCTGGTAATGGAACGGTTTCAATTAGTGTTTCAAAAAATTATACTAGTAATGAAATAGAAGAATTAAATAAAAGAGTTTCTGATATATTGTATGAATTAAATATTGATGATTTATCTGATAATATTGAAAAAATAAGAAGTATTCATAATTATATAATTAAAAATGTAGAGTACGATGAAGAAATGGCTAATAATAATACTAGTAGTTATAGATCTAATACTGCTTATGGTGCTTTAGTTCAAGGTTATGCTATTTGTACTGGCTATTCTGATGCTATGGCTTTATTCTTAGATAAACTTGATATTCCTAATATTAAAATATCTAGTGATGAACATGTTTGGAATTTGGTTTATTTAAATGGTAGCTGGGTTCATTTGGATTTGACTTGGAATGATACCAATAATCCGAAATATCAAATGTCTTACTTTTTAATTGATACTGATACTCTTTTTAAACTTGATCCTGAAGAGCATTTATTTGATGAATCATTTTATTTAGAAGCCTAAAAAAAGAAGTTATTTTAAATATTGAATAACTTCTTTTATTGTTGAGTTAAAGTTATTTATATCTACTTTAAACCACTTTATGTCTTTCATTTGATTGTTATACCATGTATATTGTCTTTTTAAATATTTTCTTGTGTCTTTTTTTATGTTTTCAATTGCTTCGTTTTTGCTAATTTGTTTTTCAAAGTAAGGTATTAGTTCTTTACATCCTATTATTAAATCTAATTTTGGGTATTTTTTTTCATACAAATTTTTTACTTCTTCAATTAAACCTTCTTTTTCCATCTCGTCTACTCTTTTGTTTACTTGACTATTTAAAGTTTCTCTGTCTGTTGTTAATCCTATTAGCTTAAAATTGTATTTTTTTTCATTTTTATTTGTTTTTTTTGTTATTATTTTTCCTGTTTTTTTATAGTACGTGATAAATCTTATTAATCTTTTTCTGTTATTTACATGAATACAATTATTTATATTTATTTCATCAGCTATTTTTTTTAGTTCTTCATTGGTATAGGAACTGTAATCGTATTCATTTTCTATTTCTTCTTCTAGTTCATAATTATATAATAATGCTTTTAAATATAATCCACTCCCACCTACTATTATAATGTTTTTATTTTCTTTTATTAATTTATCAAGTATTGTTCGCCCTTCTTTTTGAAAATCATAAATCGTACTTTTTTCTTTTAGACTTTTAATACTTAACATGTGATGTGGTATATTTTCCATCTCTTCTGGTTTTATTTTAGCTGATGCTATATTTACTTCTTTGTATATTTGTACTGAATCTGCATTTATTATTTCTGCGTTATATTTTTTTGCAAGTTCTATACTTAATTTTGTTTTTCCTATCCCTGTGGGGCCTACGACTACTACTATCATGCTACCCTCTTAAATAATTTTTCTAGTTCATACTTAGTGTACTTTATTATTGTTGGCCTTCCGTGTGGGCATGTATATGGGAATTCACATTTAAATAATCTTTTTAAAAGTTCTTCTTGTTCGTTGTAACTTATGTTAGTGTTTGCTTTAACACTCATTTTGCAGGCAAGTGTCATTGCAAGTCTATCATTAAATTTTACCCTATTAAATTTTTCATTGTAATTTATTATTAAGTCAAATATTTTTCTTATGCTTTCTTCTTCATACCCTATTTTTAACCATGTGGGATGTTCTATTACTCTAAATGTGTTTATCCCGAATTCTTCAAATTTTATTCCTAAGTTATTTATTAGGTCTTTATTCATTAAAATTGTGTTGTATTCATTTAGTGGTAATTCAATATTAATTGGAATAAGCATTGATGTCGTTGCTACGTTTTCGTCTTTTAATTTTTCTAAATATCTTTCATAATTTATTCTTTCATTTGCTGCATGTATGTCAATCATATATATGTTTTCGTTGTCATTTGCAAACAAATATGTTCCTAACGCTAAGCCAACCGGATGAATTATTACTTCATCTTTGTTATATTCATTAGTTTGTTCAAATAGTTCAAAGTTTATAGCTTCTTGTTCTACGTATTCATAAGTTTCTTCACTTTTTTCGTTTACAATATTTTCAATCTTTGGCTCATAATCATTATATTCTTGATAGTTTGCAAACGTTTCTTTCTTAGTTTCTACTTTAAATCTGTTATCAATGTTGTATAGTTTGTCTTTTATAAGTCTAAATAGTAAATCTTCTAATGTGTCCATTTTACTAAATTTTATATCTTGTTTTGTTGGATGTATGTTTACATCGATTAGTGTAGGATCTGTATTTATATTTATTATTACTATTGGATACTTATTTTCTGCTAACACTGTATGATACGCTTCTTTTATTATTCTATTTAAATATGAATTTTCAACTATTCTTGAGTTTACTAAGGTTATCATTGAGTTTTTATTGCTTCTACTTATGTTTATGTTGCTTATATATCCATTTATTTCATAATCTAGGTTTTCTCCCTTGATTTCTATCATATTTTTGCTTATATTATACCCAAAGATTTCATGTATTGTTTTTAATAAGTTACCGCTTCCTGTTGTTTTTATTACTAATCTATTGTCGCTATAAAGAGCAAATGATATGTTTGGATTTGCTAATGACAATTTTTCAATTAAACCGATTACATTATTTTGTTCAGTTGTCATGCTTTTTAGAAATTTAAGTCTTGCTGGTGTGTTATAAAATAGGTTCTTTACATTTATGCTAGTTCCTTTGTTTAAATTTATATCTTCTTTTCCTAAAAGTTTCCCGCCTTTTATATATACTTTAGTTCCAGTTTTTCCGTTACTTGTTGTAAGTTCTACTTCACTTACGCTTGCTATACTTGCAAGTGCTTCTCCTCTAAAACCTAATGTACTTATAAAGTATAAATCGTTTTCATTTTTTATTTTACTTGTAGCGTGCGGTGTAAATGCTAATATAGCATCTTCTTCGTCCATCCCGTCTCCGTTATCAGTAACTTTTATTTCTTTTGTACCTGCAGCTACTAATTCTACTTTTATTTCATTACTATGAGCGTCAATGCTGTTTTCCACTAGTTCTTTAACTACACTTGATATTCTTTCTACTACTTCTCCAGCAGCAATTTTATTAGCTAGTGTTTCATCCATTACTTTAATGCGGCCCATATTATCACCTCTATATCATTTTGTTTCTAGTACTTATTATATCTTCGTCTAATGTGTAAACAACAAGATTTGATTTTGTTGTAATTTTTATAAAACCTAATCCGTTTATAACTATGTCAGTTTTTCCATCAGTTGTAATATTTTTTTTAGGCAAACTTTTTAAATCGTCTTTTGTTGTTATTTTTACTTTTGTAAATTTCATATTGTTGTTCATGTAAAATATTAGATTTGCTTTTTCTTTGCCTATGTTATCTATTCTTAATAAATCATCTACAATTACAGTAAATCCGCTTTTTGTCTGCATGATTTTGGGTTTTATTTCTTTTTTAGGCATTATTTCTTTGATTTTGTCTATTGTAATATAATTATATATAGTATTTCTTTCTATAAATCCTGGTGTGTCAATGATGCTTAGTTTATCATTTATTTTTATCTTTATATATTCTGTGGTTGTATTTGGTAATGCACTTGTAGTTATATTTCCTTTTCTTCCAATGCTATTTACTAGTGCATTTATAAATGTGCTTTTTCCACTGTTTGTTGAGCCTACCACATAGTATGTTTTAGGTTTTTTGTCGAGTTCTTTAAATAGTAAATCTATATTGTATTTTTTAACACTACTGATTACCATAACATTTGCACTTGTTTTAAAATTTTCTTTAAAGTATTTTATTACTTTTTTGTCTTTTACACTTTTTGGTAATATGTCTTTTTTTGTAAGTAGTACTATGTCATTATTTCCTAATAGTTTTAAGTATTCGCTATTAGTATTACTTAGTGACAATATGTCTATTAAATAAATAATGCCGGCGTTTGTGTTTCTTATGTCTCTCATCATACTCAAAAAGTCTTTTTTTATTTCTAGTACATCTAATTTCCCATAATGTTTGATTTTAAAACATCTTTCGCAATACTTTGATTTTTCATAAACTTCTTTTTTTACATATCCTTCAATACTGGGATATGTGTATTGTAGCACAGCGCCACACCCAATACATTTTTTAGTCATAGTATTTTCCTCTTTCAAATAGTTCTTTTTTTTCTAGTCTTTTGATAATCATTCTTTCTATTATTCTGTTTAAATTAGTGCTTATTCCGTCTTTTTTGCTCATTGGATTTACTAAAATGCTTGTTATTTGCATTCTATTAGCGCCTAATACATCAGTAAGTAATTGATCTCCTATTGCAGCAACTTCTTCTGGTTTATATCCAAATGTTTTTAATATTTTCATGTATTTTGCTTTTCTTGGTTTCATGCTAAAAGCAGCTGAGTCTAATTCTAATTCATTTTTAAATGGTTCGACTCTTTTTTTCTGAGAGTTTGACATGATTATTAGATGAAATCCTTTTTCTTTTAATTCATATAAAAACTTCTTCATTTTATTATCTGGCTTTTCTATATTTACTGGGGCTATTGTGTTGTCTAAGTCTAATAATATGCATTTTATTCCTTTTTCTTTTAATTTTTTGTAATTAACATCAAAAATGCTTTTTGAATATACGTCTGGTCTAAAAATTTCTATCATAATTACTCCTTAATATTTTAATCTTTCTTCGTATTCAAATTCAAAATCTAAAATTTTAACGATGTCCCCTTCTTTTGCCCCTAGTTCTTTTAGTTTTTCATCTACTCCCATTCTTTTTAATTTTCTAGCAAATTTTAGTATAGCTTCATCACTGTTAAATTTTGTCATTCTTAGTAAGTCTTCTAATTTTTTTCCTTTAATTACCCATGTGTTTTCGTTTTCTTTTTCAATTTCGTATGGTTTTTCGTTTTTAAATTCATATAATACATAATTTTCAAATTCTAAGTTTTCATATGTACTAGAGTCTTTATGTTTTTCTACTAAATCAAGTAATTTGTATTTGAGTTTGTCAATATTCTCTTTTGTAACTGTGCTTATTGGTATTATTTCGATATTTTTTATTTTTTTAGAAAATTCTTCTAGGTTTTCTTTGGAACTACTGATATCCATTTTGTTTGCTATTATTATTCTTGGCTTGTTATATAGGTTTTCATTATATTTTTTTAACTCATTTTCTACTTTAATATAACTTTCGTATGGATCATATTCGATTCCTGACATATCAACTACGTGAGCTATGACTTTGGTTCTCATCGCGTGTTTTAGAAATTTGTCACCAAGGCCAACTCCTTCGCTTGCTCCTTCAATTAGTCCTGGCAAATCAGCTACTACAAATGATTTGTCGTTTACTTTAACTACACCTAAGTTTGGAGATAATGTTGTAAAGTGATAACTTGCAACCTTTGCATTGGCGCGACTTATTGTATTTATTATGCTGCTTTTCCCAACTGAAGGTAAACCAACAAGCCCAACATCTGCGAGTAATTTAAGCTCGCATTTTATTGTTCTTTCTTCACCTGGTAATCCGTATTCGCTTGTAAGTGGTGCTTTGTTTTTGTTTGTTTTAAATGCTGCGTTTCCTTTACCACCACGTCCGCCTGTTGCTATAATAAATTCTTCTTTGTCTCTTGTAATATCACAAATTATAAGCCCTGTTTCTTCGTCTGTAACTGTAGTTCCTACTGGAACTTTTATTATCACGTCTTCTCCTTTTGCTCCAGTTCTGTTTGACCCTTTTCCATTTTCTCCTTTGTTGCCTTTTATTAGTTTTTTATATCTTAAATCTATTAGTGTTTTTAACCCTTCGTCTCCTTTGAATATTATGTTCCCACCTTTTCCGCCAGTTCCACCATCGGGTCCACCCATTTCAACAAATTTTTCATGGCGAAAAGAAGTGCAACCATCTCCACCTTTTCCTGCGATTATTTTTAGTGTGACTTCGTCAATAAACATAATACTCACTTCCTATTAATTATTTTATCATATTGATGCTTTTTTTACCATTTAAAAAAAATTAAAACTTTTTTAGTTTTAATTTATAGCAACAATATTCATTACATGTTGTTATTTTTTAAAAATTCTCTTAGCATTTTTACTAGTGCCCTTTTTTCAATTCTTGATACATAACTTCTAGATATTTTCATTTCTTTTGCAATTTCTTTTTGTGTTTTTTCTTCTCTATTTAGTAAACCATATCTATTAATTATTACTTCTTTTTCTCTATCACTTAGACAATCTATGTAACTTTTTAATAATGTTATATTTTCTTTTACATATAACTTATCATTGACTTCATTATCTGTTTCTTTTAGTATATCTAATAATGTTATTTCGTTTCCTTCTTTATCAAATCCAATCGAATCATCTAAACTTACATTATTTTGGTTCTTTTTATTGCTTCTAATGTACATTAAAATCTCATTTTCAATGCATCTAGCTGAATATGTTGTTATTCTCACATCTTTATTTACTTTATATGAATCTATTCCCTTTATTAGCCCAATTGTTCCGATGCTTATTAGGTCGTCTGTATCTTCTTTAAAACTTTCAAATTTTTTTACTATGTGTGCGACTAATCTAAGATTATGCTCTATAAGCACACTTCTTGCGTTTTTGTCTCCTTTCATCATTAATTCAATGTATTTTTCTTCTTCCTCTTTTGTTAAAGGTTCAGGGAAAACATTTATTGAGTATGATGTTGTAAATATTTTTAAATTTCTTATAAATTCTAAAATTTTTTTTAACACTTTTTTCACCTACTTAATGATATTCTTTTGTTTTTAAAGTATGAAAAAAGTCGCTTTTTATTAGTGACTTTTTACTATCATTTTTACATGTAATGTTTTATCTTCAGTATCTGATTCAAATGTTGGTTTACTTACTTCACTTATTGTTGCAAGTAATTCGCTTTCTATAACGTTTTTATTATTATTTATTACATTTTTTATTTCCTCATTATCTGTAATAAATTCTATATTTATTCTATCACTAACATTATATCCAGCATTCTTTCTAAATACTTGGCACTCTCTAATGATATCCCTTAATAAACCTTCTTCTTTTAATTCTTTTGTTATCTCTATGTTTAAACCAACTGTTAAATTATTTTCACTTGCAATTCTTATTGTGTCTTTTTCTTTGTAGTTTATTACAATTAAATCTTTTTCTAATGTGTATTTGTCTAATTTAAACTCGCCTTTATTTTTTAACTCATTAATTAATTTCTTATCATCTTTGACATTTTCAAGTAATTCTTTTACTTTGTTTACGTCTCCTTTAAATTTCATACCTGCATTTTTAAAGTTAAGTGTGATATATTCGTCTTTAAGTTCGTCAAAGTTTTCTAGTACTTTTAGTTCTTTTATGTTTAATTCGCTTTTAATTATTTCTTCATATTTTTTAACGTTTTCATCGTAATTTTTACTTTCTAGATATATTGTACTTAGTGGTTGTCTTACTTTAATTGAGTTTTCATTTCTTAGTTTTAAACCTATTGTTATTATATTTCTAGCGTAGTCAGTATATTTTAGTATTGTATCTTCTATGTTGTATCCACTTGTTTTTGGCCAATTACTTAAATGAACTGATGACTCAGAATTTTTATCATATGTTTTTATTAGGTTTTGCCATATATATTCTGTCATAAATGGAATTATAGGTGCCATTATAAGAGTTGCGGTTTTAATTGCATTAAATAATACATAATAGGCAATTTTTTTATCTATATCATCTTCACTTTTCCAATATCTTCTTCTATTTACTCTTATATAAAAGTTTGATACATCGTCGACGTATTTTTCAAAATTGTCACAAACGTCTTTTGAACTGTAATTATTCATAGCAGCTGTACTAGATTCAATAAAATCGTCTGTAATTTTGATTAACCATTTATCGATTGTAGTAAGATCACTAATATTTGGTTTGAAATTTGTTAAATCGACTTTGTCAATGCTTGCATATGTGTTAAAGAAAATAACCATATTCCAAAGCGACATTAATTTTCTTTTGGCTTCATCACCAAGGTTAAAACCAAATCTAACGTTGTTTACTGGATTGGCACTTGCATATAAATATCTTGATGCGTCTACTCCTATTTTGTCTGTAGCTTCTTCAAAACTAATATTAAATCCAGTTTTTGAAAATTTGCTTCCGTCTTCTGCTTGAACCATTCCATGTGTGCCAACTGCCTCGTAAGGTGGAACGCCTTCTATAACTGTACTCATAAATAGCATTGAATAAAACCATAATCTTATTTGTTCGTGCATTTCAACTACGTATTCAGCTGGGAAATAGCTTTTCCAATATTCTTTATCTGTAAAATATTTTAATGTGCTAAATGGTACAATTCCAGCATCTAGCCATACGTCTCCAACTTCAGTAACTCTGCTAACTTCTTTTCCGCATTTTGGACATTTTATTTTTATTTCGTCAATCCATGGTCTATGCAATTCTTTAATATTGTCTACTAAGTTTTTGTCAGTGCTTAATTCTTTTAATTCTTCTTTTGAACCGACTACTGTTAAATGACCACATTCGCATTTATAAAATGGTAAAGGTAAACCATAAAATCTTTTTCTTGAAATGTTCCAATTTGACATATTCTCTAGCCAGTCTATCATACGTTTTCCTTGATATTCTGGATACCATTTAACTTTTTTAGCGTTTGCTATTAATTTTGGCCTTAGTTCATCAACTGCAATAGCATATCCTTTATCTAATCTGAATATTATGTCTTCTTTACATCTCCAACAAAATGGATAACTGTGTTTTATTTTATGTGTAAAGTATAATTTTCCTCGTTTTTTTAATTCTTCAAATACTAATTCTGGAACTTCGTCTGCTTTCTTTCCGCTGTAGAAACCAAATCCTTCGTAAAATACACCATTTTCATCTACTGGTATTACTATTGGTAATCCTATTTTCATACCTAAATCAAAGTCTTCTGCACCACATCCAGGAGCTATATGCACAACCCCTGAACCATCTTCGTTACTTACGTCTTCCCATAAAACTATTTTATGTACAAAATCTTGTTTTTCTAATTCTGGAAAACATGTTTCGTATTCTAGACCATCAAGTTCTTTGCCTTTAAATGTTTTTAGTATTTTTCCACCATCTTTTTTAAATCTTTTTTCGTATACATCTAAACACATTATTAATGGTTTTTCTTCTTTATCAAATTTTATGCTAGCATATTCTAAATCAGGATGTACTGCTAATGCTACGTTAGCTGATAATGTCCATGGTGTTGTTGTCCAAACTAGTATATTTTCTTCTCTATCTTTTAATGGTAATTTAAAAAATACTGCTTCGTGTTCAACGTCGTGATAGCTTCCACTCATTTCGTGTTCGCTTAAACTTGTTCCGCATCTTTTACACCATGGCATTGGTCTGTAACTTTCTACAATCCATTCGTTTTCATGACATTTTTTTAAAAAATACCAAATGCTTGTTATGTTTTCATCTGTTAATGTGTAATAGGAGTTGTTCCAGTCCATCCATTGCCCTAGTTTTTTTGATTGTTCAGTTATTATTTCTGCATATTTTTTAACTCTGTTAACACATGCTTCTGTAAATTTATCTAACCCGTATTCTTCTATTTCTTTTTTTGTCTTAAATCCTAATTCTTTTTCTACTTCGACTTCTACCCATAATCCTTGACCATCAAAACCATTTCTATAATGTGATGTATATCCATTCATAGCTTTATATCTTAAAAATGTGTCTTTTAATGTGCGTCCCCATACATGATGTATCTTCATACTATTATTGGCAGTAATAGGGCCATCTATAAATCTGTATTTTTTCCCATCTTTATTTTTTTCTAATAGTTTTTTAAAAGTATTATCTTTCTCCCAAAAATCTAATATTTCTTTTTCATGTTCGATAAAGTTGTAGTTATTATCTAATTTCATATTTTCTCCTTTCAAAATAAAAACGCCCATAAAAGGACGTGATTTTTACGTGGTACCACCTTATTTGCTTCTCAAACTCTTAACGTGAGTAAATCCGTATTTTTCTACTTATTTTCAAAAAATAACATCAGAACTGATCTATAATATACTAATTATAATTGTTTTCACCGACCACAATTTCTCTAAATAATTATGTATATTACCGGTTTCTTCATTTGTTATAAGTTGATTATATTGCAATTAAAACTGATTGTCAATTAAAAAAGACGTTATTCGTCTCGTCTAAAGTCAATTTTATCTATTTCTTCAATTATTTCAAGTTGACTTTCTATAATTGATTTTAATCTGTTTTTGTAAAGTATTATGTTTCTTCTTAATTTATCGGTGTCTGATTGTGCTCTTTCGGCTTTTAGTAATGCATCGTTTATTATTCTGTTTGCGTTTCGTTTAGCTTCATTTATTAAACTTTCTGCTTCAGTTCTTGCTACTCTTTTTATTTCATCTCCAGCTGTTTCTGCTGTCATAATAGCGCGATTTAAAGTAGACTCAATGTTTTCGTAGTGAGCTAATCTTTCTTTTACCAATTCTAATTGTTTATCTACTGCTTTTTTCTCGTTTAATAAGTTTTCATATTGTTTTATAACGTGGTCAAAATATGCTTTTACTTGTTCTTTATTATAACCACGAAATGACGTATCAAACTTATTCATATGACACCTCTTTATTTATTTACCATTCTCTTAAATCTTCATTATCCTCTATATTTTTATCGTCTTCTGTTATCTTGCCTTGTACGTTGACGTTTTTTGGAGTACATAAGTATATTCCTCCGCCTATTTTTTGTAAGTCTCCACCAATAGCATATAATGTACCACTTAAAAAGTCAATAATTCTTTTGGCTTGATCACTTGTAACTCTTTTAAAATTAACTACTACAGAATTTCTGCTTTTTAAATGATCTGCAATTTGTTGGCTTTCAGAATATGCTCTTGGCTCGACTAATATCATTTTATTGCCACCTTCTGCACCTTTCCTAAGTGATTCTTCTGCTGAAACAGAATAGTATTCGTCTTCGCTAGCGCCTTCTATTACTTCTTCACCAAAAATGCTTTTTAATTTTCCAAATGCCATTTATAGTCACTCTCCATATCTTCTATTTAATTTTATCACATATTAACTATGTAATCAAATAAAAAATAAAAAAATAAAAAAACCACTAAAAAGTGATTCTTTCTTTAATGTAATTTATTAGATTTTCAACTTTTATTGTTGTTTGTTCCATTGTGTCTCTATCTCTAACAGTAACTGTTCCATTGTTTAATGTATCATCATCGACAGTAACTGAAAATGGTGTCCCCACTACGTCTTGCCTTCTATATCTTTTCCCAATGCTTTGTGTTTCATCGAATGAGCACATAAATTCTTTAGATAAATTTTTATATATTTCTTTTGCTTTTTCACTATGAAATTTTTTGACTAGTGGAAGTACTGCAACTTTGTAAGGTGATAAATATGGATGTAATTTTAATACTTCTCTATCCTCTCCATTTTCTAGTTGTTCCTTATGATATGCATCACATAAAACTGATAAAAGTAATCTGTCTAATCCGACTGATGGTTCTATGACATATGGCAAATATTTCTCATTTGTTTCTTGATCGTGGTAAGACAAATCTTCTCCACTATGTGATGTGTGAACCCCTAAGTCATAGTCTGTTCTATCAGCTATACCCCATAGTTCGCCCCAACCCATCGGAAATTTGTATTCTATGTCTGTAGTAGCTTTACTATAAAAACTTAATTCTTCTTTTGAATGATCTCTAAATCTTAAATTTTCTTGTCGTATTCCTAGTGAGTATAAAAAATTCATACAAAATTCTTTCCAATACTTAAACCATTCTAGATCTGTTCCTGGTTTACAGAAAAATTCATGCTCCATTTGTTCAAACTCTCTTGTTCTAAATATAAAATTACCTGGAGTGATTTCATTTCTAAATGCTTTACCTGTTTGGCAAATTCCAAAAGGTAATTTAAGCCTCATGCTTCTTTCTACGTTTTTAAAATTTACAAATACACCCTGTGCTGTTTCCCCTCTTAAGTAAATCACATTTTTACTATCTTCTGTTACTCCTAATGATGTTTCAAATAGTAAGTTGAATTTTCTTATTGGAGTGAATTCTTCGCTGCCACATTTTGGGCATTTTATATGGTTTTCTTTTATGTAATTTTCTAATTTTTCATTACTCCATCCATCTCCAGTTTCTCTTCCGTTTGTTGCTTCTTCTATTAATTTATCGGCTCTTTCACGTGCTTTGCATTTTTTGCAATCTATAAGTGGATCTGCAAAACTAGCAACATGCCCACTTGCTACCCAAACTTCTGGATTCATGAGAATTGCTGAATCTAAACCAACGTTGTATTCGTTTTCTTGTATAAACTTTTTTTTCCATGCATTTCGAACATTTTCTTTTAATAATGTTCCGAGTGGGCCATAGTCCCAACTATTGGCAAGTCCACCATAAATTTCACTTCCTTGAAAAATAAATCCATATTGTTTACAATAATTCACAACATCTTCCATTTTTAATTCTTTCATAATTTTCCTCCTTAAAATAAAAAAACTTTTAAAATTCATTAGGACGAACATTCTGTCCGCGGTTCCACCTAATTTATTCTAAAAGAATCCCTCTTCATATATGACTAGAAAGTTTCCAACCTTTCATCTTCGCCTCATAATATTTATTATAATACATTATTAATTTTTTGCAACTAAAAATTTTAAAACCTAGCATGTTTTAGTATAATTACAATTAGTCTTCTAACATACTGCCTAATTTTTCAAATTTTTGCAATAATAATAATTCTTTCTCTTCTAGTTTTTCTTCATCAAATTTTGTCCAGAGAAATTTCTTTTTTACCTTAAGCCTTCTTAATCTGTTTACTTCTTCTTCTAAAGGTTTTATTACATCGTCTGAATAATCTTCTTTAAAGTCATACATAATTTTCATACTCCTTGAACTCTATTTTTTCTTTTTATTATATTATAAGTATATCATTACTGGTTATACCAGGTCACGTATTATTTTGATTTTTAGTAAAATTATTTAATTAGTGTAAAGTTGTTTTTAAACAAAATTTTTGATTTTAGCCCAGTATTATAGGTGTTATTGTTAATTATGTATAAGAATATAGATTTAAAATTGCTTTACAAAAATTTGTTTTGACTTTACACAACAGCGATAATATTTTATGTTAGAAATAATAACTAAAGGCAAAAGTTTAAATATGCTATAAATGCCTAAAAATTAAAAATTGTAAAAAAGTACAAATGTTTTTAGAAATCTAATGTGTTTTTAGATTATTTAAAAATTCCTTACTTTTTATATATAACCCAGTGTAATCTTTATAATAATGATTTAAAAAATTATCTATTTCTACTTTTGTATCATTAGATATATTTAATTCACTTATTTTTTCTATATCAACATAATAATATAGTCTTATTGTTTTTAATGCACTTTTATTTGTAAATCCACTATTATCATAACAGTTTTTACATAAAAAACCACCTTGTTTATGAGATATTGCAACTATGTTTTTGCTTCCACATAATGTACAGCAATTTAAATTTAATCCAACACCTAGATAATCTAAATATTTTATTTCTAAAATGTTAGTTAGTACCAAAGGATCTAGTTTTTGTTCAATTTTGAGTAGTGTTGCGATAAACATTTTATATATTTCTATATCATTACTCTGCTTATATACATCTGTTGTTATTTCAGTTAAATATGTTAAATATCCAATTAAGTTTATATCACTTCTTATGTATTTAAAGTAATTTATTATATCTGCACTTATTAATGTGCTTAATTTACCTTCTTTATAATTAATGTTAAAGTTTGCATATATAAATCTTTCACTCACTGTTCTAAGTGCACTTTTACTAGACATGCAACTTTTTGATATAACTCCAATTAATCCATAATCTTTTGTTAGAATATTTAATATTTTTGAGTTTTCACTGTATTTTGTTGTAGATACTACAAATCCTTCTGTACTAACTATTTTCATTAATCTTTGTTTTTACTACCTTTCTTGTATTTTAGATAATCTTCTATTTTGCCACTTTTTTTAAATGTTTCCCATAATTTATCTTTTTTCAAATTTTATCACCTAATATATATTGATGCTATTTGTGATAATTTATTCATTAAATCCTAAATCTGTTAAATATTTTTCTTTATCTCTCCATTTTTTTAGCGTTTTAACGTATAGTTCTAAGTAAACTTGACAGCCTAAGATCTTTTCAATTTCACCTCTTGCTTTTATTCCTATTTCTTTTAGTTTTATTCCTTTTTTTCCAATAATTATCTTTTTTAAATTCTCTCGGTCTACTATTATATCTACGTAAATGTTCATTATATCTTTGCCTTTTTCAATGTTGTTTATTACGCAAGTTACTGAGTATGGTACTTCATCATTAGTTAAATTTAATATGCTTTCTCTAACTGCTTCACATATTCTAAATTCATCACTAGCACTTGTTATTTCATCATTCATAAAGTATTTTACATTATCTGGCAAATATTTTTTTATTACGTCTATTAATCTATTTACATTATCTTTTTTTAATGCTGAAATAGGTACAATATCCGCAAAATCGTATATGTCTTTATACTCAGTAATCTTTAATAGTAATTCTTCATTTGTAAGTTTATCTATTTTATTTAAAACTAGTATTACAGGCTTTAAAGTGTAAGATAATTTATCAAGTACAAATTTATCTCCACTTCCAAGCTCGCTCGATGAATCCATTACAAGCATTAAAACGTCTACGTCATCAATACTATAATAGGATTGTGCATTCATTTTATTACCTAGCTTGTTTATTGGTTTATGTATTCCTGGCGTATCTATAAATACTATTTGTGTGTCAATGTCGTTATATATTCCTTGTATTAAGTTTCTAGTTGTCTGTGGTTTATCACTTGTAATTGCTATTTTTTCACCAACAATAGTGTTCAATAATGTGCTTTTACCCACATTTGGTCTACCTATTATACTAACAAAACCGCTTTTCATTTTAAATCTTCCTTGCTAAAATTTCTATTCATTACCTCTTCATATGTCAAAACTTCCATTTTCCCGTTTTTTGTCATTAGATTAAATATAACTTTACTGTCTAAAAATTCTAGGAATGTTTGTTTACATATATGGCATGGGTAACAAATATCTATTTTATCAGTCATCAAATAAACTACTTTTATGTTTTTTTCTCCGTTCGCTATTGCATTATTGATTGCATTTCTTTCAGCACATATCGTTCCACCATATGATGCGTTTTCAACATTAACTCCGCTATAAAAGTTACCGTTTTCTGTTTCTACTATGCATGCAAAGTGGACACCAGAATATGGTGCGTAACTATTGTTTAATAATTTTTCTAATTTTTCTTTCATATTATACTCCTTATAAATTCAATTGCTTTTGGTATAAATATTATTAATCCAATTATTATTGAAGTAAAGCTAAACATAACTGATACTGCGGCAGCTACGTCTTTTGCTACTTTGGCTTTTTCATTATATTTTTCTGTGACTAAATCAACTACAGCTTCAATACTAGTGTTTACTAATTCTAAACACATCATTATACCTATGCAAAATATGACTGCAATCCATTCTAAACTATTTATTTTAAATATTACACCAAATATTATTACTAATATGGTAATGATTATGTGTACTGTCATGCTTTGTTCATTTTTATAAGCGTATTTTAATCCGTCAAAAGCAAATTTTAAACTGCTTTTTAGTCTTTTAATTCCTCTTAATTTTTTTCTTTCATCTATTCGCATCATAAAACTCCAATATCTCTTCTTCTTTTATTCTCATTTCTTTTTTGTCTTCTTCTTTTTCGTGATCATATCCAAGTAGATGTAATAGTCCATGTGTAACTAAATAACATATCTCTCTTTTATCGCTGTGTCCGTATTCAATGGCTTGTTCTTTTGCTTTGTCCATACATAAGTATATTTCGCCAAGTATTCTTAACCCATCTGGAGTAATTCCCCCGTTATCTTCAAATGCAAATGAAATGACATCTGTTACTTTGTCTACATTTCTGTATGTTTTATTTATTTCATGTATTTTATCTTTGTCAACTATAACTACACTTATATATGAATCTTTAATATTCATGTGTTTTAAGCCAAGTTTTAATACACTTTTTATGTCTTTTATATAAGCGTCGCTGTTTGTTTCATTATATACTTCTATCATTTAACCAATCCTTACTGTACCAAACAAGTATAATACTATTAAAATAAGTAATATTATTGCCAAAATATTATAAAACAAATCATTTTGAAATATTTTAGGTAGTTTTTTTCTTATTGCATCTAAACCAATGAATAGTAAAAAGCCAATAATTCCACCTACTACATTTAATATTATATCGTCAACGTCAAAACTTCTACCAATGAATCTTTGAACGATTTCAATGGTAGTACTGGTTATAAATGTTATAAAAAATATGTGTCTAATCTTAGTTAATTTGGAATAATAAGTTGCAAAATAGCCAAAAGGAATAAATAAAATTATGTTTCCTATTACTTGTTTATAAAATAAATCAGTGCCAAAATCATATCTCAAAATTTCCCTAAATGGCATCCAGTTTACCCCACCAAATTCAACATCTCTTATAGTTACAAGTTCAAAAAGTAATAATATGTATGTGACAAATAATAATAGTATTAATTCTTCATGAAATACAAATTTCTTTTTATTTTGTTTTAAATACATTATTCTAAGTAATATAATTACGATTAAAAAAATTACTAATGTTGGCCATGCAGTATCAATAATATCAAAAAAAGTGCTTTTTACCATTATATTTGCTCCTCTTCATTTAAATTTGTTATTCTTTTTTCTAACTTTCCTATGTTTTCATAAACCCTATAAAATACTTCTATTTCTATTTTACTACTAAACTCATTCTTTTTCAAAACTTTTTTGTCTATTATGTATTCGTCATCATTTAGTTTTGCATTAATGCTTTTGTCGCTTCTTTTTAATGCTTCTTCGTATGCTTCACTGCTGCTTAGAGTTAGCTCTTTATATTCAAATATTTCTTTTTCTTCTTTCATTAATTTAAAGAATATGTATGGCTTATCTATAATTGTTTCTTCTCTTATAAATACGTTATTATAATCAAATTTTCCCAGTATTGTCATTTTATTTCCTAAAAAGCTTATGTAGTAGTGATTGACTTTTTCTCCTGTACTTGTGTATTCAATAAAATTGTACGGAACTGTTGTAGTTACTGTATACCATACTTCTCCATATATATCTCCATCAGGTATTACATTGCCCACGACTTCTTCATTTTTTATTATATTGCCTGATATTATTACTTCACCCTTTTTTACGTAATCATTTACATATTTTATATCTGTTCCTTTTCTTATAATTACTTTTTGTATAAGTGCATCTTTTGTACTTACTATGTCCATTATTTCGTTTTCTACATTAGGAGTTTCTTTAATTATTCTTTCTGTTAGTGATATGTTATAATATACACCGTTTTCTGTTATTTCTAACCATTCTAATTTGTCTTTGTTGTCTTCTAATATTTTGTTTTTTATTTTAGTTAATTCGTTGTAGTCTTTTTTAAATTTATATTCTTTTATTTCAAATTCATCAAGTTCTTCTATAATTATTTTTTTTAACTCGTTATTGTTGGTTTCTATATTTATTCCAAAGCAGACATTTGAAAGAATAAGTATAACAAAGTAACTTAGTATTATTGAGATTATAAAAATATAATGTTTTTTAAGCGTCTCAATTAACCCGTATATTCCTGTTTGTTTTATTATTTTAACATTTTTTTTAAATAATGCTTTTAATTTTTTATAGTCTTTATAATTTATTTCTAGCGTTATATTATCTTCTTTTTTGTCTAATTTGTTATAGTAAATATTGTATTTGGAAAGTGTTTTTATTATTTCATAGATTTTATATTTTTTTATTTTTACTATTACTTTTTTATCTTTCATTTATTTCTACCCTTGTTACACTTCCAGTTATGTATAACTCTAATTTATCCATCTTTTTTAATATAAAATCTTTTCCAAATATAAATAATCTTTTATCTTTTACATCTATTATTATTTCATTTGATTTGATATTTATTATTTTATTGTAATTATTTATGTATAATTTATTACTAGCTATTAGTAATGAATAATTTTCGTTTTTAAAGTAATTTGCAAAGGTGTTTAACATAAAAAAACCTCCTATTAATTATATGGAGATTTTGTTTTTTTATTTAATTATTTCTTGTTCTAATTCTAAATTAATTTTTTCTTTTTCTAGTGCTTCTTTTTGTATTTCTTTTATTAATTTTATAATGTCTTTGCTTTTTGCATTTCCTTTATTAATTATAAAATTAGCGTGTTTTGTTGAAATGTATGCGTCATTTATATTGTATCCTTTTAAATTTAGTTTGTGTTCTATTAATGATCCTGCACTTATATTATCAGGATTTTTAAATACGCTTCCTGCGTTTGGGTATTCTAATGGCTGCGCTTTTATTCTTTTTTCTGTGTATTCTTTTATTTTATCTTGTATTTCTTTTTTGTTTCCGGGTTTTAGCTTTATTTTTGTGCTTAGTATAATTATGCTTTTATTTTTTTTAAAATAGCTTTTTCTATAGCCAAATTCTAGCTCTTCTCTTTTTTTTGTTTTTATTTCATCGTTTTCTAAATAAGTTACTTCATCTATTATATCTGACATCGCAGTTGCATATGCTCCTGCGTTCATGTAAATTGCTCCGCCTACAGTTCCGGGTATTCCTGCAGCAAATTCTAAACCGCTTAAGCTTTTTTCTATTGTAATGCTAACTAATTTTTGTAAACTATATCCACTTGATACGCAAATGGTGTTTTTATTAGCTAGTAAATTATTTAATTTTTTCAGATTTATAACTACTCCATCATAAAAATCGTCTGTAAATATTATATTAGTTCCGTTACCTAGAATAAAGTGTTTTATGCTGTTATTTTTAATATATTTTATTAATTCAATTAATGACTTTAAAGTATTCGGATATACTAAATATTTTGCAATTCCGCCTGTTTTGTATGAAGTGTAATTGCTCATACATATATTTTCTAAAATTTCTAAATCTTTTATTTCTTTCATAATTAAATTATATTTTATTAAATAAAAAAGTAAACTAATTAAGTTTACTCATTACTATTTCGCTTACAGTTTTCATATCTGCTTTGCCTTTTAATAATATATTTACTTCTTTCATTATTTTGCCCATATCGCTTTTTCCAGTTGGTTTTACTTTTTCAAAAATATCATTTATTACTTTTTCAATTTCTTCTTCGCTTAGTTGTTCAGGCAAATAGTTTTTTATAACTTTTATTTCATCTTCAAGCTTTTTTGCTAAGTCTTCTCTTCCAGCATTTCTAAATTCAATAATGCTTTCTTTATGAGTTTTAACTTGTTTTGCTGCAATTTCTATTACAACTTCATCGCTAACTGTACTCCTGTCCATTTTATTGTTAATTTTGTATAAATCAATAGCGCTTTTGAGAAGCCTTATAGTACTTAACGTTTCTTTGTCCTTGCTCTTCATAGCTTCTTTCATATCGTTTATTAACTTTTCATATAACATATTAATCACCTATCACAATTTCTAAAACTTTATCTATTGTTTCTACTTTTTTTTCTAGCATTTTTGATAGCTTCTTTTTTAGCTTCTCTTCTTACTACGCCTGGTTTTGAATATTCTTTTCTTTTTTTCATTTCAGAAGGGATACCACTACGTTGCACTTTTACTTTAAATTTTTTCAAAGCAACTTCAACATTACCATTTTTAACATCCACATGAGTCATTTTTCTACCCTCCCTTCAATCTCGCCTTAATTATAACACTATTTGAAAAATATGTCTAGTTTTGCAAATGATTAATTCTTAAAAAATCAAAAAGAAAAATTTTAATATTCGTCTATTCTTTTGTTTCTAGTTTAACACTAACTAATTTACTAACTCCGCTTTCTTCCATGGTAACGCCATATAATAAATCGACAAATTCCATTGTTTTTTTCTTATGGGTAATTATAAGAAGTTGCGTTTTACCTTTATAATTGTCTAAATATTTTCCAAAACGTTCAACATTTGCTTCATCTAGGGCACTTTCAACTTCATCTAATATTACAAATGGTACTTGTTTTAAATTCATTATTGAAAATAACAAACTAATTGCGGTTAAAGTCTTCTCTCCACCGCTTAGTAATGAAATATTAGCTGGCTTCTTCCCTGGCGGATATGCTATTATATCAATTCCAGTTTCCAACATATTATTGGGATCAGTAAGTTCTAACCTTGCCTCTCCACCATTAAACAATTCTTTAAAAACTTGGTTAAATTCAATATTTATCTTATTAAATGTTTTAGAAAATTTATCAATCATTTGTTCATCCATACTTTTAATGATATCTAGTAAATTAGATTCACTGTTTTTCAAATCTTCTTTCTGAGTTATCATAAAAGTATATCTTTTATTTACTCTTTCGTAGTCTTCAATACTATTTAAATTAATATTTCCGAGGAGTTTAATATTTCTTTTTAAATCTGCTACTTTTAGTCTTGCTGTTTCTTCATCCATCTGTAAAATATAATTTTGCTTAGCCTTTTCATAAGTCATACTATATTCCTCATTAAGTTTAACAAGTAAATTGTCCACTAGAATATTATCTTTAGTAATATCAATTTCTAATTTATTGATATTTTCAATTTCTTTCTTTTCATCATTGTTGGCTTTTTTAATAACTATTTCTGATTCATTAATACTATCTTTAATGTGGTTTTGCTCTTTAATAACACTGTTTAGATTATATTCAAGTTCCTTTTTAAGATTTTCTAATTTGTAATATTTATCCATTATATTAGAAATGTTTTTGTCAATTTTTTCTTTTGAATTATTAGATAAATCACTAATTTCGTTTAACAATTTTTCATTTTCTGCTTTATTATCATTTAATAAGCTCGTTTTGTTTGATATAAATTCTTTAATGCCAACAATTTCGACATTGCTTTTATATATTTTGTTCTTTAAATCATTAAATTTGAACTCTAATTCTTCTTCTTCTTTAACTATCTCTTCTTTTCTTATTCCAATATTTTTAATAGTTTCTTTTATACTTTCTAGTTCATATTTTTCACTAATAATTGAGTTATTCGTTTTAAGTGAGCCGCCTGTCATAGATCCACCCACATTAATAACGTCTCCATTTAAAGTAATAATTCTATATCTATTATAAATCAATTTACTAATTTTTATCGCATCGTCAATTGTTTTAACAACTAAAGTTGTGCCTAGTAAATTATTTATTATATCAGAATATATATTACTATAATTAACTAGCTCAGAAGCAATTCCAATAAAAGAGTCTTCTTTTTTAATTTTATTTAAAATGACTTCATCAATCCTTTTTGGTTTAATTGCCGAAATTGGTAAAAAAGTTGCTCGGCCACTTTTGTTTTCCTTTAATAAACTAATACATCTTTTAGCAGTTTCTTCGTCATCAACAACAATATGATTTTGAACATTTTGTATAGCTACATTTAGCATATTCATATATTTGTCATCTGTTGTAACTAAATTACCTATAACATCATGTACCTTATCTATATGTGAATTTAAAATAAATTTAACACTATATGGAGCTAATTCATTATTTTGAATATTATTTTCAAGAATTTGTTTTTTGTTTTTTAAAGTTTCTTCTTGTCTTATTATATTGTTATATTCAGATTTAATGATTTCGAGTCGTTTATTTAATGTTGAATTTTCTTTTTCAAGATTAGTTAAAACTTCATTAATGTTTTGTTCTTCACTTTTTTTATTTATAATTGTGCGATTTAGAGATTCAATCTCATTTTTAACCAATAATTGTTTTTCTTTAACAGCAATTAAATTATTCTTTACTTCATCACTGTTTTTATCATATTTTGTTCTCTCTATTAATAATTCTTTTTTTTGTGAGGCATTTGATAAATCAGTAGTCACTTTATTTAAATCTTCTCTTATTTTACTTTCTTTAGATTCAAGTTTAATAAGTTTAATTTTGTTTTCTTCAATTATTGTTTCTAATTTTCTATTTTCACTTGTTTTAAAAGCAATATTTTCTTTTAAAGAGGAAACTCTTTTCCTGTTTTCTTCTAAAGTAACATATTTTTTAGAAATATCATTTGTTATGAGTGCGACATCAATATTTGTCAATTCATTTTTTATTTCGTTGTATTTGTTAGCTTTTTCTGATTCTTTTTTTAAAGGCTCGACTTGTGATTCTAGTTCATTAATAATCATATTGATTCTAGATAAATTATCATGCGTTTTTGCTAACTTTCTTAAACTATCTTCTTTTCTTTTTTTATACTTTAATACGCCAGCAGCCTCTTCAAAAACTATCCTTCTATCCTCAGCTTTGTTAGAAAGTATTTCAGCAACTTTGCCTTGTGCGATTATATTTATTCCATCTTTTGTACTAAAACTATCTAAAAATAAATCAGTAATATCTTTTAATCTGCATCTTTGTCCATTCAAATAATACTCATTTTCACCTGACTTATATACAATTCTTTTAACTTCTACAGTTTCATAGTCTGTGTTAAGCTCATGATTGGTGTTATCAAAAGATATTGTAACCGAAGCAGCATTTTTGGCATCACGAGATTTTGAACCATTAAAGATGACATCGCTCATTCCAGATGTTCCTCTTAAAGTTTTGATAGATTGTTCCCCTAGCACCCATTTGACCGCATCTACTATATTGCTTTTTCCACTGCCATTTGGCCCAACAATACCAGTAAAAGTTTTATTAAGTTCAATAACTATTCTATCAGCAAAACTTTTAAAACCATTTATTTTAATCTCTTTTATATACATTTTTTACACTTCCCTATGCGTGTTTGCTCAATGCTTCTTTTGCCGCATTTTGTTCAGCTTCTTTTTTACTACTGCCTACTCCATGGCCATAAACTATACCATCAATAATGACATCAACTTCAAAAGTTTTTTTATGAGCAGGACCGCTTTCATTAGTAACTACATAAGTAATAGACTTCTGTTCAGTTTGCATTTGTTCTTGAAATAAAGTTTTATAATCTTTCAAAAAATCAACACTATTTTCAATGTATGGAACAATAAGTTCGAAAAACAACTTTTTACATTCTGAATAACCTTTTTCTAAATATAAAACACCCATCATAGCTTCAAAGACGTCAGCTATTATTGTTTTATTTGGAGTTTTAACACTGTTACCAAGTCTAATATAATCCTTAAGTTTAATTTTTTTAGAATACTCATAAAGCGCGTTTTCACAGACATAAAGACTTCTCATTCTACTCATTTCGCCTTCTTTATAATTAGTGCATTTATATAAATAATCACTACAAAGAAGTTCTAAAACTGCATCGCCTAAAAACTCAAGCCTTTCATAAGAAATAACATTATGTTCATTCGCATAAGAAGTATGAGTAAGTGCTACAGAAATTAAACTATTTTCATCAAATTTTATTCCGTAAGAATCTAGAAGTTTCATTATATCACCTATTTAATTATAACAAATCTATGTAAAAATTGGTATAAGTAATTTATTTTTTATATTTTTTTTAGTATAATTATATTATTATGAAAAAAATATTAGTTGGTCTCATAAATTTATATCAAATAATGCCATTTAGTTCTCATGCATGTTGCAGGTTCTACCCTACTTGTTCAGAGTACACTAAACAAGCAATTATAGAATATGGATCTATAAAAGGTTTATATCTTGGTTTTAAAAGAATATTAAGATGTAGACCTTTTGGAAAATATGGTATAGATTTATTACCTTTAAAGGAGAAAAGATGAAAAAAATAGTATTATTAATTTTAATGAGTTTAGCACTTACAGGTTGTTTTGAAGGAACAAATTTTAGTGATAATAAAACATATGTAACTATATATCCTATTGAATACATTGCAGATTTTTTATATAGTGATTATTCAGAGATTAAAAGTATATATCCAAATGGAATAAATATAGAAGAATATTCACTAACAGAAAAACAAAAAAGCAATTATTCAAAAGGCAATAAATTCATATATAACGGTATTTCAGATGAAGTAGATTTAGCAGTAGATTTTCTAAATAAAAACAAAAATTTAGAAATAATAGACACTATGAAAAACATGAACTACAAATATGGTCTTGAAGAATTATGGCTAGATCCATCTCACTACTTAATGATGGCAAGAAACGTAAAAGAAAGTTTAATTGATTATGAGAGTAATGTATATACAAAGGAAAAAATAGAAGAAAATTATAAAGAATTAAAAATTGCAATTTCAGAAATAGATGTAGACTTGACAATGATAGGAAAAAATGCCAGTTACCATAATATTATTGTAGCAAACGAAGTATTATCATTTTTGTCAAAATACAATATTAATGTTGTATCATTAGATACAGAAAACAGCAATTATGAAAAAAACTACAAAACTGCTCTTACCCTAGCAAGTGACGAGGACATTTCTTATTTATATAAATTAAAAAATTATGAACTTACAGATAGTTTAAATTCATTAGTCAACACTTATGATTTAGAAGTAATAGAAATTGATGATATGGTAAATTTAACTGAAGAGCAAAGGAAAAATAGTGAAACTTATATAACTATAATGAATGACAATATTGATAAATTAAAAAGAGAACTTTTGAAATAAGCTCTCTTTTTTTGGCAATCAAAATTTTGAGGGATTAATAAATATTGCTAAAAACGGAAATACTAAAACATTATATGACATAACGAATATAAAAAGAATTGACCAAAATCGTAGTACATTAGCTAATGCTTTCACCACATCGTTGGTCAATTCCGTTGGCAATAATATACCACAATCAACGCAAAATGTCAATTCTAGTACATCTACTTGTTAATCCTTTTTTAAAATTATACCCTATCATTAGTTAAAATTATACCTTTAAATATATAGTATAATATCTCTTT